>JBPCJQ010000078.1:0-15584 GCA_051005135.1 Acidimicrobiales bacterium
GTTTCTCCCACGGGACAAAATTCTGGCCACCCTACCACCCCTCTTTTGGTGCGTGTTTAACCTCGCCGGGGCGAGGGCAAACCTGACCAGAACGGCGGGTGAGGCGGCCCATGAGGCTGTGGCCGGCGACAGGAGGGCAGGCCGCGGTGGCGGCCTCGGAGTACACGCCGCCGGGGCCGTCGGTGGCCGAGTCGACCAGCACGTAGGGCACCGGGTCGCAGGTGTGGGTGCGCAGTGCCACCGGTGTGGGGTGGTCGGGTAGCAGGAGCAGGCGCCAGGGGCCGAGCCCGTCGTCGAGCCCCTCCACGAGGGGCCCCAGGATGCGGCGGTCCCAGTTCTCCAGAGCCTCCACCTTAGCCGCCAGGTCGCCGGCGTGGCCAGCCTCGTCGCTCGCCTCCACGTGGATGAGGAATAGGTCGGCCCCATCAGCCAATGACTGCAGGCAGGCGTCGCGCTTGCCCTCGTAGTTGGTGTCGTACCAGCCGGTGGCGCCCTCCACCTCGACGGCGGGTATGCCGGTCAACGCCCCCAGGCCCCTCACCAGGTCGACGGCGGTCACCAGGCGGGCGGACAGCCCGTAGGTGTCGGCGAACGACCGGATCACCGGCTGGGGGCCCTGGCCCCACAGCCACACCTGGGTGGCGGCCACCTCGGGGAAGCGGGTCAGCACAGCCCGCGAGGCGTCCATGAGCTCCCGCAGGCGGGGGGCGGCGGGGCCGGTGGGCCACACCGCGGGCCGCCCGGTGAGGTCGTGGGGCGGTAGGCACTCCGCGTCGGCCCACGAGCGGGGCGTGACGAGAATGTGGCGGTACTGCACGCCGGCGTGGAACGACAGCCCGTCGGTGCCCAGCTCGTGGTCGAGGGCGGCAACCACCTCGGCCGCTGCCTCGGTGGACGGGTGGCCGCCGGCGAAGTCCACCATGGTGCCGTCGGCCCCTACCGTGGCCAGGTTGGCGCGGTAGGCGACCTGGTCGGGGCCGAGGCGCAGGCCCATGGCCGCCGCTTCGATGGGCGCCCGGCCGGTGTGGTAGCGGGCCGGGTCGTAGCCCAGGATGGACAGGTTGCCCACGTCGCTGCCGGGCGGGAACCCGGCAGGGATGGTGGCGGCCCGGCCCACCTCGCCCCGCGCCGCCAGGGCGGCCAGGTGAGGCATGGCTGCCGCCTCCAGGGGCGTGCGCCCGCCCAGGGCGGCCACCGGCTCGTCCGACGCCCCGTCAGGCACGCACACCACGTACTTCATGGCGCTGATGCTACGACCCCTCGCCCACCTCACTGCCCGAACTCGCGCCTTTGGCCCTCTGAGGGACCTCTTGCGCGGGCGTGCCGGCGAACCATCGGCCCGACTCGCGCCATTGGCCCTCTGAGGGACCTCTTGCGCGGGCGAGGGCCGGCTACAGGCCGAGCGCGGTGATGACGGCGCTCTCGTCGGGGTCGACGGCGGCGGGCACCTCGATCTGGGCAATGGCCCGGTCGGGGTCCTTCAAGCCGTGGCCGGTGAGAGTGCACACCACCGTCGATCCCGCCGGCACGCCAATCCCGAGCAGGCCGGCCACCGAGGCGGCCGACGCCGGCTCGCAGAACACCGCCTCCTCGGCAGCCAGGAAGCGGTAGGCCGCCAGGATCTGGTCGTCGGTGACAGCCTTGATGGCACCCCCCGACTCCGAAGCGGCCGCCGTGGCCCCGTACCACGACGCGGGGCGGCCGATGCGGATGGCCGTGGCCACGGTCTCGGGCCTCTCGACGGGGTGGCCGAGGACGATGGGGGCGGCGCCCGCGGCCTGGAACCCGAACATGGCCGGGAGCCGGGTGGCACGCCCCGCGTCCTGGTACTGGCGGTAGCCCTTCCAGTAGGCGGTGATGTTGCCGGCGTTGCCGACCGGGATGCAATGAACGTCGGGCGCCTCCCCCAGGGTGTCGACGATCTCGAACGCCGCCGACTTCTGGCCCTCGATGCGGTAGGGGTTCACCGAGTTGACCACCGTCACCGGGGCCCTGTCGGCAACCGCCCGCACCAGGGCGAAGGCGTCGTCGAAGTTGCCTCGGATCTGCAGCACGCGGGCCCCCGAGATGAGGGCCTGGGCCAGCTTGCCCAGGGCGATGTAGCCCTCGGGGATCAGCACCGCGCAGGTGATTCCGGCCCGCGTGGCGTAGGCCGCGGCCGACGCCGACGTGTTGCCGGTGGATGCGCACACCACCGCCTCGGCCTTGTCCTCCAACGCCTTGGAGATGGCCAGGGTCATGCCCCTGTCCTTGAACGACCCGGTCGGGTTGGCGCCCTCCACCTTGAGCCACACCGAGGCGCCCACGCGGGCCGACAGCCGGGGGGCGGGCAGCAGCGGTGTGGCGCCCTCTTGGAGGGTGACCACCGGAGTGCCCTCACCGACCGGCAGGAACTGGCGGTACTCCTCGATGATCCCTCGCCAGGCGGCTGCGGCCATCCCGTACCCCGCTGCCTACTCGGGCCCGATGACCCGCAGCAGGCTTCCCACCCGGTCGACCTCGTCGAGCTCTCGGAGGTCGGCAATGGTGGCTTGCATGGCACGTTCGCCGGCGGTGTGGGTGACAAGCACCAGGCGAGCCTCGTCTCCCAGGCCGACCTGTTCCATCTTGAGGATCGATACCCCGTGGCGGGCGGTGGCCCCCGCCACCTTCTCGAGCACGCCGGGACGGTCGACCACGTCGATGGTGAGGTAGTACTGCGAGCTCAGCTCACCTATGGGCCGGATGCGAGCGGGCACCAGCCCGGCGGGTGCGGCCGCGGTGCCCCGGCGCAGGTTGACGGCGGCGTCGACCAGGTCGCCCAACACGGCCGACGCCGTGGGTCGCCCCCCTGCTCCCCGGCCGTAGAACATGAGCTCGCCCGCTGCCGCCCCCTCCACGAATACCGCGTTGTAGGAGTCGCGCACCGAGGCCAGCGGGTGATCGGCGGGCACCATGGCGGGGTGCACCCGCACCGCCACCTCCCCGGGGCCTCCGTGGGGATCGTCGACCGCCTCCACGATGGCCAGGAGCTTGATGACGTAGCCCAGCCGGGCGGCCATGGCGATGTCGAGGGTAGTAACGCCCGAGATGCCCTCGCGGTGCACGTCGGCGGTAACCACCTGTACGCCGAGGGCCACGCTGGCGATGATGGCGGCCTTGGCGGCGGCGTCGTAGCCCTCCACGTCGGCGGTGGGGTCGCGCTCGGCATAGCCGAGGGCCTGGGCCTCCCCGAGCGCGTCGGCGAACGAGCGGCCGCTCTCGCTCATGCGGGTCAGGATGAAGTTGGTGGTGCCGTTCACGATGCCCATCACCCGGCGGAGGCGGTCGCCGGCCAACGACTCCCGCAGGGGCCGCAGGATGGGGATGGCGCCCGCCACCGCCGCCTCGTAGAGGAGGTCGACGCCGGCCTTGGCCGCCACCTCCACCAGCTCGGCGCCCGCCGTGGCCAGAACCTCCTTGTTGGCGGTGACCACCGGCTTGCCCGCCTCCAGGGCAGTGCGGATGAGATCGCGGGCAGGCTCGATGCCGCCCATGACCTCCACCACCACGTCGACTTCGGGCGACGCCACCACCGCGGCGGCGCCGTCGCTCAGCACCCCGTCGGCGAAGGTGACAGGGCGCTGCCGGCCGGTGTCGGACACCGCCACCCGGGCCACCTCGAGCCGCACCCCCGAGCGCGCCGCGATGGTGTCGCCGTGCTCGGCAATGAGCTGTACCAGGGCGGCGCCCACGGTGCCGCAACCCAATAGGCCCACTCGCACGACGTCACGGTCCACCGGTCAACCGTACCGGCTGCCCCGCCCCCGCCGTTCTTTGCGCGCTCTCCAACCGTGGGGGTTAGAAAACGCGCGCAGAACGATTCAGACCTCGTCGAGGCCCAGGAGGTCGTCGAGGGACTCGCGGCGGACCACCACGCGGGCTCGGCCGTCGGCCACGAAGACCACCGCGGGGCGGGTGACCTTGTTGTAGTTGGACGCCATGGAATGGCCGTAGGCGCCGGTGACCGGCGTGCACAAGACGTCGCCCACGGCCACGTCGGCCGGGAGATGGGCATCGCGCACCACCAAGTCGCCCGACTCGCAGTGCTTGCCCACCACGGTGGCGACCCGGGGCCGCTCGGCCCCCGCGGCCCGGGGCAGGAACGCCTCGTAGCCGCTGCCATAGAGCACGGGCCGGGGGTTGTCGCTCATGCCCCCGTCGACCGACACGTAGGTGCGCACGCCGGCGATCTCTTTGATCGTGCCGACCCGGTACAGGGTGAGGCCGGCGGTGGCGACGATCGACCTGCCGGGCTCGGCGGTGACCCGGGCATCTATGCCGGCTCGCCGGCAGGCGTCGTGCACGACGGTCGCCCACTCGGAGATCGAGGGCGCCTGCTCGCCGGCCACGTAGGGCACGCCGAGGCCCCCGCCCACGCACAGCTCGGGAAGGCCGAGGGGACGGACGAAGTCGGCCATCGTCTCCACCGCCTTGGCAAAGGAGTGGGACAGGAAGATCTGGCTGCCGATGTGGCAGTGGAGCCCGACGACCTCGGTTGCCGGTGACCCCGCCACCCGCTCGACCGCCCGGGCGGCGTCGCCGCAGGCCAGGCCGAAGCCGAACTTGGAGTCGACCTGGCCCGTCATCACGTACTCGTGGGTGTGGGCCTCGACACCGGGTGTGACCCGGATGAGCACCTCGGCGGTGATGCCGTCGGCGGAGTGGAGGCGCTCGAGGCGGTCGAGCTCGTCGAAGGAATCGACCACCAGCCGCACGCCGAGCTCCCGAGCCCGGCGCAGCTCGGCGAGCGACTTGTTGTTGCCGTGCAGCTTCAGGTCGGCGGGGGGGACGCCGGCGGCCAGGGCCACGTGCAGCTCGCCGCCCGTGGCCACGTCGAGGTGCATGCCCTCCTCGTGCACCAGCCGGGCCATGGCCACGCACAGGAATGCCTTGCTGGCATAGGCTACGCCGGGGCCGAAGGCGGCCACTGCCTCCCGGCAGCGGGTCCGCAGGTGGGTCTCATCGTAGACGAACAGCGGAGTGCCCTGTCCTCGGCTCAGGGGGCCGCTCGGGCCCGACCCGCCGCTCAGGGGGCCGCTCGGGCCCGGCTCGGCGGCCAGGTCGCACAGGTCGACGCCCCCTATCGACAGGCGCCCGTCGTCGGCGATACGCGCCGTGAGCGGCAGCAGATCCGCCGCCACGGGATCGGTCGCTGCGGCTCGGCCGGCGGCGCCGGCCGGGCCGGCGGGCCCGGGCGGGCTCACATGCTGTCGGGGGCGGCCACCCCGAGAAGGTCGAGGGCCACGGCCAGGCCGACCCGGGCCGCCTCCACCAACCACAGTCGGGCCTGGGCCAGCCCGGGGTCGACGTCGGGCGACAGGATCTGGCAGTCGTGGTAAAAGCCGTGGAACCTGCCGGCCAGGTCGAGAACCCACGTGGTCACCCGGTGCGGCGCCCTGGTAAGGCAGGCCGACGCAACCACGTCGGGCAGCTCGGCCACGGCCCGCAGGATGTCGAGCTCACGAGGATGGGCGAGCAACCCCAGGTCGACCTGGGCGAGCGGCAGGCGGCGCACGCCCCGCTCGACCGCCACCCGGGAGATGGAGGCGATTCGGGCGTGGGCATACTGCAAGTAGTAGACGGGGTTGTCCATCGACTGGGCGCGGACGGCATCGAGGTCGAAGGCCTGGCGGGTGTCGATCGACTGCAGGAGGAAGATGAGGCGGGCCACGTCGGGGCCCACCTCGTCGAGCACCTCGGCCAGGTCGACAAAGTCACCGCTGCGCTTGCTGGCCCGCACCACCTCGTCGCCCCGGCGGACGGTGACGAGCTGGCCCAGGATCATCTCGAGGTGACCCTCGTGGCCCAGGGCGGCCACGCCCGCCTGCACCCGGGCCACGTGGCCGTGGTGGTCGGCACCGAACACGTCGATCAGGTGGTCGAAGCCGCGCTCGAACTTGTCGCGGTGATAGGCGATGTCGGACAGCAGGTAGGTGGGCTCGCCGTCGCCCTTCACCAGCACGTAGTCCTGGCGGTCGCCGAAGTCGGTGGCCCGGAACCATGTGGCCCCTTCGGCCTCGTAGACCGCGCCCGCGGCGCGCAGGTCGGCCAGGGTTCGGTCGAGTGCGCCCGAGGTGACCAACGAACGCTCGCTGAACCAGGTGTCAAAGCGCACCCCCATGGCCCCCAAGGTCGCGGCCAGATCTCTCATGACCCGCTCATAGCCCCACACCGCGGGGTCGGCGCCGTCGGGCATCTCGGCCGCCCAGTCGACGATGTACTGGCCGTGGTAGCCATCATCGGGAACGGGGCGCCCCGCCTTCGCCGCCGCCATCGACTCGACGAACTTCGCCATCTGGGTGCCGCGGTCGTTCACGTAGTACTCGCGGCTCACCAACCAGCCGCAGCGCTCGAGCAGCCGGCACAACGAGTCGCCGAAGGCCGCCCACCGCCCGGCGCCCACGTGCAGCGGCCCGGTGGGGTTGGCGGACACGAACTCCACGTCGACCCTCTCACCGAAGCCGAGATCGTGGCGGGCCCAGCCATCGATGCCGGCAGTTACGACGTCGGCCAGCACGTCGTGGAGCCAGCCGTCGTCGAGGCGGAAGTTGACGAAGCCGGGCCCCGCCACCTCGACCGCCCTCACGTAGGGCGGACGGTTGGCGTCGAGGCGATCGGCCATGGCCGAGGCCAGCTCTCGGGGATTGCGTCCCGCCGCCTTGGCCGACACCAGGGCGGCGTTGGTCGACCAGTCGCCGTGATCGGGGAGGGCGGGCCGCTCGATTGTGATCGTCTCCGGCACGGGGTCGACGCCCAACGACTCGAGGGTGGCGCGCACGGCCTGGGAGAGGGTGTCGCGGATCATCGGGAGGGGTCTACCAGCTCCCGCCACCCCCCCCCGCCGCCTCCGCCGCCGGAGAACCCGCCCGAGAAGCCGCTGCCGCCCGACGACGACGGGGTGGACACGATCGCCCCCGCCGCGGTGTGGGCGAAGCTCTCCATGGAGCCCGAGAACCCCATCGGGTCGAACGGGTAGGGCGACAGGTACCAGGACGAGACCGCCGCCTGCTGGTCGGCACCCAGGCCGGCGAAGGCCCTGGCCCATCTTCGGGTGGCGCCGAAAACAATGGCGTAGAGCAGGTAGGCCGCCCAGACGTTCTCCTCCTCGGCGAACCTCATGCGGTCGGCTTCCGCCGTCTCGATGTAGCGGCGGAAGCCGTTGACCTGGGCGAGGGTGGCGCTGCCCTTGGCCATGCGGGCCGGCATGAAGCGGTGGCCGGCCGCCAGCACGAGGCCGGCGAGCAGCACCGGCACCAGCCCGAGATGGGTGGTGGCGGCGAGCACGGCCACCAGGGCGGCGCCGGCGGCGGCGAGGGCCACGCCGGTCACCAGCCAGCGGCCGCGAAGCTTGTCGGGGCGCCTGCTGAACCATCCCTGGGCAAGGGAGTCGTCGTAAAGCTCGCCCTCGATGCGCATCAGGCTGGCATGGAACGTGTTCTTGAGATCCGAGAGCTCCACCTCGGTGCGCCCTTTGAAGATCGACTGCAGGAGATCTCCCTCGTAGGCCAGCAGCTCGGCATCGGCGTCCTTGCGCTTGGTGAGCAACCAGTCCGACTTCGACCACAGGTGAGGCTTCTCCACCTCCTCGATGGCCTCACGAGGCGGTTGAAGGTGAGGGCCAACCACAACCCGACGCCGACCACCACCACCACGACGATCACCCAGAGCATCGGCGCAGGACGCTAGCGCCCGATGCCTCGGCCCGACCGAGCCGCCCCGGCGCCTACACTGGCGGCGCGATCCGCCCTCGTAGCTCAGCGGATAGAGCACCGGCCTCCGGAGCCGGGGGCGCAGGTTCGAGTCCTGCCGAGGGCGCCGTCACGTGCCGTCCCGGCACGCGAGGGCGATGGCGAGGAGCGACTTGTGGCAGTTATCGAAGTGGAGGGGCTGCGCAAATCCTACGACTCGTTCGTGGCCGTGCACGACCTCGACCTGTCGGTCGAGGCGGGCGAGGTGGTGGCGGTGCTCGGCCCCAATGGCGCCGGCAAGACCACAACCGTGGAGATCCTCGAGGGGTACCGCAGCCGCGACGAGGGCCAGGTGCGCGTGCTGGGGATGGACCCCGCCTCCGGCGGCGCCGAGCTGCGCCAACGCATCGGCATCGTGTTGCAGGAGTGCGGGATCACGCCCTATCTCACCGTCGCCGAGGTGCTCCATATGCACGCCGACTGCTACCGGGCACCCCGCCGGGTGCCGGAGGTGATCGAGCTGGTCGGCCTGCAAGAGAAAGCTGACGCCAGGGTGAAGACCCTGTCGGGTGGCCAGCAGCGCCGCCTCGACCTGGCCCTGGGGCTGATCGGCGACCCCGAGCTGCTGTTCCTCGACGAGCCCACCACCGGCTTCGACCCCACCGCCCGGCGCCAGGCGTGGGAGGTGGTGCGTAACCTGGGCTCGCTGGGCAAGACCATCCTGCTCACCACCCACTACATGGACGAGGCCCAGGTTCTCGCCGACAGCGTCGTTGTGATCGCCGCCGGCCGGGTGGTGGCCGAGGGCCCTCCCGAGTCGATCGGCGGCCGGGCCGAGGGGAAGGTGCACATCCGCTTCCGGCTGCCGGCCGACCTCGACCCAGCCGCGATGCCGGTCGCGATGCCGGTTGCGGCCACGGCCGACGGCGCAGGCATGCTCACGGTGGAGACCGACGACCCCACCACCGCGTTGGCCACCCTCACCACCTGGGCCCTGGAGCGCGGCCAACGCCTGGAGGCATTGACAGTGGAGCGACCGTCACTCGAAGACGTCTACCTCGGCCTCACCGCCACCCCCGCGACACCCGCCGACGGGGACACGGAGGCATCTTGAGCACGGCCAAGACTGCGGTGCAGCGGGTGCGCTGGGAGCAGAAGGAGTTCTGGCGCAACCCTGCCGCGGCTGCGTTCACGTTCGCCTTCCCCCTCATGTTCTTGATCATCTTCACCGCCATCAACGGGGGTTCCACCATCCCCGTGAAGGGCGGGAAGGTGAAGTTCGCCCAGTACTACGTGCCGGCCATCGTGGCGTTCGGGCTCATCTCGGCGTGCTACACCAACCTCGCCTTCTCGCTGTGCATCCGACGCGAGCAGGGGCTGCTCAAGCGCATGCGAGGCACGCCCCTGCCGTCCACCCTCTACCTCGGCGGCCTGGTGGGATCGGTGATCGTGGTGTCACTGGTGCTCAGCGTGCTCACCATCGCCCTGGGCCTGGCGTTCTACGGCGTCACCTTCCCGGGCCGGTACCTGGGCCTGGTGCTCACCATCGCCATCGCCGCCTTCTGCTTCAGCGCCCTGGGCGTGGCCGTCTCCACCTTCGTCCCCAACGAGGACGCCGCCCCCGCCATCATCAACTTCATCCTCTTCCCGCTGCTGTTCATCTCGGGCACGTTCGGAGAGATCCGGGACTCGTCGGCCCTGGGCAAGATCGCCGCCGTCTTCCCTGTGCGCCACCTCAACAAGCAGATGATCCGGGTGTTCAACCCCCACATCGGGGGCAGCGGGATGCACGCCGCCGATGTCGCCGTCCTACTGGCCTGGGGAGTGGTCGGCCTGGCCGTGGCCGTACGCCGCTTCCGCTGGGAGCCGCGCCAGGGCTGAGGGCTCAGCGGCCAGCCACGAGGAAGCCCACGCCCAGCACGGCGAGGACGGCTCCGTAGACACGTTGGAGACGCTCGGGATTGGCACGGACCGCCATCCGCCCACCGACATAGGAGAGCGGGATAGATCCGACCCCGAAGGCCAGGACCACGTTCCAGTCGATATGGCCGAGGGCCCAATGGACGATGGTGCCCGGTACGGCCAGCACCGCGGCGACGGCGAGGGAGCAGGCAAAGGCCGTCTTCACCGGACGGCGCAGCACGGCGAGGTACAGCGGCGCCAGCAAGAAGCCTCCGCTGTTGGCCAACAGCCCGGCGGCGAAGCCGACGATCACGCCTACCGCGGCCAGGCGGGCGCGGTAGGCGGACGGCTCCCCGAGCACCTCTCGGGGGGCTCGGGGGCCCAGGAGGAAGCGCAGACCTAGCCCGGCGACGATCACGTCGGTCGCCTCCACCAACAGGCCGCCCGAGATCCACCGCGTGGCCAGGGCTCCCACAACGGTGGCGGGAACCCCGAAGCCGATGCTCCAACGCAGCACCCGCCGATCGACGAGGTGTTCCCGCCAGTAGGCGGCAGTGGCTACAAGGGTCGAGGGGATGGTCGCCGGGAGGGGCGCAGCAACGGCAACGATGGCAGGCACCCCCAAGCCATGCAGCAGAGGCGTGGCGATGGCCGAGCCGCCCTTGCCGAAGAGCCCGGCGAGCAGGCCCACACCCGCACCGACGGCGATGATGGCTACCCAGTTCAAGCGGTTGGCGGGCCGGACGGGCCGGCCCTGAGCGCGGCGAGCTCGTCCCCGCGCTCGGCGGGGTGGAGGCCGGGACGGAGGCGGCGCAGGTCGACCATCCGCACGGTGAGCAGCAGGGCGAACAGCCACAGCGCGCCCAGGGCCCAGCCGCCGAGCACGTCGCTGGGCCAGTGGACGCCCAGGTAGACGCGCGTGCCCCCGACAGCCAGGGCGACGGCCACAGCCGACGCCCATACCGCCACCTTCGCCGACCACGACGGTGTGTGCACGGCCACGAGGGCGGCCACCATCCCCCACATGGCCGTGGCCTGGGTGGCATGGCCGGACGGGAAGGCGAACCCCGACACATGGGCCACCGCCATGGTGAGCGGGGGCCGGGGCCGGGCCACCGCCACCTTGACCACGTCGGCCAGAGCCACGGCACCGACCAGGGCACCGGCGAGCATGGCCAGCGGCCGCCACGACCCCGCTCGCCAGCGCCATACCAGGCCCAGCACCACGCCCAATGGGGCCAGCATGGCGAAGCTCCCCAGAGCCGAGACACCGCGCATGAACGTGGTTAGCCCAGGTTCGCGGTTGGCCACCAGCCAGTCGAGGAGCGGCTTGTCGAAGCGCGCCACCTCCCGGCCTGAGAGAGCGGCGCCGGCCAGGGCGCCCAGGACCCATCCCATGGCCGCGATCGCGACCAGCGAAAGGGTCAGTGACATGCCCAGGGCCCCGGACGGCCGGAGGCGCCCGACCAGGAACTCGATCTGTCGGCCGTAGCGCTCTCGCAGGCGAGCCACACGGGGGCGCTCGAGCTGGCGGCGACCGAAGGCCCGCAGGTGGTCCTGGTGGTGGGCGGCCCATCGGGCGACCAGAACGACAGCCACGACCGCCACCGCGCCTACGGCCGCCACCAGGCCGGCGCGGCGGGCGGCGTGCTCGACCTGGCGCCAGCTGGTGCCGGCGGCGTAGCCCAGGAGCACGAAGCCGGTGGCCCAGATCGCCCCTCCGGCAAGGTTCCATACCGCGAAGGTGGCGTAGTCGACGTGGGCCATGCCCGCCAGGCCGGGAATGAGCACCCTCAGGGCGGTTGTGAACCGCCCGAAGAACACGGCCCGGCCTCCCCGGCGAGCCAGGTACTGCTCGGCCCGGTCGAGGTGCTCCTCCTTGACGATGCGCCCGACCGTGCCCCGCAGCAGCTGCCTCCCCCACCGCCGTCCCACCAGGTAGCCCACGGTGTCGCCGACCACCGCCCCGGCCACGGCCACGGCGATCACCGCCAACAGCGGCGCCCGGTGCTCGAAGGCCAGCACCCCGCCGAGCAGCACGGCGATCTCGCCGGGGAAGACGAAACCCACGAACGCCGATGCCTCCAGGGCAGGCAGGGCGAAGACCACGACCAGAACCGCCCACCCGTGCAGGGACAGGATGCCGTCGACCAGGCGGCTCACGGCACCGTCAGGCTCGGTTTCGCGCCGAGGCCTGTGGGGCCAGCCATCGCTCGGCCCAGGCCGAGGTAGCGGCGACGATGCCGGCTAGGGCCTCGCCCTTGGGCGTGAGGTGGTACTCGATGCGCACGGGCGTCTCGTCGAGCACCTCGCGGTGCACGATGCCTTCGGTCTCGAGCTCCTTCAGGCGTTCGGACAGCAGGCGGCCGGACAGTCCGGGGACGGTGGCCTGGATCTGGCTGAACCGGGTACTGCCACTCAGGAGGGTACGCACGATCACGCCCGTCCACCGGCGGCCGATGATCTCGATGGCCCGATGGTAGAGGGGGCAGAACCCGCTGACGATCTGTGTCGCCGGGCCTGCGTGGGCCTCCGGGGCCTCCATTGGGCCCGACATTACGCCACCTACCCTCCTTGCTCGGGAATATTACGAATAGTAAGCTGCTTACTAATCATACCAACGGAGCGATCACAACGGTCGCCGGCGAGAGGAGACCCACCATGACAGACACGACCACGGCGACGACAGCTACCCAGGTCCCCGACCCGGGCACCTACGAGATCGACCCGGCACATTCCAACGTGGGCTTCGTCGCCCGCCATCTGATGGTGTCGAAGGTGCGGGGACGCTTCACCTCCTTCTCGGGCACGATCACCGTGGCCGATCCCCCCGAGCGGTCGTCGGTGGAAGTCACCATCGACGCCGCCAGCATCGACACCTCCGATCTCAAGCGCGACGAGCACCTGCGCTCGGCCGACTTCCTCGACGTGGAGAAATACCCCACCCTCACCTTCCACAGCACCGAGGTACGGGTGGTCGACGACGAACGCCTGAAGGTTGCCGGCGACCTCACGGTGCGGGGCCAGACCCACCCAGTCACCCTGGAGGCAACCTACAACGGCACCGCCACCGACCCGTGGGGCGGCACCCGCCTCGGCTTCGAGGCCAAGACTGACGTCGACCGTGAGACCTGGGGGCTGGTGTGGAACGTGGCCCTCGAGGGCGGCGGCGTGCTGGTGGGCAAGAAGGTTCAGCTCGACCTGGCGGTGGCGGCAGTCAAGAAGTAACAGGCCGCCCTTCGGCCCTCGCCACGACCCAGTCGGGTGAGGGCCCGGGCCGGTAGGCACCGTCGAGGCGCTTGGCCACTACCCCGGGGAGCCCCCGGGCCGCCACCGCCTCGGCGAAGGCGGCCCCGTCGCCAACATGGTTGGCGGGCACGGCCCACGCTGCGCCACTGACCAGCCCCAGCTCGTGGAGGCGCCGGCGGCGCTCCTCGTAGGGCTGGCCCGAGAGGTCGTGGCCGTCGAGGTGAACTACGTCGAAGATCAGGTAGCTGACTGGCGACGCCCCCGCTCGCCCGGCGCGGTCGAGGTTCGCAGGGTCAGGCCTTCCCTCGGGGTCGAGCACGGTGACGACCCCGTCGAGCAGCGCCTCGTGGGCTCCCAGGCAGCGCCCCAGTGCCCGCAGCGCCGGCCAGCGGGCTGTGGCGTCGATCCCATGGTCGTCGACCACCGACACCCGGCCGCCCTGCGAGCGGGCCCGGGCCCTGCGGCCCCGCCACAGCACCTCGTATGCCCATGTGCCGTCGGCCTCGCTTGGCAGCACCCCGGCAGTCGCCATCATGGGCTCGAAGGTCTCGGGCAGCGGTTGGCGCTGAGGGTCCTGCGGGGGGTCCATGCGGTGGATCATCCATGCTTTGTCGCCAGTGCGGAACAGCACGTGGCGGCCCTGCACCCGCCTCCCGTGGAGCACCACCATCACCTCGGAGCCCGACCATTTGAGGCACTCGTAGGTGCCGGTGTCCCACACCGAGACGTGGCCCGCGCCGTAGTGGCCGGATGGGATGTCGCCCTCGAAGTCGATGTAGGAGAGCGGGTGGTCCTCGGTGGGCACGGCCAGGTGGTTGACGGCGGGATCGGGCGGTACCCCCTTCGGGACGGCCCATGACACGAGCACACCGTCACGCTCGAGGCGAAAGTCCCAGTGCATGCTGCGGGCGTGGTGCTCCTGGACGACGAAGCGGGGCCCGGGCCCTGCCTTGTGGGCCGTGTCGTCGGGCTGAGGCTCGGGGGTGGCGGTGAAGTCGCGCTTGGCCCGGTAGCGGTGGAGGGCGTCGGCGGGGTTGACGTCGCTCAGGCCGGCGGCCTCCCGAGGATAGCGGCCAGGGCTTCGGCCAGGGTCGGGTGGCGGAAGCGGTAGCCGGTCGACTCGAGCACGGCCGGCCGCACCCGCTGGCCGGCCAGCATCATCTCGTCGACCATCTCCCTGCCGAACGCCATGCGCAGGCCGAACAGGGGTGTCGGTATCGCAGTGGGCCGGTGCAGTACCTGGCCCAGGGTGGCGGTGAAGCCGGCGTTGGTGACCGGTTGAGAAGCGGTGAGGTTGACAGGACCTTCGATCTCGGCGTGGTCGACAACGTGGCGGATGGCGCCCACCTCGTCGTCGAGGGCGATCCACGACAGCCACTGGCGGCCCGAGCCCAGGCGCCCTCCGAGGCCCACCTTGAACGGCAGCAACTGCTTGGCCAACGCCCCACCCTCCGCGGCCTGGACCACCCCGGTGCGCAGGTAGGTGACCCGGATACCGGCGTCCCGGGCTGGGGCGGCCACCCCTTCCCATGCCTGCACGACCGTGGCCAGGAAGCCGGTGCCGGGCCCGCTCTGCTCGGTGAGCTCCTCGTCGCCCCGGTCGCCGTAGAAGCCCACCGCCGATCCCGATGCCAGGACCGCCGGCGGGTGGTCGAGCCTGGCCAGGGTCTCGGCCAGCAGGTTGGTGGCCCGCAGCCGGCTGTCGAGCACGGCCGCCTTGTGGGCGGGGGTCCAGCGATGGTCACCGATGCCAACGCCGGCCAGGTTCACGGCGGCATCGTGTCCATCCAGGGTGGCGGCATCGACTGTGCCCGCCGCCGGGTCCCAGGAGGCTTCTCCTCTACCGCGGGGCGGGCGGCGGACCAGGCGGGTCACCGAATTCCCATCGCCCTCCAGCGAGGCGGCCAGGGCGGTGCCGATGAGCCCGGACGAGCCGGTGACGATGACCTTCAGGCGGCCACCTGGCGGATGCGCTCGATCACCTGGTCGATGATGCCGTACTCGCGGGCCTCACTGGCCGTGAACCAGCGGTCGCGGTCGAAGTCGATCTCGATCTGGGAGACCTCCTGGCCGGTGTGCTGAGCGATGCGCTCAGCCATGACCCGCTTGGTGTAGACGATCTGCTCGGCATGGATGGCGATGTCGACGGCGGCACCCTGCATCTGGGCCGAGGGTTGGTGCATTAGCACCCGGGAGTGGGGCAGGGCGTAGCGCTTGCCCGCCTCGCCCGCGCACAGCAGGAACTGGCCCATGGAGGCGGCCAGCCCCATGCAGATGGTGCCCACGTCGCAGCTCACGTACTGCATCGTGTCGTAGATGGCCATGCCGGCCGATACCGAGCCTCCCGGCGAGTTGATGTAGAGGAAGATGTCCTTCTCGGGGTCTTCGGACTGCAGCAGGAGGAGCTGGGCACAGATGAGGTTGGCGGCGTTGTCGTCGACCTGGGTGCCCAGGAACACGATGCGCTCCTTGAGCAGCCGGGCATAGACGTCGTTGGCCCGGTCACCAACGGTCATCTGGTCGGTGAAGGCGGGCGCCGGCAAGTCGGATGTCATGGCACCCAAGCTAGCGTTCCCTGTGGTCCTCGCCGACGTAGCCCAACTGGCAGAGGCACGACGTTTAGGGCGTCGTCAGTGAGAGTTCGAATCTCTCCGTCGGCACGCGAGTAGGGGGGGGGGGGGGGGGGGGGGGCCCGCGCCCTCTGGGCGCGCCGATAGTACGCCT
>JBPCJQ010000079.1:0-3723 GCA_051005135.1 Acidimicrobiales bacterium
GAAGCCGGGGGTGGGGGGGCGGGAGAAAAAACCCCCCCCCCCCCCTCCTTTTCCCCCCCCCCGCGGCCGTCGTGGTCGCGCTGATGAGCGCGGCCTGTTCCGGAGGGGCGACGCCCAAGGCCGCCACTCCGCTACCCACCGCTCCCGAACCGGCGGTTTCGCCGGCTCCCCGCCCCCAGGTGGCGGGCACGGTGTTCCCCCTTTCCGGCGCTCCGGAAGGGGTGGCTGCGATCCGGTCGGGCACGGTGGCGGTGAGCGTGCGTGACCCCGACGCCCTGGTGCTGTTCGACCAGGCCGATCCTGGCACGCGCCGGATGGTAGCCATGAGCGGTTCGGCCCGCCACCTGTTCCTCGGCGGCCCCGACGGGCCCCTGCTGATACCGCAGGAGTCCGACGACCGTTTCGTCGCCGTCGAGCTTCCCAGTGGCCGGACCCTCGAGTCGGTACCTGTGGGCCGTCAGCCCCACGACTCGATCGCCGTCGGCGCCGACACCGTCTTCGTGGCCGACGAGCTGGCCGACACCATCCACATCGTGCGGGGCGGCGCCGTCACCCGGGTGGTGCCGGCTCCGGTCCAGCCCGGGGGCATGGCGTCGGCGCCGGACGGATCGGTCATGGTTACCGTGGGGGTGCGAGGCCGGCGCATCACCGCCTACCGCAAGGACGGCTCCGTCATCGGCAGCGCCAACAGTGGGCAAGGTCCGACCCACGCCGTCACTGGTAGCGCCGGCGTCTACTGGGTCGTCGACACCAACGGAGGGGCGATCCTCGGGTTCAAGGTGGATTCCAAGGGGCCCCGCCAGGTCGCCCGAATCGCTGTCGGAGCCAAGCCCTACGGCATCGCCTACGACGACAGCCGGTCGACGTTGTGGGTCACCCTCACGGCCACCAACCAGTTGGTCGGGCTGCACCTGAAGGGCACCTCGGTGACGTCGCGGACCACCTACGACACGGTGCGACAGCCGAACACCGTCGCCGTCGACCCGGTTACCGCCACCCTGGTGGTCACCGGCTCGACGCCCCAAGGCTCGGTGCAGGTGATCCGCGGCTGACCGGTCTGCCCTCAGCCGTTCAGCTCTTCGGTGGTTATCCGGTCGCATGCCCACCGGACAGCATCCATGCCGCGCTCACGACCAGCCAGGTGTCGCCGAGCGTGAGGCCCACTCGCTGCAGCAGTCCATGGCCAGGACCGACCAAGGTCGCCGCCAGACACAGCCCCGACGCCACGCCCGTTGCCACCGACGCCGTGGCCGCCCGATGATGGCCCGAGGCAGCCAATGGGAGCGCCGCGAGCAACGGCGTCGCGGCCAGGGTCACATAGCCGATCATCGCCCACCCGCCATGGACAACGTCGGTCGTCGATGACCTGCCCAGGGGGAAGGCAGCCACACCGAGCACGGCGAGCCCTGTAGCGATCGACGTCAGGTACGCCGAGCCTGGCACCGACCGATGCAGCGCTACTGCGTAAGCCGGCACTCCCACCCCGAAGACCACGAAGCCCGCCGTCATGAGCGGCCGGGTCGACGCCCCGACTGCCGCCAACTGGCTGATGCCATCGGCGACGGGCGAGTAGCCGGGCCGCATCGCTCCGCTCACCAGCCAAGCCGCCACGAACGTCGCTGGCCCCACGATGCCGCCCCAAGCCAAGCGCGGGTGGGCCACCAGCGGCCGTGTTCGGGGAGCCATTGTCACGTAGCGTGCCATCCCCTGCTGGATTGGGGTGGCGCGGCGACACCAACGATCGGTCACCGCCTTGGCGTGGGCGGGCTACTTGAGCGCTCCGCGGTGGTCAGGCGGCTTGTTATGAGGGACGCGGGCCCGCAACCATCGCTGGCGCAGGCACTGTGCTCGCCACCAGGCCAGGAGCTTCACGCGGGCCAGAGCGATTCCCAGACCCACCTCTCACAGCGGTGGCACAACCGCTGGCGCTCACCGGCGGCGACCCGCGTCGACCAGTCGTGCCATCCCTGGTCGACCGATTGCTCGGGGACGCGGTGGTGAGAGCAGTCGACCTGGGCGACGGCGACGGCGACGGCGTCGGCGATGGCGTCTGGCGGCGCGGACTTGTCTGTCACCTGATGAGCTCCGGCCGGCACCCTAGAGCGCGGCCCTTAGGGCCAGGTCAAGGCCCTCTGCCTACGCTGAACGCGATGACGACGGTGCGCACCCTTGGGCACGGCACGCTGTCGATCGAGGCGTTCACTTCGTTGCTCGACAAGGCCCACGTCGGGCGGGTGGTCGACGTCAGGTCCTTCCCTGGCAGCCGTCACAACCCCCATTTCGCACGCCAGGAGATGGAGCGGTGGGTGCCGCCGCGGGGATCGACTACATGTGGCTACCCGAGATGGGTGGCCGGCGCAGGCCGGTGGCCGGGTCCAAGCACGCCGCCCTGCGCCACGACGCCTTCCGCGCCTATGCCGATCACATGGAGACGCCCGTCTTCCGGAATGGTGTCGAGACCTGCTGGAGCTCGCCGGCATTGTGCCCACTACGGGCTGCGTGACGGCGAGATCCGTTGCCTGGCCAAGGCGGGGTGACCAAGGCCCGGACGCAGCCGGGGCGCGTGCTCGTTGCTTGTCATGGCCCCCGAAAGGCGAGGCCGCGCGCTTGATTGAGCCCGCCCGGCTGCGGCCGACACGCTCCATGCCACCGACCATGGCGAAGGAATGACCGGCACCCGGACCAAACCCGGCGATGCCCGACCAGCAGCACTGGTCCTGGAGAGCGGACCGCATGCCGTCCACCTGCGCAGCGCCGGCAGGAGGGCATCCAAGAAGCCCTGACGGGCTTCGATCCCCATTGTCCTGACGAGGCTGACCGGGCCGTCAAGGCTTCCCCTACGGGCGGCCTCCGGCCGGCCTTGACCGCCCTCGTTGGACCGCCCGGGCCCCAAGGGCCTGCTCTGGCGCGCCCCGTTACGGAACTGCGGCACCGGTTTGCCAGCGCGGAACGGCTGATCGAGCTCCTCTTCGAGGAGGCGCTACTTGACAACAGGCGCTCCTTCAGGAATGACAAGCCGTTCCACAAGCTTAGCCCGGATCCACGTGCGTCCAGTCATCCGGACCCCATGGCGGCCCCGTAGTACTGCCGTGTGGCGCTGTATGTGCTTGGTTCCTGACCCGCCAAGGCCAGGCCGCTCTGTCTTGCTGTGTGCCGTTCCTGGGTGCCCCGGTGGGGTTTGAAGGTGGGAACGGGTCCGTTGTTCACCTACAGGAGGTAGCTGTGCCCTATGAAGAGGGGGTCTTCAATGACCTCATTGAACAGTCCCAGGACCTGCACTCGGAGTCGATGAGGACCGCGAATGCGGCGATCGATGACTTGGTGGAGATCGGCCGAGAACAAAAGGCTCACCCGGTCGTCACCGAACCGGGCCCTGCGAGAGTGGTCGAGGACCGCCCCGAAACGTCCTCAGGAGCGAAGGCCGGCGGGGCCCTGGCTGCCTTCGGGGCGGCTGGAGCGGCCTTCATCGGCCTGTGGGCCTCGGCCGCGTCGGCAGCCACAACCCAGGACAATGTGAATGTCCAGGCGTTGCAAACGTCGGCCAGTTTGGAAAACTTGGCGGTCTCCACCTACGGCAAGGCGCTCACCCTTCCTTACATCGCCGACGGCAACGCGGTTGTCAAGAAGTTCGCGATGACGACCATGGCACAGCACGCCCAGCATGCCGATGCGTTCAACGCTGCGGCGCAGAAACTGGGAGGCAAGGCGCAGAACCAGACCAAC
>JBPCJQ010000080.1:0-28775 GCA_051005135.1 Acidimicrobiales bacterium
GTCCGCCGATTCGGTCCCACGCCCGCTGGACGACAACGAGCTCTCCCCTCCCCCTTTCTCCCCTTCCCCCCCCCCCCCCCCCCCCCCCCCCCCCCCCGACTGTGATCTCACGCCGGACGGCGGCCGCCTTCGGTCGGGTGTTCGCTGGGGTCAGGGTCTCCGAGGCGCAGGGGCAGGGGCTCGACGGCCTCGTCGATGGGCATCTCTTGTGACGGCGGCTCCAAGCCGTACTTCACCAACAGGTTTAGGTAGTCACGCTGGTAGAAGATCTTGATGCGGACATCGGGGTAGAGCTCGCGCAGACGGCGGGCCTTGCGGTTCTTCTTGGTCACCAGGTTCTGGTTCATGGTGGTGATCTCGATGAACAGGTCGTAGGCAGGTAGGTAGAAATCGGGGGTGAACGCCTGGGAGGGGTTGGACGCGTTGTCCCACTCCAGCACGAACGTATGGGGCTCGTACTCCCAGCCGATGCCGTAGAAGTCGAGGAGCTTGGCGAACTGGCGCTCGGAGTTGTGGGCGAAGCGCACACCCTCGTGGGCCAGCAGGGGACTACCCCGTGCCGCCACTGGCCGAACGGGCGGGCTTGATGGCGACCTCCCCGCGAGGGGTGGCCGGGTGCAGCTCGGTGATTGCGGCGTCGAGGGCGGCGGTGACCCCGTCGAGGGCCATGATGCTGAAGACGCCCTGGCCCTGGCGGACCAGGTCGACCAGCTCCCCGGAGTCGCGAGCCAGCAGCACCGAGTCGGGGCCGTTCAGCACCAGGCTGGCCGAGGCGATGTCGGTACCCAGGTTGGCCCGCAGGTACTCGATGGCCCGCCGAGCCTTCTGTAGCGCCATGCCGGCGTCGAGGAGGCTCTTGATGACCTTGAGCTCCACCAGGTCCCGGTAGGAGTACTGGCGCTGGCTCCCGCTGCCCCGGGCGTCGGCGATCGACGGGCGGATCAGGTTGGTTCGGGCCCAGTAGTCGAGCTGGCGGTAGGTGATGCCGACGATGGCGCAGACCTGCGGCCCCCGGTACCCCACCTCGGCCATGCCTGTTTCGGCCATGCCTGTTTCGGCCATTCTGACAACCCCTCTCCGGCGGCTCACAGCCACGTAGTTACGCTGGTGTCAGAGAGGCTAGATCCCGAAGTTGTCCACAGTCAACGACCGTCGACGCGGCCGAGCCTCAAGAAGCGAAGTCCTCGGGGTTGACGCCCTCCAGGAACTCCCGGAACCGTTCCACCTCGTCTTCTTCTTCCTCCTCCTCGCCCACTGCCACGGCCGCCTCCTCGAGCACCGACTCGTCGGCGAAGATCGGGGTGCCCAGGCGGGCGGCGAGGGCGATGGCGTCGGAGGGTCGACTGGACACCTCGCAGGCCGTGCCGTTGCGGGTCATCTGGATCTCGGCATAGAAGGTGCGGTCGCGCAGCTCGGTGATCACGATGCGCTCGACGCCCACGCCGAGCGACACCAGCACGTCGCGGATCAGGTCGTGGGTCATGGGACGCTGGGTGACGACCCCTTGGATAGCGAAGGCGATGGCCGTCGCTTCCACCGGGCCAATGAAGATGGGCAGTACCCGATGCGCCCCGTTCGCCTCTCGCAAGAGCACGATCGGGTTGTTGGTAGGCATCTCCACCCGCACCCCGACGAGATGCATCTCGACCACGTTTCGACCCTAGCCCGAACTCGGCGGGATGGGGTAGAGCTCGGCGCGGTAGGCGTCGGGATCCGAGCGCAGCACCGCGAGGTTGCCGGCCACCACCCGGTCGAGGTTGCGGTACCGCTCGGCGAAGTCGAGGCCGTACCCGAGCACGAACTCGTCGCCGATCTCGAAACCACAGAAGCGCACCCGAGTGGGCACGATTCGCCTCACCGTCTTGTCGAGCAGAGCGCATGCCTCCACCGAGGCTGCCCGCCGACGCGCCAGCTCGCCCAGGAGGTATGTGAGGGTCAGGCCGGTGTCGACGATGTCCTCCACCAGCACGACATGACGGCCGTAGAGGTCGACCTCGGTGTCTTTGACTATGCGTACCCGCCCGCTGTTGGGCGCGTAGGACGAGATGGCCATGAAGTCCACGATCGGGGCGACGGTGAGGCATCGCACCAGATCGGCGAGGAAGGGCACGCTGCCCTTCAGCACGGCCACCAGCACCACGCCGTCGTCGTAGGCGGCGGAGATCTCGGTGCCCAGCCGGGTCACGCCCTCGTGCAGCTGGGCAGCACTCACCAGGGTGCGGGGAGGGGGCGTCTACTGCCCTTCGAGGTACTGGCGGAGGGCTTCGCGGAGCATCGCCTGGCGCAGGCCCTGGCCCAGCCGGGCCAGCTCCGAGAGGGTGTCGGCGGCCAGGCGCCGGGCCTGCGGGTTGCGCTGCTTGAGCATGGGCATGATCACCTGTTCGAAAAAGCCCGCTTCGCGGTCGGCTGCTGTTTTGTACATTCGGAGATGGCGGGCCTCCACCCCGTATTTCATGAATCCGGCCGCCATTCCCGCGACCGAGAGGGCCTCCTCGTCGTAGTAGACGGCCGAGCCCACCCGGCGGCCGGCGAGGATGCCGAACCGTTCGAGCTCGCGGAGATCGTCCTCGGACAGGCCGCTGGCCGAGGCCAGCTCGCCCACGCTCAAACTGGCGCCAGAGGTGTGCACCACGAGCGGGGCGGCGTCACCGGTGGCAGCAGCCACGGCTGCCGAGGCGGCAGCACGCCCCGCGGCAACATCGGGGTCCTCGTCGGGAGACCCGTCGCCGCCCTCGGTGCCGCCCCGCAGCCGGCCCTTGATCACCTTGAGAGGCAGGAAGTGCTCACGCTGCTGGCGCAGGATCCAGCGCAGGCGGTCGACGTCGGTGTCGTAGAACTTGCGGTAGCCCGAGGGTGTGCGCTCCGGGTCGAGCAGGCCCTGGCTCTCGAGGAACCGGATCTTGGAGATGGTGACGTCGGGGAACTCGTCCTTGAGCAGGGTCAGGACTTCGCCGATCGACAGGAACGCTCCCTCCTCCACAGGTCGCGCCTCTCAGCCCTCGCCGGCGGGCCCCGAGAAGAACACCAGCTTGAACTTGCCGATCTGCAGCTCGTCGCCCTGGGCCAGGCGGCCCTCGTCGATGCGTTCGCGGTTCAGGTAGGTGCCGTTGAGCGAGCCCACGTCGCGCACGACGTAGCCGTCCCGCCGGATGATCTCGGCGTGGCGACGCGAGACGGTGATGTCGTCGAGGAAGATGTCGCTGTCGGGGTGGCGCCCGGCCCGGGTGACATCCTGGTCGAGGGCGAACTTGGAGCCGGCGTTGGGCCCGCGCTTGACCACCACCATGGCCATGGCCTCGTGCATCTCGCCCAGCGAGACGGTGAGCTCGTCCTCGCCACCCTCGCCGGTGGCCTCGACAGGGGCGAAGGTGATGGTGGTGTCGTCGCCCGACTGGGGCTCGAGCACCGCGCCGCACGACGAGCAGAAGTGTGCCCCGGAAGGATTGCTGTGCCCGCACTGGTTGCAATACACGACCCCAGAAGGTACTGCCTGTTCCGGTCGAGGGTCGCCGCCACCCCGTGTGGTCACTCCGAGATGAGCTGGCGGTAGGCCGAGGCGTCGAGCAGGCCGTCGTAGGCCGACGGGTCGCTCGGGTCCACGACGCAGATCCAGCCCTGGCCGTAGGGGTCCTCGTTCATCGCTTCGGGAGCGTCAGCCAAGCTGGCGTTCACGGCCACGACGGTGCCAGACAGCGGGGCGTAGACGTCGGAGACCGACTTGGTCGACTCCACCTCGCTGCAAGCGACACCGGCTTCCAGCGGCGAGCCCACTTCGGGCAGCTTCACGAACACCACGTCGCCCAGAGCCTGCTGGGCATAGTCGGTGATGCCGATGCGCACTCCGCCGTCTTCGAGGCGGGCCCACTCATGGTCGGCCGTGTAACGCCGGTCGTCAGGGGTCTCCATGGCGCGCCCACGGTAGTCGGCATAGCCCCCCGAGAGTCAGGGGGCCTTCGGGGGGTAGTCGGGGGGCAGAGCCCCCCGACTGTCAGTGCAGGATCTTGCGGACCTTGCGGGCGTACTCCTGGGCCAGGGTGCGGGCCTGGGCCTCGGTGTCGGCTTCGGCCCACACGTGGGTGACGGGCTCCTGGGGGTCGGGCAGCACCAGGGCCCAACCGGAGTCGACGAACACCTTCACGCCGTCGACGAGCATGACGTCCTGGTCCTTCATCGACTCGACCAGCTTGCGCATCAGCACACCCTTGCCCTCCCACGGGGTCACCACTGTCTCGTGGGCCGTGTGGACCCGGGCCAGGCCCTCCACCACCGCGGAAAGCTTGGTCTCGGCGGAGGCCAGGAGGGCCAAGAGGTGGACAAAGGCGGCGGTGGCGTCGAAGCCGGGCAGGAAGTCGGGGAAGATGAAGCCGCCGTCCTGGCTGGCGGCGAGGGTGACCTTCTCGGCGGCGGCGATGTCCATGAGGTTCGACGACGACAGCTTGGTCCACACCACCGCGCCTCCCGCACCGGCGACGATGGCTTCCACCGCCCGGCTGGCAGCGACGGGCAGGGCGATGCGCGCCCCGCGATGGGCGCTCGTCACGAGGGTCACCATGGCCATGAGGGCCTGGTCGTCGTCGAGCACGTGGCCCTCGTCGTCGATGAGGATGATGTGCTCGCCGTCGGGGTAGATCACGGCTCCGAGATGGGCGCTGGCGGTGCGTACCATGTCGGCCACCCGCCCGGCGTGGACATCGCGGTCGAAGGCGGCGGCGCCGGCAGTGGCGGCATAGGCGTTGACGGTTAGGACGTCGGCTCCGAGCTTGGCCAGCACGCTGGGCATCACCATCGAGGTGGACCCGTAGGCGTAGTCGAGTACCACCCGGAAGCCGGCGGCCCGTATGGGGTGCACGTCGACCGTGGCCATCAGGCCGGCCGTGTAGTACTCGAGGGCACGAGGGGCGAAGGAGATGTCACCGATGTCGGCGGCCAACGCCCGGCGGAAGTCCTGGCGGTGGAAGACCCGCTCGATCTTGCGCTGGCGGCTCTCGTCGATGTCGGTGCCGTCGGCGTCGAAGAAGCGGATGGTGACGCTCTGGGGGTCGCCGGCGGCCAGGCGCACGGTGATGCCCCCCTGGGTGCGTTCGGTTCGCACCTGGAAACGGGTCACCGGAACGGGAGCCATCTCCAGGTCGTCGACGTTGACGCCGGAGGCGTTGAGCCCCGCGATGATGGCCCGCTTGAGAGCCCGGGCAGCGCGGCTGGTGTCGCGCGACGTGGTGACGGTGGCACCCTTTTTCATTGTCGTGCCATAGGCCATGGCCACCCGGACCGCCAGCTCGGGCGTGACGTCGACATTGGCCAGCCCGGTGACGCCCAACCGGCCGAACAGCGTCCGCGATCCCCTCGACTCCCACACGATTGACGAGTTGACGATGGCCCCGGGCTCGACCGTCTTGTACGGGTACACCTTCACTCCGGTGTTTACCACGGCGTGCTCCCCCACCAGGCACTCGTCGCCGAGCACCACGCCTTCCTCGCAGCGGGCATAGGGGCGCAGGTCGCAGCCCCGGCCGACCACCGTGCCCCGCAGCTTCACGGAGGGGCCCACATAGGCGTTGTCGAGCACGACCGAGCGCTGGATGGAGGCGTCGGCCCGCACCACCACGTTGGGGCCCAGCACGGTGTACTCGCCCAGGCGGGCGCCCGACTCCACCCTGCAGTTCTCGCCCACCACCACCGGCCCCTCTACTCGCGCTCCAGGGTCGATCTCGGCCCCGTCGCCCAGCCACACGCCCTGGTCGATGCGAAAGCCGGGGACCTCGGTGTCGACAGTGCCGTCGAGAACGTCCTGATGGGCCTTGAGGTAGGCTTCGAGGGTCCCCACGTCTTCCCAGTAGCCCTCGGCCACGAAGCCGAACACGGGCTTTCCCGCGTCGAGCAGGGCAGGGAACACGTCTTCAGAGAAGTCGACCGACTTGTCCTGGGGGATGAAGTCGAACACCTCGGGCTCCAGCACGTAGATGCCGGTGTTGACGGTGTCGCTGAACACCTGGCCCCACGTGGGCTTCTCGAGGAAGCGCTCGATGGACCCGTCCTCATGGGTGATCACGATGCCGAACTCGAGAGGGTTCTCCATGGACTTGAGGGCGATGGTGGCCAGCGCCCCTCGCTCCTTGTGGAAGTCGACGATGGCGGTGAGGTCTATGTCGGTGAGCACGTCGCCCGAGATCACCAGGAACGGCTCGTCGAGCTCCTTCTTGGCGTTGCTCACCGAGCCCGCCGTGCCGAGGGGAGTCTCCTCGGTGGCGTAGACCAGGCGCACGCCGAAGTCCTCGCCGTCCCCGAAGTAGCTGCGTATGGCCTGGGGCAGGAAGGCCAGGGTGACGACGACGTCGTCGAAGCCGTGGCTCTTCAGGAGCCGCACGATGTGCTCCATCATGGGGCGGTTCACCAGGGACATGAGAGGCTTGGGCGAGTTCGACGTCAGCGGCCGCAGCCGGGTGCCCTCCCCCCCGGCCATGATGACAGCCTTCATGGGCCTGACCCTATCCCCCGCTCAGAGGGCCGCTCGGGCCCTGTCTCCCGCTTAGAGGGCCGCTCGGGCCCTGTCTCCCGCTCAGAGGGCCGCTCGGGCCCGGCCCGCGACTCCCGGAGCGCGGCCCGCCCGAGGGGTATATAGCGGAACGCCGACCAATACCCGAACACGAGACCGATGGACACAGCTATCCAGGCCGCGTCCCGGGCGGGCACGTGCCACGACACGCCGGCGTGGGAGACGAGGAACAGCGGGAAGGCGATCATCATGGCGAAGGCCCCGCACTTGCCCAGCCATTGCACGTCGATTCGCCGGGCCCCCATCGCGGCCAGCACCAGCACGCCCGCACCCACGGCGACCTCGCGGGCGATGGCCAGCCACGCCACCCAGGCGGGCACCGAACCGTCGATCAGGATGGCGAAGACGCCTACGGCCAGCAGCACCCTGTCGGCGGCTGGGTCGAGGACCTTGCCCAACGTCGACACCTGGTTGAATCGGCGGGCGATGTAGCCGTCGACCCAGTCGGTGCAGCCCAGGGCGGCCAGCAGCCACGCCGCCCCCTCGCGGTTGTCGCGCCCGAACAGCAGGTACAGGAAAAGGGGCACGCACGCCAGGCGCACGAGCGACAGCGCGTTGGGAACGGTGAGGATGCGGTCCTCGCCTGCGCCTGCCTGGGACTGGTGGTCGGGCATCGCCGCGAGCTTAGAGGGGCACGGAACGTCACACTCGGACGACGGCCAGGCCCGGGACGTTGTCGTAGTCGGCGTCCTGGGCCACCACCGGGAGGCCTGCGGCCATCGCCGTGGCCGCGATCCAGGAGTCGTTGAGAGGCATCCTGCGCCCTGCGTCGCGCAATGACAGGCGTAGGCGAGCCCACGTGCCGGTCACCTGGCCATTGATGGGGAGCGGCTCCAGCGCTTCGGCCCGTCGCAGCGTCTCCAGCCGCTGGCCCCGCTGTTGGCCGGTGGACGCGGCTAGCACCCCGAGCGACAGCTCCCCGATCGTGATCACCGAAACGGCGACGCGGACGGGTAGCTCGCCTCGAAGGGGCCGTCCCTGCTCCCCGGCGATGAACAGGGAGGTGTCGGCAAGACCCACGTCCGGTTGCCCGCTCACGGCAAGGAGACGTCGTCGGTGGTGTCGGGCACGAGCTCACTCAGCTCGGCAGCCAGGCCGGGATCGGCTCGGGCGCCCTCGAGGCCGCGCTGGAGCTCGACCCACCCCATAGTCGTCGGCTTCTTCGTCAAGGGAACGAGCTGGGCCACGGGCCGACCGCTCACCGTTACACGCAGCCGCTCTCCGGCTTCCACTCTACGGAGAACCTCGCTGACGTTGTTCCTCAGCTCGCGGGACGGGAGATCGGTCATTGCGTTTACTGTAGCAGTACTGCGACAGCTGCGACCGACGCTCGAGAGGGCCAGTCGCTCAGCTTTGTATCCTCACTTCACCGATGGTCGCCCTCGCCAGCCTGCGCTCCCACCTCGTCGGGTCCCGGCTCGCCGGTGAGGTGGCTACCACCGCGGCCAACAGCCTGACCAACATCGGCTACCTCCTCGAGGGTCGTCCCGGTTACACGTTCGGCCTCTCCGACTGGAAGGACGCCACGTTCGACGAGGTCCTGGTCGCGGTAGAGGCTGCCGGTGGGCGGCTGCGGGGGCAGCCATCGGAGGGGCCTTCTGGGATAGATGGCGACTACGCGGTCGCTGCCATCGCCCGCCAGCGTGACGCTCTCGCCCCCCTGCTCGCCGGAGCCGGCGGCCGGGTGCTGGTGGCCACAGGGCATCCGTTCGCGCTGCTCGCCCACTACGGCGCCATCGCCCGGGCGTTAGCTGCCGCCGGTGTCGAGGTGCTGCGCCCACTCGAGGGCCGGCGTGGCCTCCTCCGCGCCGCCGACGGACGGGCGTGCTCCCTGCGCTACCTCGACGGGGTCGCATGCCTGTTCCAGGACGCCGGCCTGCAGCACACCCACCGTCCTCAGTACATGGAGGCGATGCTCGCCGAGGTAGGGGGCGCCGACGTCATCGACCTGGTGGTGGCCGACCACGGCTTTGCGGGGGCGGCCGCCGAAGCCGGCATCCCCACTCTGGCGATCGCCGACGTAAACGACCCTGCCCTCCCCCTCGCCCAGGCCCGCGGCCGCCCGATAGCGGTGGTCGTGATCGACGACGGCCTCGACGCCACGTTGTTTGCGCCTGTCACTGCCGCGATCCTACCGCAGTAGGTGCTCGGGATCGCCTGCGGCTCCAAGCGCTACGGGAGGCCGTGAATGCCTGGGGGGACGAGTACGGGCATCTGACTGAGGCTGAGGTCGCCAGGGCGGAGCGCGGTCTCGTCGGCATTGACGATGAACGGGGTCGACGACCTCCGCCAAGGTATCGCCGGAAAAGAGCCCACCGAGGCGCGCCTTTCCCGCCCACGTCATACGAGTTATCCTCACCGTATGACGATGCTCAGCTTCCGGGTGGCGCCTGAAGAGGCCGCCCAGGTCCAGCGGTGGGCCGACAGGCTCGGCGTGGACCGCTCCGAGCTACTGCGGCAGGCCGTGCAACGTCATCTCCTCCGGCTCGGCAGCGAGGACGACGCCCATACCTGGGTCGACCAGCCCCTCGACGAGGGCGAAAGGTCGCTGTCGGACATCGCCGACTGGGGCCCCGCCGAGGACTGGTCGGACTGGGCCGATGCGACGGGGTGAGATTTGGTTCGCGGCCACACCGGGCGGTGACCGGCCCGTGCTGGTGCTGACCCGAGACCCAGTAGCGGACCGGATCGGGTCGGTAGTTGTTGCCGCCCTCACCCGCACACGTCGGGGGCTGGTATCCGAGATGGAGCTCACCGCCACCGCCGACGCCGTGCCGAGCGACTGCGTCGTCAACTTCGACAATGTCCATACGCTGGCAAGGGAGCTCTTCCGACGTCAGCTGACGGTTCTGTCCCCACGTCGAATGGCTGAGGCTTGCCGGGCACTTGCCGCCGCCACGGGCTGTTGAAGGATCGTCCCCACGCCCCCGGGCTGAGCCTGGGCCAGTTGCTCACCGTCGGTGACCAGACCGACGCCAGCGGCCGGCTGCTCCTGGAGGACTCGGCCCCCGAGAAGGCTCGTCTGCGGGCCACCCGGGCCGGGATCGCCATGGAGACGGTGGACTGCCACTACCCCGACCTGGCCTCCCGTCAGATGGGCGTGATGAACGTGTCGGCGTACGAGGCACTGCGCCAGGACACCGCCGAGGTGCTGGACGGCTTCGCCTGGCTCACCGCCAACTACTTGCGCCTGCATCCCACCCGACGAGCCACGGTGCAGGCCCTCTTCGACACCAGCCAGCTGGGCATCAGCCTTCCCCTGGTGCTCTTCCACCAAGCCGTCGACCCCGTGCCCGCCTACCGGCGCCTGCCCACCTACGTGGCGTCCATCTTCAAGGCCAGCCGCGGCGTGTTCTCCGCGGCCGTCGACCTCCGCAACAGCTGCGGCGCGCCTTTCGCCAGGACCACGGCCGCGGAGGTGGTGCGCTTCGCCGACGAGCGGGGCCACTTCAAGCGGGCCGAGACAGGCCGGGTCTGCGCCGCTCCCACCCGGCTCATCGAGCGGGCTCTGGATGCCCTGATCGGTGGGCAAGGCGCAGACCCAACCCGCTCGGCGCTGGAGGGCCTGGTCGACTTCGCCATCTTGTGGGAGCTCTGCCGCCTGCAGGAGAACTTGGGCCAGGCGCTCAGCACCTACCGTGCCCTCCTCGACCAGGTCACCGCCCGGTTGGGCGGCGCCGCCAGCCCCAACGCCCTGTTCGGGGCCATGGTGGCCGAGGGCGGCCGCATGCGGCCCCTTGGCGAGGTCACCGAGGCCCTGGCGGCGCGGGCCACTGCCATCCAGGGTGAGATGAACAGCCTCCTCGGCCGCCGGTCGGGGCCGACGATGGGCCCGGCCATGGTGCTGGCCCTGCTCTGAAGCCAATGAGCAACAGTGTGGTTCTTGTTGCTCTTGTTGCCAGTGTGACTGATGTTGGCTAGCCTCCGCGGGCACCCGGCCGGCCTCCGAAGGACGGGGCACTCCTCTCGTGGACTCCCTTCTCCCCTGCCGCCTGCTCGTCGCCCGGCGCCGTCGTTGCCGGCCGTGGTCCGCCACCGCTCTGGCCGCCGTGACCGTGGTGCTCGCAGCCGCCGGGTTAGGACGCGCCGCGTGGGCCGACACCACCTCTGACCGCAGCTCCACCGCCCGCAAGCACAAGGAAGTGCAGGCCCAGCTCGACCTGGCCCGGGCTTCGGACAACGCGGTCGAGGCCGAGCTCAACCGTCTCAATGCCGCGGTCAGCGCCCAGCAGGCCAGGACCGACAACGCCCGCCAGGCCGAGGCTGCAGCCGTGGCCGGCGTGCGTGACGCCAGCGCCCGGCTGGGCGCCCTGGAGGCTCGGCTCGGCAGCCTGCGCCAGGATCTGGCTCGACGGGCGGTACAGGCCTATACCGACCCGGTCGGCCAGGGCGGTCTGGTGGCCATGAGCCGGGCCGGGTCTCTCGACGAGGTGGCCCAGCGCCAGGCCCTCCTCGCCGTGGTGCAGTCCGACACGGTGGGCGTGGTGGAGGGGATGCGGGCCACCCGCCAGGACCAGGCCGATGCCACCAAGGCCCTGGAGGCGGCCCGGCACCTGGCCAGCCAGCGGGCCTCCTTGGAAGCGAGCCGGGTTCGCGCCCTGAAGGCCTCCCAGGCCTCCCAGGCCGCCGCCCACGCCGAGCTGACCAAGCGCATCGCCGACCTCCAGGCCGAGAGCCAGGAGCTGGCCAGCCACGAGCAGGACCTGGAGAACCTCATCCGGGCTCGCTCAGCGGCAGCAGCGGCGGCTGCTGCGGCCTCCTCGACCAGCGCCGGCTCGGTTGGCGCCGGCAGCGTGGTGGGCAGCGGCAGCCCGTCGTCGGCGGGCCTCATCTGGCCCCTGCACGGGCCCGTCACCTCCGAGTTCGGCCCCCGGTGGGGCGGCTTCCATCCCGGCATCGACATCGCCCTGCCGACGGGCACACCGATCGTCGCGGCCAAAGCAGGCACGGTGCTGTTCGCCGGCCCCAACGACGGCTACGGCAACTTCGTGGTCATCGACCACGGCAATGGCGTCTCCACCGCCTACGCCCACCAGTCGCGCGTCGTGGTCAACGAAGGGGACAGGGTGAGCCAGGGCCAGGTCATCGGTTTCGTGGGCTCTACCGGTTTCTCCACCGGCCCTCACCTCCACTTCGAGGTCCGGGTGAACGGCGCGCCGCAAAACCCCCGCAACTACGAGTCGGGCAGCCCGTAGAGGGTCTGGGTAGGGCTCCCGCTCCACCACTTCGCCCTCGAGCGCGCCGCCGAGGCCCACGCGGTGGAGGCCGGCGCCGTCGGCAAGGTGCTGATCGACGTCGCCGGCCGTTAGCCGGCGGCTATCGGCGGCGGACGCGGAAGTCCATGGGACCGTCGGAGTCGGGGTCGCCGTTGTAGTTGATCGTGATCTCGTCGCCTTCAGCGATGTCACGCAGGGCGACGAACTCGATGGCCCGGTCGGCGATGTAGGAGCACGCCCAGGCGTTTGGGGCGTAGGAGTGGTTGAGGAGCGAGCAGTGCCCGAGGACAAGAGCCGAGTCGCCGGCTCCTTCCCGCCATCCGAAGCAGTACCGGGCCAGGATGGTGGTACCCGCCTGCTCCCAGTCCTCGGCGGTGATCACCAGGACGGGCGCCCGCTCGAGCACGTCTCCCTCGTCGAATGCCCGGGCCGCCACCACACCCCTGCCCTTGCCCGGTATGGACTTGACTCGCAACGCCGGTTCCATGTGGTGGGGAAGCGTACGGCCCCGATCAGCCCGCCAAGGAGGTTGACGCCGGGCAACAGGCGGTTGGCGTGAGAGCACGGGCGTGCCGATCGCTGAGCTCGACCAGCCCCAGCGTGGCGCCGAGGCGGAGGAGGGGCCAGACGGGATCGAGCGGGCCGGTTCGGGCCGCGGCCGGGTGGGCGTGGTGCGAGTTGTGGTAGCCGTGGCCCAGCAGCGGGATGGCTAGCCAGGCCAAGTCATAGCCCGCAGCGTCCGGATGGGGCTTGCGCCCGTGGAGGTGCCCCACGGTGTTGACCATGCCCATGATGCCCAGGTAGAAGACCAGGTGCACGACCAGCATCGTCAGCTCTTGAGCCAGCCCGAACGTGACGAAGTAGAAGACAGCGACGAGACCACGTACGGCCCAGATCCTCACCCCGGCGGGCGGGCCCGGCGGTAGGCGCCGCCTGGCCACGGCGAACAGGTACGGGGAACCGGCCAGGATGGCGAGCGGCCGGCGCTGGCGCGGCGAGTGAGGATCGAGCGGCGTGTCGGCGTAGCGGTGGTGCAGGCGGTGGACGGCGGCCCACGATTCCGGATCGGTCCACACGATCACCCTGAAGTAGGTGTCGAAGAACGAGGCTAGGGCGGGGTGCACCCCGAAGGCGCGGTGAGCAAGGCAACGATGGCAGTAGATCTCGGTGACGAGGGCGGTGAGGATGGCCGAGCACAGGCCGATGACCACGCCGATGGGCACACCGCGACCGTAGTTTCCCGCCCAGCTGGAATCCACCCCGAGGCTTGCTCAGCGCAGCCACGGGGGGGCGACTTTCTGGTACCGCTCCACGGGCACGGTGCCCGAGTCGCGCTCGTTGAACGACCAGTCGAGCTGCTTTGCGCGGTGGCGCTCATCGAGGATGGCCCGACCGCCTCGGATGTCGACCAGCTCGGCGATCAGCTCGGGCTCGACGGGGTCGGCACCCCCCCGCACATGGGCCTCGATCTCGTCGGCGAAGCGCTCGACGATGCTGCCCACCGACACCTGCTGCTGGGTGGCGAGGAAGCACCTAGACCGGTCAGCGACGGTTGCCAGGCGCTTGCGGATCACGCCGTAGTCGTGGTCTCGGGCCTCGGAGGTGGCTACCGTGGCCAGGGCGGTGGCGAGGGTGGCGCCGTCGAGCTTGCACGGCGAGCACTGCCCGCACGACTCCACCGCCAGGAAACGGGCCACCCCTGCTGCCACCGCGGCCATGTCGACGCTGTCGTCGAGCACGATGAAGCCCGCCGATCCCAAGCCACTGCCGATGGCGGCCAGGCCTTCGTAGCTCACCGGTGTATCGAGGCGGTCGGCGGTGATGACGCCGGTAGCGACGCCCGACATCACCGCCTTCACCGAACGGCCGGGCCGCGGACCGCCGCCGATGGCCTCGATCACCTCGCCCAGCGGCGTGCCCATGCGCACCTCGCCGACGCCGTGCTGGCGGGTATAGCCGGTGACCGTGCACACGATCGTGCCCGGCGACGCCTCGGTGCCCACGCCGCGGAACCATTCCGGGCCCCGGATGAGTATCCGGGGGATGTTGGCGAGGGTCTCGGTGTTGTTGACCAGGGCCGGGCCCTCGGGGACGTCGGGGTCGGCGCCGGCGTACACGCCACGCCTGAAGGTGGGCACCACCCGGGGGAAGGGCCACCGGCCGTCGACGCTCTCCAGCAGGGCGCTCTCCTCGCCGTAGAGGTACTCGTCGGGGCCCTCGAACACGGCCAGCCCGACACCCTCGTTGAGCCCGGCGTCCTCCATCTCCTCCATGGCGTCGCGGAGCCGGTCGACCTCGCCGCCGAAGGACTGCTTGGTGGCCACGATGGCCAGGTCGGCCCCAACCGCCAGGGCGGCGATGATGGCGCCCTCGACCACCAGGTAGGGGTTGCGGCGCAAGATGCTGCGGTCCTTGAAGGTGCCGGGCTCGCCCTCGGCGGCGTTGACGATGACCGTCGAAGGTGCCACCGGCGAGCGGTTCTCGGCCACCGTCTGCCACTTGCGCCCGGTCGGGAACCCCGCCCCACCTCGCCCTCGCAGCCCTGATGCCGCCACTCGATCGATGATCGCCAGAGGATCCATGGCCCGGGCGGCGGTGACTCCCTTGCCCCCGCCGCGCGCCAGGTACTCGTCGAGGGAGAGCATCGGCTCGGGGTACAGCACACGGTGCAGGAGCGTCATGGCTGGCGATGCTACCGACGCTTCGGCGGCTACCGACATTCGGCCCGGGCCACCTGGGTCGTCGCCGGCGGCTCCTTGGTGGCTACAGTGCCGGATCGCCGTCCAGAGGAGGAAGCGATGGAGATCGGGCCGCTCATCACGCGGGCAGTGCTCACCGTGGAACCCGGTGACAGCCTCCACGACGCCGCGGTATGGATGATCGAGCGGGGGGTCGGCTCGGCGGTGGTGGTAACCGACGGCAAGCCCACCGGCATAATCACCGACCGCGACGCCCTGCGGGCCATCGCCCAGGGCATCGACGCGTCGTCGATCACTGTCGGGAACTTCGTCATGAGGAACCTGCGCCCGGTGAGCCCCACCATGGAGGTCGACGAGGCCGCCCGGGTCATGCGGGAGAAGGGCTTCCGCCATCTCGTCGTAGCCGACGACGAAGGCTCTTTGGTAGGCGTCTTCTCGATGCGCGACCTGGTGGTGGGCCTGATCCGGGAGCGAGCGGTCAGCGCCTAGGCGACAGCGGTGCGGGGCCGCCGTTGGAGCAACCACAGCGTGCCGTCGGCCAATGCCCACTCCAGGTCCTGTGAGCCGCCGAAGACCGAACGGCACCGCAGCACCAGACGCGCCAAGCGGCTGAGGTCGTTGTCGTCCAGGGCAGGGGCCAACGCCTTTTCGGCCGGCAGCGGGATGTCGACCGTGCCGCCGTCCGGTGCTGGCCGCAACTCCACCTCTTTGTGGCCTGGGCGGCGCTCGAACACCTGGCCCGTCGGCGACATCCGGAAGAAGTCAGGGGCGACGGTGCCCGCCACCACGCTCTGCCCCAGGCCCCACGCGGCCTCTACCACCACCTCGTCGGCCCCGGTGACCGGGTTGGCGTCGAAGGCCACCCCGGCCACGTCGGCGTCGACGAGGCACTGCACGACCACGCCCATACGGGGCGGGCTGGGCAGGCCGAGACGCCGGCGGTATGACAGTGCCGCCTCCGTCCGGGCCGAGTGCCACACCGCTCCCACCGCGTCGACTACCCCGTCGGCGCCCACGTTGAGCACGCTGAGGTGCTGGCCCGCGAAGCTGGCGGCGGCGGAGTCCTCCCCCACGCCGGACGAGCGCACGACGAGCGGCGCCTGCAGGCGACGGCAACGGGTGGCAACCGCCACGGCTGCGTCCTGGTGGCCATCGGCAACCGAGTCGACGAGGGACCATGACAGCGCCACCCCGTCGGGCACGCTCAGGCCGGCTACCGACGCCCGTGCCAGGTTGGCTGCCTTGGCCCCGAACGCCGAGGCGTCGGTCGCCGCCACCAGCGCGACGTCACCGCCCGTTTCGCCCGCCTGGCCTGGTCCCACTCCGTCAAGGTACTGGTAACGTCGCCGCCGGCGAGGGGAGGGACCGTGACGGAGGTGACAGCGGCCTTCGCGGCCTTCGCGGCCCCGGGCCCCGGGCAGTGGAGCCTCGACACCGGCCACTTCCCCAGACCGGCTACCCGGTTCACGGCCGAGCTGTTCCCGGGCCCCTCCAAGGAGGGCTTTGCCGAGGGCACTGCCCCCTACGGGCTGCTCTTCGACCACATCGAGTGGGCGTTCGTCAACGGTTGGGCCTACCTGTCGGCCCGGCCCGTTGCCGCCGTGGGCGACGCCGGTGCGCTCACCCGCGGCAGCTGGGACGACCTGGTTCGCTCTTCCCCCGACCTCGCCGACCGCCTGGCCCGCAGCGAGCGGGTCTTCGCTGACAAGGTGTGGCGCCACGACCTGGTGCTGTGGGACGAGCACCTCAAGCCGGCGTTGGTCGATAGCCATCGACGGGGCCAGAGCGTGCAGACGACCCAGCTCGATGACGATGGGCTGCTGTCCCACCTCGACCAGTGCCGGAACAACCTGGCGGTGTCCATCCGCACCCACCACCGCTTCGACGTCACGCCGGTACTGCCGGTGGGCGAGCTCCTGTTGCGCTGCCGCGGCTGGTCGGGCGCCCCTGCGATCGAGGTTCTGGGCCTGCTGCAGGGGGCGGGCCCGTTGGCCGTGGGGGCCGCCACAGAGCTGGCCCGGGCCGCCGCGGCCATCCGTGGCGACGCCGACAGCATCTCGGCGTTGCAGTCCGCCGACGCCCGCGACGTGCTGGGGTCACTTCGTTCCCGGTCGGGGGCGGGGCAGGCCACGTCCGCCTACCTCGACGTGGTCGGCCACTGGTCGGCGGGCAACGGCTTCGATGTGGACGATCCCTCGTTGATCGAGCTACCCGAGCTGGTCGTGGAGTCCCTGCGCGAAGCGGTGGCCCGAGGCACCGGCGAGGATGGCGATGACGAGGCCGCCGACAAGGCCACCGAGCTGCGCCTCGCAGTGCCGGCCGCGGAGCGTGGCGCGTTCGACGACGCGCTCGCTGAGGCCCGCCTGGTGCACCGCCTGCGCGACGAGCGGGCGCTGTACTGCGACGTATGGGCCAACGGCCTGATGCGGCGCGCCATCCTGGCTGCGGGTGCCCGCCTGGCCGAACGGGGGCTGCTCCAAGCTCCTGGGGACCTGGTGGAGGCCTCTTACGACGAGATGCGCTCGCTGCTCTGCGGACGCAACGGTCCGGCCGCCGGGAAGCTCGCCCAACGGGCGCGGCACCGCAGGACCGCCGACCCCACGTCGGTGCCGCCTGTGCTGGGGCACTCGTCGCGAACGCCACTACCTCTCGACTGGTTGCCGGCTGGTGCCGCTCGAACCGAGGCCGCTTTCCGCACCTACCTGGCCGCCATGGAGGGCGACGATGACGACGACGGCGACGAGGCGGTGGCGAGCTCGGCAGTGCACGGCGTGGGTGCCAGCCCGGGCGTGTACGAGGGCAAGGCCCGGGTGGTGCACGGCGCGGCGGGAATCGGGAGCGTCCGTCGTGGCGACGTGCTCGTGACCGAGGCCATCAGTCCCGCCTTCAACATCGTGCTTCCCCTGGTGGGCGCCGTCGTCACCGAGCGGGGCGGCATCCTCTCCCACGCCGCCATCGTCGCCCGGGAGTACGGCATTCCCGCCGTCGTGGGTGCTGGCGACTCCACCCGGCGCATACCCGACGGCGCCCGGGTACGAGTCGACGGCAGTTCGGGTGAGGTTGTGATGATGGGCCCGCCAGCGGTCTCCTGAGCTCAGGGCACGGCGTGCCACCAACGGTGCTCGGTGGGTGCCGGGTGCTCAAGGTCGGTGCCCCGCAGATGGGGGTCTCCGGGGTAAGGGTCAAAGTGGCAAAGAACTCAGCTACTAACGCGAGTTAGCTCGAAGAGGTCCGCAGCGACGGATCATTTTGACGATGGGCGCGGACATCGGCGACGATGCCCGTGGTTGGGCGATCTGCGATTCGAGGTCGTCGAACGACGTCGTGACGAGGTCCGAGCCAACGCGACAGCGGCTTCGCCGATGAACATCAGCGGGTTCGTCATCCGGGTTCACCGGCGGCGACGGATTGGGGAAGATCGTGCGTCGCAGCCCAGGGCCTGAGCAGGACACCAAGGCACACCCGGAAGCGGAGTCGCCCTGGGACGCCCCCGTGCCCGCTGCGGCGATCGACCATTCGGGCACCGGGCCGCGACCGGCACCGCACACGGCGCTGGCCACGGCCGGTCTGCTCGCCGTGGTGGTGGCCGCGTCCTTCGGCCTGCGGGTCGCCGACCTGGGCAGCTGGCTGTGGATCGACGAGGGCACCACCATCGGCGTGGCCTCGCACCGCCTGAGCGACATCCCCCGCCTGCTGGCCCGGGACGGGTCGCCGCCGCTGTACTACATCCTCCTGCACGGGTGGATGGCCCTCTTCGGTACCTCCGAGCAGGCGACGCACTCCCTGTCGCTGGTGCTGTCGCTCGCCGCCATCCCCGTCGCCCTGTGGGCGGGCTGGAGCCTGTTCGGCCGCAGGGTCGGCTGGATCCTCGCCATCCTGGTCGCCTTCAGCCCGTACCTGTCCTATTTCGCCACCGAGACGCGCATGTACGCCCTGGTGACGCTGCTGGCCCTGGTGGTCACCGCCTCGTTCCTGCACGCCTTCGTGTTCGGGCGCCGCAGGTACCTGTGGCTGTTCGCCGCCAGCCTCGTTCTCGTGCTCTACACCCACAACTGGGGCCTGTGGCTGGCGGCGGGGGCGGCGGTCGCGGTGCTGGCCTGTGCGGCCGCCGCCCCTGTGGCCGACCGCCGCCGGCTCTGGCGCGACACGGCCCTGTCCTTCGGGGCGGTGGCCGTCGCCTACCTGCCCTGGCTACCGACCCTGGCCTACCAGCGCGCCCACACCGGCGCGCCCTGGTCGCCCCGCCCCCGGCCCCGCGAGGTCGTGTCGCTCGTCGCCTACCTGCTCGGCGACACCCACGAGCGGGTCCTGGTGGCCCTTGTCCTGGTGGCCGGTCCGCTCCTGTGGGCCGTGCTGCGCCGGGTCGGGCCCCAGCGCGCCGCGGTGGTCGCCACCGTGGCCCTGGCCACGGTGCCTATCGCCCTCGGCTGGCTCGGGGCCCAGGTCAGCCCGTCGTGGGCCCCCCGGTACCTAGCCGTCTGCGCTCCCGCAGTGCTCATCCTGGCCGCCCTTGGCCTCGCGCTGGCCGGAGGCCGCGGCCTGCTGGTGCTGGCGCTGATCCTGGCGTTCTGGCTCCAGCCCTTGGGCCGGCTCAGCGGCTTGGCGCCCCAGCGCGTTCTGGCCGCGAAGGCGACGGTGCAGCCGCTGGCCCGGGCCATGGCGCCGAGCCTGCACGCCGGTGACCTCGTCGTCGTCATGCAGATGGAGGAGGTCCCCGTGCTGGCCTACTACCTGCCGAAGGGCCTGGCCTTTGCCGACGCCACCGGGCCCATCGCCGACCCGGGGGTGGCCGACTGGCGCGACGCCCTGGCCCGCAGCCGGGCGGCGACGGTGGCCGGCGCGCTGGAGCCCGAGCTCGACCGGTCGGCCGTCGGCGCGAAGGTGGTGCTGGTCTGCGCCCAGCCGGGGACGGGCCCCACGTCGTTGCCGTGGTTCGCCCTCATGGACCGCCACTGCGCCGAGTGGGCCGCGGCACTGCAGGCCGACGCCAGGTTCTCGCCGGTGCCGACGGGCGCCGGCGCCGCACCGGCGGACGCGCAGGGCCGCGTCCGCCACGTCCTCGAGTTCGTCAAGACGGCGAGCTGATGCCGCGCCGCCAGGCCAGCGCCTTCTCGGGCCGGGCCCTAACCACGACGACCCGGCGCGCTCCCGCACCGGTGGCCCCCGCGGATGCGCGGGCCGACGCCGAGGCCGACCGGTCACGCCGGGTGCGGCGCAGTCGGCTGGCGCTGTTCGGGTTCGTGCTGGCCTGCTACCTGTCGGCGCCGAACGTCACCAACACCGACGCCTACCTGGCCGTCCCCACCGCCGTCAGCATCGTCCATTCCGCCAACCTGACCCTCGACGAGTTCCACAACCCGCTGGTGCGAAAGCCCCAGGGCTTCGTCACCCTCCACGGTCACCGCTTCGACCGCTTCCCGTGGGCCGACGCCCTGTTCTTCCTCCCCGGCGTGGTGGTGATGGACGTCCTCGGCCACCTCGGGGTCGGCCACGGCGCCACCGCGCTGGTGGAGTCGAACACCATGGGTCCCCTGCAACTGGCGACGGCCAGCCTCGTCACCGCCCTGGTCGCAATCGTGGTGTCGGCCGTGGCCTACGAGCGCCTCGGCGGCTCCGCCACGGCCCGGCGTCGCGCCAGTGTCGCCGTCGGCGCCGTCTTCGCCCTGGGCACGTCGGCGTGGTCGACCGCCAGCCGGTCGCTGTGGCAGCACGGGCCGTCGATGCTGGCCCTTGGGCTGGCGCTGCTGGCCGCGTCGCGCCTGGAGCGGGGCCACCGCCCCGCGGTCATGGCCGCCGCCCTCGGGGCCGCGGTGGCCGCCGCCTACGCGCTGCGGCCCACCAACGCCATCGCCGTCGTCGGGTTCGGCCTCCTGGTCGCCGTCCGGCACCGCGGCCGGCTCGGGGCCTGGCTGGGCGGCCTCGTCGCCGTGCTGGTCCCGTTCGTGGCCGTCAACGTCGCCTCCTACGGACGTGTCCTGCCGCCGTACTTCTCGGCCGGGCGGCTCAGCCTGCACCCGGACTACCTGGAGGCGCTGGCGGCCAACCTCCTTAGCCCGGCGAGAGGGCTGCTGGTGTTCTGCCCCGTCGTGGCCCTCTCGGTGGCCGGCGTCGTGCTCCAGATCCGCCGGCGGGCGCTGCGGCCGCTCGAGGCGGTGGCGGCCGGCTGCATCGTGGTCCAGCTCCTGGTCGTGTCGGCCCAGAACGAGGGATGGTGGGGGGGCCACGCCTTCGGGCCCCGGTTCATGACCGACGTGCTGCCCCTGCTGGCCTACCTGTCGGTTCCCGCCGTCGAGGCGCTCATCCGGGCGCTCCGGGCGCCGGCGCCCAGCGCGCTGGCCAAGGCGGCGGCGGGCGCCACAGCTGTCGCCGTCGTGATGAGTGTCGCCGTCAACGCCGAAGGCGCCTACCTGCGGTCGTCGACGTGCTGGAACGCCCGACCCGTGAACATCGACCGCAAGCCCTCGCGCGTCTGGGACCTCCGCGACCCCCAGATCCTGGCCGGGTACCGTGCCGTGGCCCGCGACGGCCTGCGCACGGCCATGCTCGGCCCGTGCGTGGGCGCGGACACCTTCGAGCTGGGAGGCCCGAGCAGTTCATGACCGAGATCGACGTCCGACCCGTCCCGGCCGCGGCAGGCATGGATCCCCTGGCCAGTGACGGCGACGCCACCCGGTCGCGCCCGGCGGGTGTCCGAGTACGGTCGGTCGACCTGGCGGGGGCGACGGCGCTGGTCGCGGCCGACGGCGCGTCAGAACTGGGAGAGGAAGCGGGTGTCGTTGGTGAGGAGGTGGCGCAGGTCGTCGAGGTCGTGGCGCACCGCCGCGCAGCGGTCGATGCCAAAGCCGAAGGCGAAGCCGGTCCACTCCTCGGCGTCGATTCCGACGGCGGCGAACACGTTGGGGTCGACCATTCCGCAGCCCCCAAGCTCGATCCAGCCCGATTGCGAGCACACCCGGCAACCGGCACCCTCGCAGAAGATGCAGGTGACCTCGAACTCGGCCGAGGGCTCGGTGAACGGGAAGTACGACGGGCGCAGGCGAGCTGATATCGACTTGCCGAAGTAGGCGGCGGTGAAGGCCTCGATGGTGCCGGCCAGGTCGCCGAAGGTGATCCCGCGGTCCACGACCAACCCCTCGATCTGGTGGAAGACCGATAGGTGGCGGGCGTCGGGTGTGTCGCGGCGGTAGCAGCGCCCCGGTGCCACCACCCGGATAGGCGGCGGCTGTGACTCCATGACCCGGATCTGCACCGGTGAGGTATGGGTGCGCAGCAGCACCGACTCGGGCTCTCCGAGCTTGAGGTAGAGGGTGTCCCACATACTGCGGGCAGGGTGGGCAGGTGGCATGTTGAGGGCGCCGAAGTTGTACCAGTCGGTCTCCACCTCGGGGCCCTCGGCCACCGAATAACCCATGGAGACGAACAGGTCCTCCAACTCGTCGCGGGCCGAGGTGACGAGGTGGTAGTGCCCGCGGGAGAACCGGCCCATCACCTCGGTGAGGTCGAGTCGCTCGCCATCGAGCCGCCGAGCGCGCTCCGCGGCCTCGAGGGCGCGGCGGCGTTCTGCGACTGCCAGTTCCACCCTCGACTGGGCCGCGTGGATGGCCCTGCCCTGCTCACGGCGCTCGTCGGCGGGCAGGCGCCCGAGGCTGCGGTGGCGCCCGGCGAAGGCCGACCTCTTGCCCAGGTAGGCCGAGGCGGCGGCGTCGAGATCGGCCACCGAGTCCGCCCCCGCCACCCGAGCCAGGGCCTCGGCCTCGATGTCGGCTATGGCGGGCGGCATCGCGGCCTGCTCAGTCATGAGACGATCCTCGCGCGGGCCAGCCGGCGGTCCGGCGTTGGCGGGCGGCCTCGAAGCACAGCACGGCCGCGGCCGCCCCCACGTTGAGCGACTCCGACGGCGGGGCCATGGGGATGGTGACCACCTCGTCTAGAGCGTCCTGCACGGCCGGCGGCAGGCCGTGGCCCTCGTTGCCGAGCACGAGGGCGGTGGGCCGCTGCAGGTCGACCGAGTCGTAGGGCTTACCCCCCGTGGCCCGCGTCCCCAACCGCGTCATGCCCCACGCTCCCAGGACTTCGAGCACTTCGGTCACTGCCCCGCCGCACACGGTAGGGAGATGCAACACCGCACCGGCCGATGCCCGCACGCACTTGGGGCTGTAGGCATCGGCGCTGCGGGCACAGCAGACCGCGCCCGATGCCCCTGCCGCCAGCGCGCTGCGCAGCACTGTGCCCAGGTTGCCAGGGTCACGCACGTCGACACAGACGACCACCAGGGTGGCGCCGGCCAGAGCGGCCAGCTCCACGTCGACGGCACCGATGACGGCCAGCACCGGCTGGGGTGCGACGGTGGAGGCCACCCGCTCGACCACTCCAGGGGCCAGGGCGATCACCGGTACGCCTTGGGCCTGTGCCACCTCCGTTAGCGGCGCCTCCCATCCGGCGGCGACGTAGACCGCCTCGACGGGCGCCCCCGCACCGAGGGCATCTGCCACCAGCTTGGCGCCCTCCACCACGAAGGCCTGCGCCGCCCGCCGGGCCCGCGGCTCGGCGAGCAGGCGGCGCAAGCGCTGCACCTGGGGGTTGCGAAACCCCAGAGGAGTCACACCTGGGGGGGAGCCTCCTGGGCCACCTTGACGAGGCCGGCGAAGGCGGGCGGGTCGGTGACGGCCAGGTCGGCGAGGATCTTGCGGTCGACCTCGACGCCCGCCCGGTGCAGACCGTCGATGAAGCGGCTGTAGCTCATGCCGTGCTGGCGGGCGCCGGCGTTGATGCGCTGGATCCACAGCTGGCGGAAGTCGCCTTTGCGAGCCCTGCGGTCGCGGTAGGCGTACTGCAGCGAGTGCATGACCTGCTCGTTGGCGGCCTTGAAGCTCCGGCTCTTGTTGCCGTAGTAGCCGCGTGCCTGCTCGAGGATGGCGCGGTGGTGCTTGCGTCCGTGGACGGCGCGCTTGACCCTGGCCATGATGCGCTCCTTTCTGAACGTGCGGGTGGAGGACGGGGCTTACAGGCCGAGAAGTTGCTTGGCCTGGGCCCGGTCGCCGCCGGTGAGCTCGGCCTCGCGGGCCAGGCGCCGGGTGCGCGTCGAGGGCTTCTTCTCGAGGATGTGGGAACGGAACGCCTTACGGCGCATGATCTTGCCGGTGCCGGTGACCTTGAAGCGCTTGGCCGCCCCGCGGTGGGTCTTCATCTTGGGCATGTGGTGGTTCCTGTCTGGGTCTGGGTCGGTGTGGGTTCGACTAAGCCTGGGGCGAGGTACCGTTCCCCTCCTGGTGCCCCTCGACGGCTGCCGATTCGGCGGCAGCCTTGGCCGCTGCCGCCTTGGCCCGCTTGTCGGGCGCCAGCACCATCACCATGTTGCGGCCGTCGAGCTTGGGTGAGGCCTCGATCTTGGCGATGGGCCCGAGGTCATCGGCGATGCGGTCGAGGATCTTCATGCCCAAGTCCGGATGGGCGACCTCCCGGCCCCTGAACATGATGGTGACCTTGACCTTGTGGCCCTGGTCGAGGAACTCGCCCACCTTGCGGGTCTTGGTGCCGAAGTCTCCCCCGCCGATCTTGGGACGGTACTTCATCTCCTTGATCGAGCTGTTCGACGCCCGCCGCCGCGACTCCCTGTCGCGCTTGGCCGCCTCGTACTTCCAGTTGCCATAGTTCAGGATCCGGCAGACGGGAGGATCCGCGTTGGGGGCCACCTCCACCAGGTCCATCCCGAGCTCCTCGGCGATGCGCAATGCCTCGAAGGTTGGCTTGATCCCGAGCTGGCCCCCGTCGGGGTCTACCAGGCGCACCTCGCGCGCTCGGATGCGGTCGTTGATCCTGGGGTCGTTCCCGTCCGGTGCGGCGATCAGGCATCACTCCTCGAAGTTTGGTTGACAGAGGTTTGGTCGACAGGTCGGTGGAGACGCGAAACAGGCGGACGTCGGGAGGCAACGCCCGCCTTCGGCGGTCGAACGACCCGGCGCACGTCTGCCGCGCTGCCGCAGCCATGGTGGCCGGGTGGGGGCCAGAAGACCCCGCTTCCCGTGTTCAGTTGTGGACCTAGGCTAGCAGCATGACCATCTGGACGCCTTCTGGCGAGCGCCCCATCCGTAAAGAGGAGCCGGCCGCTGACCCCGCGGCCCCCGCGCCGTCGGCGCCGGGCACCGAAGAGGAGCTCAGTGAGGAGCAGTGGGCGGCCCGCATGAGCCAGGTGCAAACCGAGCTCCTCTCCACGCCAGCTTCGGTGGTCATCACCAACCACTGCATCGGCCTGTTCCAGCTCGCCGCCCTCCACCTCGAGCAGGAGCGCCCCAAGCTGGAGGAGGCCCAACTGGCGATCGACGCCCTGGCCGCCGTCGTGGAGTCCCTCGGCCCCCGGCTGGGTGACGACGAGAAGCCCTTGGGCGACGCTCTGACGAACCTGCGGTTGGCGTTCGTCGAGGTCCGCAGACGGGCCGCGGGCTAGGGTGGCGAACCGGGCTGACCGCCGGGCTCCGCTACCGCCAGGGGCCTCAGACGCCGGAGCCGGGCGCTCCGTGCGACGGCGGCGCGGGTACACCCGAGAGTTGATCGACGTCGGTGGCCTCCCAACGCCCGAGGTGCCCTGGCGTCACCGAGAAGCTCACCCTTGCCCCCACTGGGATGGCGCGGGACCCGCCGGCGATGGCCGTGCAGTGGAAGAAGAGCTCCCGTCCGTCGGACGTCCTCACGCTGCCGTATCCGCGATGCTCATCGAACTCCGAGACCGTGCCCATAGTCATCAGTGCACGATCTTGGCCAGGGGCACCTCGATGATGTCGGTGGCGCCGGCGTCTTTGAGGGCGGGGATGAGGGTGTTGATGTCGGCCTTGGGCACCACCGTCTCCAAGGCGTAGGCGTCGGTGCCAAACAGCTTCGACACCGTAGGCGCCTTGAGGGCAGGCAGCAGGGCGATGACGCCCTCGAGGTGCGGCTCGACCACGTTCAGCTTGACGAGCACCCTGCCGCGCGCCTCCAGCGTGCCCTGCAGGAGCGTGCGGAGCTGGGCCATGGCGTGACGCTTGACCGGGTCGCCGTAGGACGCGGTGTTGGCGATGAGCTCGGTGAAGCTCACCAGCATGGTGTCGAGGATGCGCAGGCCGGCGGCCCGCAAGGCCCGCCCCGTCTCGGTGATCTCCACCACCGCGTCGGCGATCTCGGGGATCTTGGCCTCGGTGGCACCGTAGGACAGGCGGACGTCGGCGGCGATGCCGTGCTTCTCGAAGTACCGCCGGGTGAGCTCGGGGTACTCGGTGGACACCCGCAACCCGGCCTGGGGCAGGTCGTCGACCCTGGTAGCCGGCGAGTCGCCGGCGACCGCCAGCACCACCCGGATGGGCCGGGCCGTGGCCTTGGAGTAGTGCAGCTCCCCCAGCGACACCACGTCACGCCCGGTCTCTTCGATCCAGTCGCGGCCCGTGATGCCGACGTCGAACAGGCCCTCGGCCACGTAGTGCGGTATCTCCTGGGGGCGCAGGATGCGTACGTCGTCGATCCGGGGATCGTCGACTGATCCGCGGTAGTCGACGTCGGACGCCCGCGACACACCCAGATCGGCCTCTTCGAACAGTTGCAGGGTGGCGCGCTCGAGCGAACCCTTGGGCAGGACCAGGCGCAGCACGGCCTACGCGGTCACTCGCTGCCGGCGCTCTTGGGCAGCTGGCGCAGGAGGTCGACCATCTCCACCGCGGCGACGGCGCCCTCGTAGCCCTTGTTGCCCAGCTTGCCCCCGGCCCGATCGAGGGCGTCGGCGGTGGTGTCGGTGGTGAGCACGCCGAACACGACGGGCACGCCGGTGTCGAGGGCAACCCGCGCCAGGCCGGCCCCGCACTGGGTGGCGACATGGGTGTAGTGGTCGGTGGTGCCGCGGATCACCGCCCCCACGCAGACGATGGCGTCGTGGTCGCCGGACAGGGCCAGGCGGCGGGCGACCACGGCCAGCTCGAAGGCACCGGGCGTCCATACCAGCGTGATGGACGCCTCGTCGACGCCGTTGCGCACCAGTCCGTCGCGCGCGCCGGCCACCAGGCGTTCGGTGACGAGGTCGTTGAAGCGGCTGGCCACGATGGCCACCCGCATGCCGGCGCCATCGAGGCGGCCCGCGTAGGTGTTCATTCCAGTCCCTCCAGGAGGTGTCCGAGCCGGCGCTGCTTGGTGCGCAGGTAGGCGATGTTCTCGGGGTTGGGCGCAGACTGCAGGCCCACCCGCTCCACGATCTCCAGCCCGTATCCCTCCAGGCCCCCGTACTTGGCCGGGTTGTTGGTGAGCAGGCGCATGGTGGTGATGCCCAGGTCGACGAGGATCTGGGCACCGATGCCGTACTCCCGGTTGTCGACGGGTAGGCCGAGGGCCAGGTTGGCGTCGACGGTGTCGGCGCCCTTGTCCTGGAGCGTATAGGCCCGTAGCTTGTGCGCGATGCCCACGCCCCTACCCTCGTGGCCCCGCAGGTAGACGACAACGCCCAGGCCGGTCTTGGCGATCAGCTCGATGGCCGCCTCCAGCTGCAGCCCGCAGTCGCAGCGCAGGCTGCCGAACACGTCGCCGGTGAGGCATTCCGAGTGCACCCGTACCAAGACATCGGGCTCGCCCTGTACCGCGCCGCGCACCAGGGCCAGGTGCTGGTCCCCGTCGAGCAACGACTCGTAAACGTAGCACGTGAAGTCGCCCCACTCAGTGGGGATGCGAGCCTCGGCCACCCGCTCCACCAGCTTCTCGGACTGGCGCCGGTAGCGGATGAGGTCGGCGATGCTGATGAGGAGGAGGCGGTGGCGCTCGCAGAAGCGCACCAGCTCGGGTAGGCGGGCCATGGCCGTCTTGTCCTCGGTGACCACCTCGCACAGCACGCCGGCAGGTGCCAGCCCGGCCATGCGAGCCAGGTCGACGGCCGCCTCGGTGTGCCCACCGCGCTTGAGCACGCCGCCCTCGCGGTAACGCAGGGGGTACATGTGGCCGGGGCGGGCCAGGTCGGAGGGCTTGGTGGCGGGATCGATCAGGGCGGCGATGGTGGCGGCCCTATCGGCGGCGGAGATGCCGGTGGAGGTGCCCCGCCGGGCGTCGACCGAGACCGCGAAAGCGGTTCGGTTCGACTCGGTGTTATCCACGACCATGGGCGGCAGCTCGAGGGCGTCGAGGCGCTCGCCCGTCATCGGGGCGCAGATCACCCCCGAGGTGTGGTTCAAGAAGAAGGCGATCTTGTCCGCAGTGGTGAGCTCGGCCGCCATGATGAGGTCGCCCTCGTTCTCCCGGTCGGCGTCGTCGACCACCACTACGATCTCACCTCTGCCGATGGCGGCGATGGCGTCGGGGATAGGGGCGAACGGGCTCTGGGTCGGCGGGATGGGTCAGTCTCCTGTTTGTCGCTGGTAACCGGCGAGTCTCTCGACGTACTTGGCCACGATGTCGACCTCGATGTTGACCCGGTTGCCGGGGCGCCTGGTACCCAGCGTAGTGACTGCCGAGGTGTGGGGGACGATGACGGCAGTGAAGCTGTCGTCGACGACGCGTGCGACGGTGAGGCTGCAACCGTCCACCGCCACCGAGCCCTTCTCCACCACGTAGCGGCCTATTCCGGCCGGGAGGCGGACGGCGAGATCCGGCGGCGGCTCGACCACCACGCCCACCGCATCGACGTGACCCTGCACGAGGTGGCCACCCAGGCGGTCGGCCAGGCGTAGAGGACGCTCGAGGTTCACGGGGTCGCCGGGGGCCCGGTCGCCGAGGGTGGTGCGGGCCAGGGTCTCGTCGACCACGTCGGCCGCCCACCAGCCCGGCCCCATGTCGATCACGGTGAGACAGCACCCGTCCACCGCGATCGACCCGCCGATCGAGCCATCGTCGAGCACCCGGGCGGCGGCGAAGGTGAACCTTGCCCCGTCGCGCGCCGTCATCTGGCCCAGCTCCTCGACGATGCCGGTGAACACTCAGGTCCTCGGCATGGGCGCCAGGTCGACCCGCACGTCGTCGCCCAGGCGGATCACCGACACGATTCTGCCCCGCCAGGCGTCGGCCAGGGAGGGGGCACCGGCGCCGGCGAGCACCGGCCGGCCGTCGTCGCCGCCGAGCAGAGCCGGGGCGAGATAGAAGACATAGCGGTCGACCAGGCCGGCCCGGTGGAAGGCGCCGGCCACGGTGGCCCCTCCCTCGACCAGGGCCTGCAGCACTCCCCGGGAACCGAGGTCGTCGAGCACCTGGCCCAGGTCACCGCCCAGCTCCACCAGCGGCTGGGCGCGGGAGGGGAGAGGGGGCCCGCGCAGCACCCACCCGCCCCGCTCTCCGTTGCGGGTTTCCCTTCTGTCCCCGCGCCGTACCTCG
>JBPCJQ010000081.1:0-22478 GCA_051005135.1 Acidimicrobiales bacterium
CTGCTCCTCCAAGTGCCGCTCCGGGGACAGCAAGAGGGACCACCGTGCGGGCTTGCGGGGTGTCACCGGGCCACCGGGTCACCCGCCGGTGCCGCCGGTCCCCATGCGTGCCTCCGCCTCCGCCCGCTCCTGGTCGTCGCGACACAGGCGGGCCGCGGGGAGGGCCTCGAGGCGCTGCTCATCGATGGACCGGCCACACGCCTCGCAAGTGCCATAGGTGCCATCATCGAGACGACGCAGGGCGTGGTCAACGTCGGCGAGCTCCGCCTCGATGCTTTCGAGGATCGACAGGTCCTTCTCCCGCTCGAAGGTCTCGGTGCCGAGCTCTGCCTGGTGTTGGTCGACCGCCGACAGCTCTGAAGAGCTCTCCTGTTCGGTCTCGTCACTCAGGTGCTCGTCGGCCAAGCCGTCCCGTACCCCCTCCAGACGCGAACGCTCCTCCTCGAGCCGGAGGCGCTGGGAGTCGGTGCCTGCCCCGGTCTGGTCCATGACGCCGAGCCTAGCCAGGGGATCAGGCCAAAGAGACCAGCTCGAGGAGGTCGTCGCTCCAGCGCTGGAAGGTGCCTTCGGGCAGGAGCAGGGCGTCGTCGGCGGCGATCTGGGACACGAAGGCGGCGTCGTGGCTCACTACCACCATGGTGCCCGCCCACCCAGCCAGGGCCTTGCCGATGGCCTCCCTCGACGGCGGGTCGAGGTTGTTGGTGGGCTCGTCGAGCAGCAGGAGGTTGTGGCGGCCCGCCACCAGCTGGGCCACCGCCAGCTTGGTCTTCTCGCCCCCGCTGAGCGTGCCCGCGTCCTGGAAGGCGACCTCGCCGACCAAGCCGAACATGCCCAGCAGCGCACGCAGCTCGGGATCGGGTGCGCCGGCCTGCCCCCGCAGGTGGTCGAGCACCGACACGCCGGAGCGGATGCCCTCGTGCTCCTGGGCGTAGTAGCCCACCGATACGCCGAGGCCGGTCCTCACCTCTCCAGCTGACGCCTCGCTGGTGCCGGCCAACACCTTGAGCAAGCTGGTCTTGCCGGCCCCGTTGAGGCCCATCACTAGCAGGCGTCGGCCACGCTCGACGGTGACGTCGACCCCTTCGAAGACCGGGTCGGCCCCATAGGACTTGGCCAGCCCGGCGGCCTCCAGCACGACCCGGCCTGACTTGGGCGGCTCAGGTAGGCGAACGTTGTACTTTCGCTCACGGACCGGCCCGCTGACGGCTGTCTTGCGCAGGCCCTCAGCCCGGCGGTCGAGCGACTTGGCGGCCCGGGCCCGGCGGGCCGTCTGGTGGCGCATGCCGTCGGCCAGGTCGCTCAGGCGGCGGATCTCCGCCTGCTGGCGGCCCGCCAGCTTCGCGGCTCGCTCTTCGTCGGCAGCCCGCGACCGGCGGTACTGCGAATAGGTGCCTCGGTACTCCACGATCGAGCCCTCGTCGAGGTGGAGGATGCGGGTGATGGCGGCATCGAGCAGGTGCAGGTCGTGGCTCACCACCAGCAGCGCCCCGCGGTAGGAGGCCAGGAAACCCATCAGCCAAGTCTTGGCATCGGTGTCGAGGTGGTTGGTGGGCTCGTCGAGAAGCAGCACGTCGCTGCCCCCGAACAGGATGCGGGCCAGCTCCAGGCGTCGCCGCTCGCCCCCGGACAGGGCGGAGACGGGCATGTCGAGGCGGTCAGCGGCCAGGCCCAGGCCCGCCGCCAGCTTGCGCACCTGTGACTCGGCGGCGTAGCCGTCGGCGGCGAAGAACGCCTCCTCGGCGCCACTGAAGCGGGTGATCGCCTTGTCGGACGGGTCGTGCTCGAGGGCGACTCGCAGCTCCTCGAGCTGCTCGGCGGCCTCGTCAAGGCCGCGGCCCGACAGCACGTGGGAGAGCCCCGTGGCCCGAGCGCCCACCTTCCTCTTTGGGTCCTGAGGCAGGTACCCGAGCCCGCCAGCGTGGTGAAGGGTGCCGGCGGCAGGGGGTTGCTCGCCGCCCAGCACTTTCAGCAGGCTCGTCTTCCCAGCGCCGTTGCGGCCCACCAGGCCGACCTTCTCGCCGGCGCGGAGGGTGAAGCTGGCGCCGTCGAGGGTGGAACGCCCCCCGACCTCCACACTGAGCCCCTGCACCGAGAGCATCGACCCACCCTAGGGGTTGAGAATGGGTACCGTTTGCGGAGGTCCAGGGCCGTTAGCTCATCGGGTAGAGCAGGAGACTTTTAATCTTCGGAGCGGGGTTCGAGCCCCCGGCGGCCCACCGGTTTAGGATCAGGGAGACTCGTCGACCAGGCCAGAGGTGGCGCCGTGAAAGACATCTTCGGGGGCAAGCCCAAGGGCCGCTCCAAGGAAGAGATCGAGCGGGAGGCCCAGAGAGAGCTCGACCGCCTCACCCGCCACGCCGGTCCCCGGCCCGCCATGGGCGGTGGTGGGAGCGGCGGCTACGGGCAGTTCGGCTCGCCTAGCGGTGGGCTGCCCACGCCGCTGGACGAGGTGGCCAAGTCGGTAGGGCGGCGGCCACCAGGCGCCAGCCATCAGAGGGGGCCCATGCGGCCTGATCCCGGTTTCGGTGGCGGCCTGGGGCCACCGTCGTTCGGTGGTCCGCGCTCCCGGCCGGGAGCCCCTTCACCCACCCTTGGGCCCCGTGACGAATTCCTCGCCGACGACGAGGACGACGAGGAGGAGGAGAGCGCCTCCATCACCGAGATGGCCTTGCGGGACCATGCCGCTCGCTTCGGTACCGACCCCGAGGATCTCGTGATCCGCCAGGATCCCTATACCGCCGAGCAGATGCGGGAGCAAGCGATGCAGAAGTTCTACGACCAGCAGCAGGCCCGCCACCGCGGCCCTGAGACCGGCCCTGCGGATCCGGTGAGCAGCGTGCTGGGCCGCCTCGCCGCCCGCCGCGCCGCCGAGGAAGAAGCCCAGGCCCGGGCCGATGCCGGCGGGGGCGGTGTCCTCGGACGCATCCGAGCCCAGCGGGAGGCGGAGGAAGCCCAGACCCAGGAACCACCCATGCCCGCCGGTCCGGGCGGTGCAGCCACCCAAGAGGCAAAGCCGCGGCCTGCCCGCACGCGCGGTGCAGCTGCCCAAGGGGCAAGGCTCGGGCCTGCCGGCCGGCTGCGGGACCAGGGCGTCCCGGCGCGCCGAGGCGAAGACCGGGCCAGCGCGGTGTCGCAACTACGAGACAGGGTGGCCTCCCACCGCCAGGAGCCCGAACCGCTACCGCGCACGTTCGCCAGGCCAGCAACCGAAGACGACGACGAGGGAGACTTCTTCGACGACGCCGGTTTTGACAGGGAAGAGGACACCGTCCCGGTTCCGGAGCTCGAAGCCGTGGTGGCCCGGCTCTCCAGGGCCCGGGTTGCGCAGGCCCGGCGCCGGGCTGCGCCCTCCGCGAAGGCCCGGGCGGGTGGGGCTACCAAGAGCCGGCGGCCGGTGAAGGCCCCGGCCAAAGCGGTGAAGGCCCCAGCCAAGACGGCTAGGGCTGCTCGTGTAGGCAGGACGGCCGACAAGGCGGCCATCAAGAAGGCAGTCGCCAAGCCAGCCAGGACCACCGCCGAGGCGGCCAGGGCGAAGACGCCGGCCAAGTCGGTCAAGGCCCCGGCCAAAGCGGTGAAGGCTCCGGCCAAAGCGGTGACGCCGACCAGGGCGTCCAAGGCCCCGGCCAAGGCCGCCAAGGCCCCGGCCAAAGCGGTGAAGACGCCGGCAACAGCGTCCAACGCCGCCGCCCGACCGCAGGCCGCCAAGAAGCCCGCCAAGAAGCCCGCCAAGAAGGCCACCGCCCGCACCACACCGGCACGGTCCTCGCCGAGCAGTCCTAGGCGCTAGGCAGGGGGTTCGGCAGGGTCGGCGTCGGGCACAGGGTGAGCCGTTGCGTAGGCCGGGAACCGGTTGCGCCAGCGACGGCGCAGATCCTCGGACACCACCGTGCGTACCTCGCGCAGCACGGGCCTGGCTGGGTGGCGGCGGGAGATCACCGCCCGGCCCGCGGCTGCTGCCAGCCGGGCCGGGGTGAGCAGCTCGGATGGCCGTACCCGGTGGTTGAAAACGTCGACGGCCCGACGCAGGCCGTCGGGCTCGGTGGCCAGCCCTCGGATGATCTCGGTGAAGACGATGGGTACCGGTCCGGCCGCGCCCAGGTCGTGGGCGAACCAGTGCATCTCGGCGGAGTCCCGGTCACGCCACCTCCACCAGTCGGCCAGGGCGGCGTCGGTGTCGGCCTGGTTGCCATTGACTCCCGTTATGGCCCCGGCCATCCGCTCGGCCTGGCGTAGGGCGTCGGAGATGCCCTGCCCCGGCGAGGGGTCCTTGAAGTGGCCGGCGTCACCCACCAGTGCCCAGCCCGGCCCCGCCGACTCCCGGAAGAAGCCGTTGAAGGATGCCATGCCCCGGGGTCGGCCAACGCGCCGGGCACCGGCGAGCGTGGCGGCAAGAGGCAGGCACCGGCGCACCCTTTCGTCATAGGACGCCTGCACATCGGCGGTGAACGCGTTGAGCTCGGCGAGCGGCGGCAGCACCGCCACCAGGTACAGCCCGGCGTCGGCAGGGCAGGCGATAACGAGCTCGTCGTCCCAGCGCAGGAAGTGGATGGAGGCCGGGGGGGCCCAGTTCGCCCCCTCGAAGTAGCCCCAGAAGCCGAATCGCTCGTTGGGTGACACGTTGTAGGCGCGTGCACCGACCAGGCGGGCCACTGACGAACGTCGCCCGTCGGCCCCGATCACCAGAGGAGCGAGCAGGCGTCGCTCCGGCCCGTCGCTCCGGGCCACCACGCCCGTCACCCTCCCGCCGTCACGTAGCAGGCCGGTGACCCGGGTGCGCTGGTGCACGACGGCCCCTGCGGCTTCGGCGTTGTCGACCAGGATGGCATCGAGCACGTGGCGGCGCACGCACAGGCCCGGCCCGGGGTCGCCAGCCAGGGTGGGCCACGGCAGCCGGGCGGCCACCTCGCCAACGAGAAAGTCGGCCGTCTCCAGCCATGGGGCGCCGGTGTCGAGCAGGCGGTCGACGACGCCGAGGCGTCCGAGCACCGCCACCCCGCTGGCCTGGAAAACGTGGGTGGAGGCGGTGTCGCTGGGGAAGGTGGCCCGGTCGACGAGGGCCACCGATAGCCCGGCGCGAGCAAGGAAAGTGGCGAGCGGGGCACCGGCACAGCGTGCGCCCACCACCACCACATCGTGGACCTCGTCGGCGACGGTCACAGTGATTCGCCGCCCTCGGACAACAAGCGGCGGATCTCTTCGTCCTCGGGGGGGTCGAAATCTAGGTACCACTGGCCCACGGCCACGAACGGCTCCGGGGTGCGCACGCAGATCACCTCGTCGGCTGCATGCCCGAGGTCGCGGCAAGTCGACGGTGCCGCCACCGGCACCCCGACAACGACCCGCTCCGGGTTGGAGGAGCGAACCGCGGCGATCGCGGCGCGCATGGTGGCGCCGGTGGCCAGCCCGTCGTCGACGAGGATGACGACGTGGTCGTTCGTCTCGGGGAACGGGCGGTCGCCCCGGAACGAGCGGAGGCGGCGCTCGAGCTCTTCGTGCTCCCGGGCCGTCACCGCCGCGAGCGTCGACTCGGGGATGGCCAGGGCGCGTACCACGTCATCGTTGAGGACTTGGGTACCACCGGCGGCGATGGCACCCATGGCCAGCTCGGCATGGCCGGGGACTCCCAGCTTGCGCACGACCAGCACGTCGAGCACCGCGCCCAGAGCAGAGGCCACCTCTGCCGCCACCGGCACCCCTCCCCGCGGCAGCCCGAGGACGACGACGTCGTCTCGCCCGCCATAGCCCGCCAGGGCCCGGGCCAGCGCTCGCCCCGCCTCGGCCCGGTCTGCGAAGGCCGGCTTGGGCCTCACCCCTAGAGCGGTCAGGCCCGGCGCCGCACCTGCACCGTGCCGTCGTGGACCCTAATGTCGAAGGCGGGTTGGGGAGCGGTGGCCGGGCCGTGGACAGCGGCCCCGTCGGAGAGCCGGAAGGTGCTGCCGTGCCATGGACAGGTGACGCACCCGTCGGAGATCGACCCTTCGTGCAGAGGGCCGCCGGCATGGCTGCAGGTGTCGCCGAGGGCGACGATCGACCCGCCCTGTCGCAGGAGGAGGACGGTGAGGTCGCCCACCGTCGCCGTAGCCGGCGCATCGTCGGCCAGGTCGGCCTCAGCAACGGCATCGACCCAGTCGGCGGGCCCTTCGTCCCATGCGTTGCGGTCGACGTTGACGCCCTGGCGGTACGCGAGGTGGCCACCCAGGTAACCGCCCACGGTGGCAACGGTGGCGCCCAGCAGGCCCAAGGTCACCCCGCGCCGCCGGTATCCGCCCCGGCGGGCCAACCACGACAGGCTGTAGCAGCTCACCGCCACGACGTTGGCGGCGGCGTGGACCAGGCCGACCCGCCGCTCCGCCCCGAGCAGGTCGGACCAGTCGGCCAACCCCGCGGCAGCAGACGGCAAGGCACTGAGGACACCGGCGCCGACGAGCGTGTCAGCAGCCTGTTGCGCCCCCTCGCCGCCGAGGATGTCGAGCAGGAAAGCGCTCGTCCACGACCCGATGGCGACGTCGGTGAGCATGGGGTGCAGCGGATGGCCGAGCCAGGTGCCCGAGAGGGCGTCTTTGAGCGGGCCGTGGGGAACGGCACGGGAGACGAACTGCGACACCGGCTTGGCCACGGCGTCGAGGCCCTCGGCGTCGTGGATGCGTTCGAGGAGGTCCTCGACTATGGGTACGGCCATGGCGATCCTCCAGCAGTGGTCCGGGTGGTGGTCAGGGCCAAGACCCTCTACTCGATCAATCCGGCGGCGGCACCACCGGCAACGACGACATGTCGGCCAGGGGGTAGACGTCGAAGTGCGAGAAGTTGTAGACGGGCGCCTGGGCCAGCAGCATCTCCAGCTCGTCGTTGGAGTCGACGTTGAAGATCCAGGCTCCCCCGTGGTAACCGACGATGTGGTAGCGGCCCACCACCTTGCCGCTCTGCTCGAGCGGCTTGGCGTAGTCGGGCATGCGCAGCACGGTCTTCATCATCTCCGCCGACAACCGGGATATCTCCATCTTCCAAACCACCAGGAACTTCATTCCCCAACCTCCTCGCCTCGAGCGGACGGCCTGTCGCTGGCCACGTTAGGCGGCGGCCCGGCTTTCGTCGACATCGAGGAGCGACAGCAGAGCCGCTTCAACCGCGCCCTGTGTCAGCAGGGTGCCGGTGCCGTCGCCAGTGGCGGCGGCCAGGCCGTCTACAGCGGCAGTGATGGTCTCCCCCGCGCGGTAGCGGTCGAAGACACGAGGGTCGATGTAAGACGATCGGCAAACGGCAGGTGTGTTGCCCAGGTAGTGGGCCACCTCCTTCACGGCACGGGTCACCGCTCGCTTGCGCGCCGTCGGCGAGGTTGCGCCCGAGGACACGGCCAGGGCCACGGCAGCCAGGACGGTGGCGTTCCAGGTGCGGAAGTCCTTGGCCGTGAAGTCCCCACCGGTGGCTTCTTTCACGTAGTCGTTGATGTCGCCTGACCTCACGTCGACCCAGCTGTGTCCCCGCTTCCAGGCGAGCAGATCAGGACGTCCGCCGCGCCGGCGCTTCAGCACTTCCACGACGGCGTACACCTCGGGGTCTACCACTGACTGGATGCGGCGCTTGCCGCTCTTGGCGACATAGTCGAACGTGACTACACCGTCGCCGAGCAGACGCACATGGGACCTGTGCATGGTGGCCAGGCCGTAGGTCTGGTTCTCCTCGGCATAGCCCTCGGTGCCGATCCGGAAGAAGCCCAGGTCGAGCAGCCGGGTGGCTGTCGCCAGCACCCGCTGGCGCGTGATGCCTTCCTGGGCCAGGTCGGCAGCCACCCGGCGACGCATGCCCGGCAGGGCCCCTGCGAAGGCAACCATGTGGTCGAACTTCTCGCGGTCGCGCCGCTCGCGCCACAGGTCGTGGTAGCGGTACTGCTTTCGTCCCCGGGCGTCGATGCCGGCGGCGTCGACATAGGTGAACCCTCGCCCCGCCCGCCGGCGGCGGATGCCGGGTGCCGTGCAGTCCGCCCTTCGCAGTCTGGACGCCACGATGGCGCCTGTGCCCGCCCGGACCATGTTCCAAACGCACGACCAAGCGCCGCTAGCCGGCCCGCACCTCGCCGGCAGTGGGCACCCGTGTCGGCGAGAGGCCGGCCCGCCGGCAGGCCAGGGCGAACACCCGGGCGTCGCGCACCGCGCAGGCGAGGTGGTCGTTGTTGAAGAACACGTAGACGTCTGCCGAAGGCGGCCACATCTGCGCCAGCCGCTCGGCCCACGTCGACAAGGCCTGGCGGCCGTAGCAAGGGTGCGGGCGGGCCCGCCCCTCGTGGAGCCGGAGGTAGCCCCAGCCTGCGGTGCGCCAAGCGGGCGTCCGCCGCCTCGGGCTGTCGGCCAGGCACAACGCCACACCGCGCTCGGCGAGCAGGCGACGGGTGTCGTCGATGAACCATGACTCATGGCGCAGCTCCACGGTCACCCTCACCTCGGGCGGGAAGCGGTCGAGGGTGTTCTCGAGGGCCCGAAGGTCGATGGCGAGGCTGGGCGGCAACTGCAGGAGCACGGGGCCGAGCTTTGGCCCCAGGTGGGCGGCGCGTGCCATGAACCGCTGCACCGGCTCGGCCGGTGCCTGCAGGCGCTTCACGTGGGTCAGATAACGGCCGGCCTTGACCGCGACGACGAAGTCTCCGGGGGTACGCGCCGCCCACGCCTCGAAGGTGGTGGCCTCCGGTAGGCGGTAGAATGCGTTGTTAACCTCTACCACCCGGAAGCGGTCGGCATAGTGCTCGAGCCAGCGCGACTGGGCCGTGCCGATCGGGTAGAAGCGTTCCCGCCAGTCCTTGTACTGCCAGCCCGAAGTGCCGATCCAGACCGCCATGCCGACGTTCTAACCCCGCGGCGAGTGGCTATTCGCTCAAACGCCGGCCCTCGGCGTCGAGCCGTTCCAGGCGCCCGGCACCATGGCCCCTCAGCACCTCGGCGGCCCTGTCCACATCGGTCTTGTCGGCGCCGTGCACCGCCACCAGCACCTGGCCCGACCGGATCGAGTCACCGAAGGTGAGGTCCCAGTCGTCTTCCAGGCTGATGCCGGCGACGCCGCCGACCATCCCGCCCACGCTGGCACCGGCCACCGAGCCGCCCGCCGCGGCAGCCAGCAGACCCATACCCACCACCGGGCCCACCCCGGGGATGGCAAAGGCGGCCAGGCCCGCCAGTGCCCCCATCGCGCCACCCGCGGCCACGCCCGTGGCAGTGCGCCTGGCGATCTCGCCGCTGGCCTCCAGGTCGCGCAGCCTGGTGTCGGAGTCGTTGCGGGCCTCGTCGACGGCTCGGCCCAGGAGGGAGATGTCTTCTGGCTCGATGCCCGCTCGAGCCAGGGCGTCGAGGGCGCCACGGGCTTCGCCCATATCGGGGAAGGTCGCCACCACATTGTGCTCGGCAAGGTGCTTCATGAGATCCGCAGCTCCTCTCGGTCCCTAGATCGGTAGGGGGTCGGGGATGGGCGGCGCGGGTTCGGGAATCGGCGTCGGAGTGGGATCAGGCACCGGCACGGGCGGCGGGTCGACTGGCGGCCGCGGGCGGGGCGGGAGGGGATCCGAGATCGTGATGACCATGCCTTTGGCGCTACCCGACCGTCGTTGAGCGGAAACGGTGAACCTGGCGTGCCTAGGCTCGGGGAATCGAGACGCCCGAGATCCGTGGAGCCCCGCCTGCGCCCAGTGCCTCCGACGGGCCTGGCGCGTCCGAGGACGAGAGCAGCCTGGGCCAGATCCTCTCCAGCCTGGAAGCCGAGAGTTACGGGGGCCAGATGGGAACCCGCCCCGGCGGGCGGCTGCGCTGCTTCACGTGCCGCGTCGTGAGCAACGCGGCCCGGGTGAACGTCGACGTCCTGCGCCGCGTCGAGGGAGCCTCCGATCCCGACGACATGCTGGCGGTGGCCGCAGTCACCTGTCCCAACTGCCGTACCCGGGCAACTGTCGTGCTGAGCTATGGCCCCGAGGCCTCCGAAGACGACACCGATGTGATGTTGCAACTCGGGGTGACCCCCGGCCGCCGTTGAGCCGGGCGGGCGACGCTCTTGACTCCCAGGTGCGCGTTGCCCGGGCGGGGACACGAATGTTGGTGGCCGGCGCCGCCGGCCTGGCGGCGTTCGCAGTGGTCATGGCAGTGGCGCCGTGGCAGGCGGCGGTACTGGCGGGGTGGGATTCCACCGCCCTCATCACCGTGGTCTGGGTTCTGATCGCCACTTACCGTCGGGACAGCCCGGCCACGGCGGCGTTGGCAACCCGAGAGGACGACTCCCGGGCGGCGGCCGACATCGTCGTGCTGCTGGCAGGCCTGGCCAGCCTGGTGGGCACGGGTGCGGCACTGCTGAAGGGCGCCCAGGACAAGGGTGCCGCCGAGGCACTGTTCACCGCACTGGGCGTGGTGACCGTGGTGCTGTCATGGGCGGCGGTGCAGACGGTGTTCACCCTTCGCTATGCCCGCCTGTACTACTCCGAGGGCGGCGGCATCGACTTCAACGAAGACGACGACCCCGACTATCGCGACTTCGCCTACGTGGCCCTCACCCTGGGGATGACCTACCAGGTGTCAGACACCGACCTCACCACCAAGTCGATCCGGCGCACCGCCACCCGCCAGGCGCTGGTGTCCTACGTGTTCGGCACGGTGGTCGTCGCCATGACCATCAACATCGTGGCCGGGCTGGTCAAGTAGCGACATCCCCTCAGAAGGCGACGATCGTGAACGTCCCCCACAAGAAAAGCGTGCCGCTCAGCGCCACGACGAATGCCATGGCTGCCGTCCGGGCCCGGGGCGGGCGGACGTAGTCGTCGATGATGCGGCGCAGGCCGTTGAGGCCGTGGGCCAGGGCCAGGGCCAGGAGCAACCAGTCGAAGAACCGCCACAACGGGTTGTCCCATCGGCGCGCCACGAAGGCGTGGTCGGTCTTGACCACGTCGTTGGCGATGTGGGTGATGGCGAAATGAACCAGGGCCAGGAACACCAGGGCCAACCCCGACAGGCGCATGAACAGCCACAACCACGTCTCCGGGCTGCGACGCCCTGGGCGGCGGACCTCGGTGGGCTCGGGCGCTCGCACCCCGGTCACAGGTGGCCGGCCAGGAAGGGGCGCAGTATCACGTAACCGCCGGGGACGCCCATCACCACGGTGAGGGTCACCACCGCCGTCAACAGGCGGCGCTCGTTGGCAACGGCGCCGGGAAAGAGGTCGACGGCCACTATGCGCATCCCGTTCAGCGAGTGGAACACGAGCGCGAAGAGCAGGCCTACCTCGAACAGGCGCAGCACGACATTGCCGTACACGGCGTGGATGTCGTCGTACACCGAGGGCCACCGCACGGTGGACACGTCGACGATGTGCAGGAGGAGGAAGAAGAACACCAGAAACCCGCTCACCCGGTGGGCCACGAACGCCCACTGGCCCGACCTGCCCTTGTAGGGCCGGGAACGCGGCTTCACCTCCGGCCTGCGTGGCCCGAACGCATTGGTCGGTACCAACGGTCGCCCCACATGGTGGTGGAGACGACGTAGACGGCGAAGAGGCCGATGAGCACGGCGATAGCGGAGAGGGCCACGACGAACAGCGTCTGTGCCGTGGTCACGCCTGCGACGCTACCGCCGGGGGGTCGATGACGGTGGTGCCCCGCAGGTAGGGGCGCAGGACGTCGGGCACGGTGACCGACCCGTCGCCGCCCCGGTAGGTCTCCACCACCGCGGCCCACACCCGGGGTACGGCGAGAGCGGAGCCGTTGAGAGTGTGTACGTGTGCGGTGCCGCCACCGGGGAGGCGGTAGCGGATGTTGGCCCGCCGGGCCTGGTAGTCGGTGAACCACGACACCGACGACGCCTCCAACCACTGGTCGCAGCCGGGGGCATAGACCTCGAGGTCGAAGGTGCGAGCCGATGATGCGCCCAGGTCGCCGGCACACAGGTCGACCACCCTGTACGCGAGCCCAAGGGCCTGAAGCGGCGCTTCGGCCCGGCGCAGGAGCTCGGCGTGCACGTCGGACGCTTGTTCGGGGGTGGCGTAGGCGAGGATCTCCACCTTGTCGAACTCGTGCACCCGCAGCAGTCCCCGGGTGTCTCGCCCGGCCGAGCCCGCCTCGCGCCGGAAGCACGAGGTATGGGCCATCAGTCGGGTGGGCAGGGCGGCGGCGTCGAACAGCTCGTCTCGACCCAGTGAGGTGAGGGGCACCTCGGCGGTGGGAATGGCCCACAGATCGTCGCGCTCGAGGTGGTAGGCGTCGTCGGCGAACTTGGGTAGGTGGCCGGTGGACGCCATTGTCTCGGTGCGTACCAGGGTGGGCGGACGTACCTCTTCGAAGGCATCGGCGTTGAGATCGAGGGCCAGTTGGCACAGGGCCCGCACCAGGGTGGCGCCCGCTCCCCGGTAGACAGGGAACATCGAGCCCGACAGCTTGGCCCCCCGCTCGAGGTCGAGAATGCCGAGTGCCGCACCCACGTCCCAGTGCGGCACTCGCTGGTGGGCACCGTAGGCGTCGGCGTCATAGCCCTCCACCCGGAGCACGACGTTGTCGTCGGGAGACAGGCCGTCGGGCGCCTCGTCGGCGGGCAGGTTCGGGGTACCCAGCAGGATCTCGCGGAGCTGGTGGCCCGCCGTGGCCGCCTCGATGCTGGCCGCCTTCTCTTCATCGCCAATGGCTCTGCTCTCGGCCGCTTTGGCCGCGGCCGTGGCCGCGTCGCCCGACTGGCGGGCCCGACCCACCTCGGCGGACAGAGTGCGTACCGCGGCCCGCAGCTCGTTCGACCGGGTGTTGAGGGCGCGCTGGCGAACTTCCAGCCCGATCGCTCTTTCGATGTCGGCCAGGTCGACACCGCGGCGGCGAAGCGCCGACTTCACCACCTCGGGCTCGGTGCGCAGCCGCCTGGGGTCGAGCATCGGCGAACGGTAGCGTGCCTGGCCTCCGTCACTGGAGCGACGACACAGCCCTGGGCTGTCAGCGCTGCTCGCCCAGGCTGAGTGTCGCAGGCTCGTTCTGGAGTGATGGCGACTTTCCCCCGACATGCAACCGCCCACGAGGGAAGCAATGCCAGTGAGGCTCATTCTCCGCGAGCAGCGTCGTTGCGTGGCAGCGTCGGCGTCCGGGTCGTGAACGCGGGGATGCAAGTCATACATCGTGCGTCGGACCCAGATATACCTGGACGAGCACCAGACCGCTCGCCTCGACCAGCGTGCCCCGGCCGAAGGCGCCACGCGCTCCACGGTCATCCGCCGGGGACGAGTACCTGGCCGGCGAGGGGCAAGACCGGGCCGCCTGGCGTTCCGGCTGGCAGGAAGCGGTGGCGAAAACCGCCACGCCTCGAGAGCTGCTCCGGCTCGTCAACCCGGGCGGCGCCGATCCCGCCGACCCGACCAACCTGCCGATCGGGCTAAGAGGCCGCTTGGCGGTTGGCTGTCGACAGCATCGCGGCCGAGCACGCCCGGCGCCCAGTGCTGCGCCAGCTCGTCGTCGATGGCCTCGATGCGTTCGGATCGCCACCCCTCCCGAGCGAGGAAGGCATCCCGGTCGGTCTGGTGAGCGGCGAGGGCGGCGATGCGCTCGTCGGCCTTGGCGAGGTCGCTGGGTCGGCGGGGGAGCATCTCGTCGGCGAGGGCCAGTCGCTCCTCGGCTCTGGCGTGTGCCACTCGACCGGAGGATCTGACCCGCCGCAGCGGGCCGAGGCCCCCGAGCTCCTCCCGGGCGGCGTCGAGCTCATGGTCGGCCTCCGCCAGCGTGTACTTCGCCGTGGCCCGCGCATCGACGGCCCGATGTAGCTCCCGGCCGCGGTCGGTGGGACAGTGGGCCAGCACCGCCTCATGATCGGCTCGCTCATCGACGAGCCGATGGTGCCCCGGTGCTCGACGGTCGACCACTCCCGACCGTGTCGCCAGGCGCTGTCGGTGGGCAGGCCGAGGCTGGCGGCCCAGCGGCCCTGCCACACGCCGGGGGCTTCGCCCACGCCCAGGTAGTACTCGTCGATGCCGAGGGCGACCGAGGAGATCAGGTACTCGGCGTCGCGTTCCTCTTCGGCGCCGACACGCCGCAAGAGGTCCTCACCTGGCTCGGCGACAAGGGAATTGAAGGCGCAGTGGTGTTCAGGGTTCCGGTCGACATGGGTTGCCACGGCATGTGAGAGTCGCCTTCGAGCGTCTGCGCTACGCGGGTCCGATGAGACTCAGGCGGAGGTCAGCACCACGGACTCGGGGCCCGAGCACGACTCCTCGACCGATCGCAAGCGTTCCCCGGTCGAGACTGACGTCAGATCACCTGAGGGCGATCAGCTCGCTACGACGAGCACCCGTGGCGGCGGCGAGTACGACGAACGTGCCGAGGTCGGGGTCGTATTCCTCGGCGAGAGCGAACAGCCGGGCGAGCTCGGCCGGAGAAGGAGGCCTGATGTTGGGGATCGGCACTCGAGGAGGCGAAGCCGAGCACGCCGGATTGACGCCGAGCCAGCCCCATCGGACGCCCTGAGCCAGCGCCCGGTGCAGGATCCCGTGTGCTCGGCGGATGGTGGCGGGCGCGAGAGGTCGACCGGCACGGCCGCCCTTCTCGCGAAGACGGCGGTAGAAGCGGTCGAGGTCGGCGGCACCCAGCTTGCCCAGCGGCACGTCGCCGAGAAACGGCATCAAGTTCCGGTCGATGACCCCTCGGGTCTCTTGGGCGGTCTTGGGCGAGAAGTCAGCCTTGGCATGCTCGAACCACTCTTCGACGAGCTCGCCTACGGTCGCCCTGGGGCGGGCCAGGGCGCCTCTCTCGGACTTGTCGACCAGGGCGGCGAGTGCTCGCTGGGCGTCCCGCTTGGCGCAGTGAACGGTCTGGTTGGCCCAGCGCTTGCGCCCGCTGACCCGAATCGCGGGCGAGGTAGACCCGTAGCTCCCAGGCTTCGCCGCGCCGTCGCATGAACCCCTGCATCCCACTACCTCACACCAAGCTGGATTGGCAAGAGACTGGCAGAACTCAGTCTCCAGGCAAGCACCCAAGCCAGAAATGCCCTGAGCAGGGATTTTAGGAGCGCCCCCAACGGGATTCGAACCCGTGCTGCCGCCTTGAAAGGGCGGTGTCCTGGGCCGCTAGACGATGGGGGCCGAGCACCCGTCGGCCTCACGGTAGCCGCGGGCCATCAGGCCAGTTCCCAGTTGGTGCCGGTGGGGGTGTCGTGGACCTCGATGCCGGCTTCTACGAGGCGATCGCGCAGGAAGTCGGCTTCGACCCAACGCCTCTCCTCCCGGGCCCGCTCCCGGGCAGACAGCAGGGCGTCGACGAAGGGGCCGACCACCTGACGAGGGTCGCGCACGCCGTCGTCGGCCGCCTCGCCCAGGCGCACGACCATCGAGCGCAGCACTGCCCTGGCCTGATCCAGCCCGTCGGACTGAAGGGTGTCCCTCGACCACTCGACGGTGAGGTCGTCGAGGGCCAGTGCCGCCTTCACGGCCCCTCGAGCGTCACCTGCGGCCATGGCCTGGTCGAAGTCGGACTGCAGGCGGGCTAAGTTGGCCAGCAGCGGTGACTCGGCTGCCGCGGGCGCGGCCTCTGCGGGCGGCGGCCTGGTGGCCGTGACCGCCGGCCCGTCTACGGCCGCCGGTCCCTCAGCGAGGGCCGCCAGGGCCGCCATGGCCACCGCCTGGCCTGCCTCCACCCGGGCCATGGCGCCTCGCCGTCGCACGGTGAGCGCTCCCCGGCCGACCACCTGCACCGTGGCGGCGCCGAGGTCGAAGATCGCCGCGGTGTGCTCGTCGACACCGAGGATGAACACCTCCCGGGGCAACATCTCCTCGAGCAGGCTCAGGCGGCGCTCACCCATGTAGCAGAACCGGGTGTCGTGGGTGCCGCCCTCGGCATTGTCGAAGTGGGGCACGACCACCGCCGGCAGGCCGATGCTGCCCATCAGGTCGAGCCCCTCCAGCCAGTGCGGCGCCTGGCCCACCTTGTAGAGCTCGTACACGGGGAGGGCGAAGGGACCCAAGGTGACGGCGGCGGCGCTGGCGAAGGTGACGCAACCCCCGCTGCGCAGCTTGTCGGCCAGCACCTCCGGCACCTGGGTCCCCCGCCACTGCCCCAGGGCGTAGGAGGGGCTCCCCGGCCCGGCGAACACGTAGCGGGCGGCGCGCAGCCGGTTGAGCATGGTCTCGTACTCGAGGGTTCCCACCTCGTCCACCGAGCGGTAGGAAGCCACCTCCAAGGGTGCTTGCACGGTCTGGGCGAAGTAGTCGACGGCCCGGGCGGCCAGGTCGTCGGCATTGGCCTGGAAGCCGAAGGGCGTGTCGAGGAGCACGGCTGGTACGGGCTGGCGGCCCAGGCGGGAAAGGAGATCCCGGTGGACCTTGCCCATGGTGGGCGCCGTCTCGCCCGAGCCCATGACGGCCAGCAGGCGGGGGACGACGGCCATGGCCCCGAGGTTAGGCGTGGACGGGGTGCCCCCGGCCGGGCAGCCCGTCCACGCCGGCTGTTAGCGGGCGCCGAGGGGGCTCAGCGTCCCGCAGGCCACCGGCAGCTCGGCCTCGAGGGGGACGTTGGCGCCCGGGGGGAGCAGGGTGTTGAGCGAAGAGAGGGCACCGTCGTACTGACCGTCACCGTTCAGGTCGGCGCCATGGACGACAACGTGCAGCCTGCCGTCGTCGTTGGCCACCTCGTCGCTGACGGTGATCGTGCGCTGGTAGACGACGACCCCGCCCCGGTTGGCGACCGGGAAGCGGTCGAGGGCCAGGCCGTCGGGAAGCGGGCCGCCCGCAGTGCCGCCGCTGGTCGTGAAGGAGGCGTCGATCCCGCCGTAGTGGGGCATGCCTTCCAGGGTGTCGATGACCCCGTCGTGGTTGGCGTCGGAATCGAGCCCGGGGCACACGTTGTCTTTGTTGGAGTCACCATGGATGTGCATGGCGTGGGGCAGGTTGGGCTGAGCCCCCGGCCCACGAGTACGACGCGGATCTGGTTGCCGCGCCGGATGATGTAGACGTTGCCCTGTACTTCCTTCCGATCGATCCGTCGTCCGTCGGCGGTGTCAGTGGTCTACGAAGCGGGCTTGCCGCCCGGATGGCCAACGCTCAGGTGAACGTGGCGTGCACCAGGTCGGCCACCACCGCCGGCTGCTGGACGTGCACGTCGTGGTCGGCGGGCGAGAGCCATTGCACCACCGCCGAGGGCAGGGCGGCGACGGCGGCGTCGACGTCGACCCTCTTCGACGCTGCCCAGTCGTCGCCGCTGTCGGCCACCACCAGGAGCACGGGCGCTTCTATGCGGCCCAGGTCTTCGGCCGGCCGGTGCTCCCACAGGGCTCGCAGCACCAGCAGGTGACGCTCCAGGCTGAGCCAGGGCCGGACAGTACCGTCGGCGAGGATCTCGAAGTTGGCCAGGGTGGTGGCCACCCCGGCGTCGGTCCAGTCGGGATACGACCGGCGCAGCGACTCCTCGATCGTCGCGGCCGGTGTGCCCGCCAACGGAGGCGGGGCCAGGACCCGGCGGCAGTCGTCCCACGCCGGCCAACGGCGCTGGAGGTCGATCACGCCACCGTCGATGCCCGCCACGCCCGCCACCCGCGCCGGGTTGGCCGCGCCGACGTTCACCACCAGGTTCCCGCCTGTCGACTGGCCGGCCAGCACCGCTCGGGGCCAACCCAAGGCGTCGAGCACGCTCTCCAGGTCGGTGCCCATGGTGGCGAAGTCGTAGCCGCCGTCGGGTTTGTCACTGAGGCCATGGCCGCGCAGGTCGACGGCTGCCACCGGGTGGCCGAGGGCGGACAGACGGCCCGCTACGCCCTTTCCACGTACGGGCGTTGGAAGCCAGGCCGTGCACGCAGAGGACGGGAACGCAGTCGCCCGGCTGCCACTCGATGACGCGCAGGGTTATGCCGAGGGCCACCTCGATGCGACGATCGAGAGGAGCTGTCATGCCGCCGCCGCTCGCAGCCGGTCGAACAGCTCCAGAAGCTGGATCGATGCCGACGGCGGCCGATGCGAACGGGCCCGACCACGGGCCACGTCGGCGAAGTGGTCCACCATGGCGAGATAGGGATCCGCGTCGTCACCGGCCACCTCCTCGACGGAGCCGTCGCGGTGGTGGACCAGCCCGCGGTTGCCGGACGCTCCCCCGGCGAAAGGCAGCTCGACGGTGAGCGTGGCGCGGGTGCCCACCACCTCCAGGTGTTGGCGCTCGGCGCCCTCGAACGAGCATACGAACGTCGAAGAGAAGCCGCCGGGGTGATCCAACCAACCGGTGAAGGTGGAGTCCACGCCCGAGTCACTGGGCCACGCCCGGGTGATCACCTGGTTGGGATGCCCGCCGATGTCCACCAGAGGGGTGAGGCAGTAGATGCCCACGTCGAGCAGGGCACCTCCACCCTGCGCCGGCAGCCAACGGTGGTTGGCGGGGTCATCGAGCGGGAAGCTGAAGACGGCCCGAGCGAAGCGGATGTCGCCGAGACCGCCGGCATGCACCAGGGCGGCGGCCGCCTCGGCCCGGGGGTGGAAGGGTGTCATGTAGGCCTCCATGAGCACGACGCCGGCGTTGCTACACGCGTCGGCCATCGCCATTGCGTCGGTGGCGGTGGGAGCCAGAGGCTTCTCGCACAGCACATGCTTGCCCGCCGCCGCCGCTCGCTCCGTCCAATGGCGGTGCAGGCCGTTGGGCAAAGGGATGTACACCGCATCCACGTCGGGGTCGTCGAGCACCTGCTGGTAGTTGCCGGCGTGGTGAGGCACCCCGAACCGGGCGGCGGCGGCGGCGGCGGCGGTGGCGTCACGGCTGGCCACCGCTACCACGCGGGTCCGATCGCTGGCCACGAGGGCAGGCAGGACCGCGTCGACTGCTACCATCGAGGTGGCGCCGACCACGCCGACGCCCAGCGTCCGTGGTGTCACCCGAAGTCGACCGGCCGGCCTCCGTGGCCCGAACGGGAACGTAACGGCCGGCCGCCCTCGGCGGCGGAGCGGGTGGCGGCCTCGAGGACGGCGGTGACCTCCCGCACCGATTCGGGCGTCACAGCCAGCGGTTCCCCCAGCAGCAGGTGGTCGGCCAGGTTGCGATGGAACGCGAAGGGAGCTTCGACCGCGGGGGGCAAAGTTGTCTCGCTCAGTCCGCCACCGTTGCAGGAACGCACAACCATGAGCGAGGCGGGCGCCTCGGCGTGGTGGGCGGGGCGCTGCACGTAGCCGAGGGCGGGGTCGAGGTGCTCGAAGACCACGTCGCGGTAGTGGCCGACAAGGGTGCCAGTCGTGCCCTGCACGTAGAACTTGGGCCGTCGCACGGCGGCGACGTCGGAGGCCAGGAACTCGGCCTCCCGCCCGTCTTCCCATTGCATGCGTACCCGGAGCTGGTCGAGGTTGGTGACGTCGTGCCACACTCGCTTGTGGCCGGTGGCCGCGACCCGCGTCGGCATCGAGCCCATGAGCGCCAGGATCCAATCGACATGATGGGCACCCCAGTCGTAGGCCATGCCCCCCGAGACCGCGGCCTCGGAGTGCCAGGCCCGGCACGGGTGCTCGAAGCCACCGACGAAGGTCTCCACGTTGAAGACGTCACCCAGCAGGCCGTTGTGGACGGCGGCCTGCACCGCCCTGAAGTCGGGATCCCACCGCCTGCTCTGGTGAACGGTGAGCACACGGTCGTGCTCGGCCGCCACCGCGAACAGGCGGTCTGCGTCGGCCACGGTGAAGCACAGCGGCTTCTCGCAGGCCACGTGCTTGCCCGCCCGCAGGAGGGCGCAGACAACGGCCATGTGGGCAGAGGGCGGGGTAGCCACCACCGCCACGTCGACGTCGCCGTCGGCGGCCAGCTCCTCGACCGAGGAGTGCACCCGGATACCCGGAAAGTCGTGCTCGGCGGCCTTGCGCCGGGCGGGCTCGCTGTCGCAGACAGCCACCAGGTCGAGCCCGTCGGTGGCCGCGGCGGCGGTGCCGTGCACCAGGCCCATCCCTCCGAACGGCCCGTACCCCACCACTCCGAGGCCGAGCGAGGACCGGGTCGCCCTCGTGGCAGCACCGGGGCGCAGCGCCCGCCGCAGCACGGTGGCAAGTGGAGGGCAGCTCAACGCCTCCTCGGTGGCACCCAGGCCGGAGACCACCACCCGTCCCTTGCCGCGGTCGCCGGCGAGCATGGCCACCTGGTTCACGAACCGGTAGGTGACGTAGAGGACAGTACGGAGGGCGTCGTCGGCGGGGCTGAGGGGTTGGAAGACGTCGGTCACCGGGAACTCGGCGTCGACCCGGGCCGCGAGCGGGTGGTCGGGATCGGCCACCCGGGCGTAGACCTCGCCCGCGGGTAGGGCCGGCTGGGCGCTGGCTGACAGCACGTCGGTCCATCCGCCGGCCGCCTCCCGCCCCGCGGGCAGGCCCAGGGCGACGAGAGCAGTGCCCTGTTCCACCCACGACAGCAGGCGGCGCACCAGGGCTGCGGACGGGGCCACGGCCGGACCGTCCAGCAGCACGGCCGCTGGAGGCTGCCTGTCGGCCCCGTCATCGATGTCATCGAACCCGAAAAACGTGGGCTTGTCCTCGGTGGCGACCAGGTGGGCCAGGGCATTGCTCCGCCGCGCGGTCAGCCGGGACGACACGACGAACATGCTCATCGACGAGAGAGTAGGCGGGCTGCCTCACGGGGAGGGCGAACGCGGACCGTTCGGGGCTGCGGCCGATCCCCAAGGCGATAGCGTCGGCCAATGGGGCGCTACTGCGTCGGTCCGGCCATGGCCGTTGACTGGGGTGACGACGCACCGCCGCCCGTGGTCCGGCAGGCGCTGTTGCGCCGGGCCCTGGCTTCGTTCCACCCCTATCGGCGCAAGGGGGCCCTGGTGGTCGGCTGCATCGTGGCCGGCGCGGCGCTGGGCCTGGTGCCCGCCCTGGTGACCAAGGCCCTCATTGACCACCTGACCGGCGCGCACCGCAGCTTCGGCCACCTCGCCGCGCTGGTGATCGGCGGAGTTCTCGCCTCGCTGTTGGGCGGTCTGGTGGGCGTGGGTGAGTCGTACCTGCGAACGGTCATCAGCCAGGGCATCATCTGCGACCTGCGCAGCCAGCTCTTCGAGCGGCTGCTCGGCCAGTCGGTCAGTTTCTTCACCGACCGCCGCACTGGCGACGTGTTCTCCCGGGTCAACAACGACGTCTCCGGCATCGAGGACGTGGTGGGCGAGACGGTGTTCGGCTTAGCCGAGAGCTCGATCGTGGGCGTTTCCACCCTGGCGTTCATGGCCGTGCTCGACTGGCGCCTCACCGTTTTCGTCCTCCTCGTCATGCCGGTATTCATGCTGCCGGCCCGGCGCGTGGGAACCCGCATCTTCCGGGCCCGCAAGGCCATCCAGGAGAAGCTGGCCGAGATAGGTGTCCACGCCCAGGAGGTGCTCGGCATCTCCGGGGTGCTGCTGGTCAAGGCTTTCGGCAACGGCGGCCGGGAGCGAGCCCGTCTGCGGGCGCTCAGCGAGGAGCTGCGCGACCTCGAAGTGCGTCATCATCTGATCGGGCGCTGGTTCTCGATGCTCATGGGCGTGCTCGCCACCGCTGGACCTGGCCTGTTCTGGCTTTTCGGGGGGTACCTGGTGATCCATGGCGGCGCCTCGGTCGGCACCGTCGTTACCTTCGTGGCCGTGCTCACACCTCGCCTGGCCGGAGCGGTCGGCAACCTCGGCAACCTCCAGGTCAATGTCACCGGTTCGCTCGCTCTCTTCCAACGTATCTTCACCGAGCTGGACCGGGTCCCGGCGGTGGTGGAATCTCACGGGGCCACAGCCCTCACCGGACCGAGTGGAGCGATCCGGTTCGAGGACGTCACCTTCTCCTATCGACCCCAGCTCGCACCCGCCCTCGACCGGGTCAGCTTCGAAGTCGAGCCGGGTCGGCTGGTGGCGCTGGTCGGGCCGAGCGGGGCCGGCAAGACGACCGTTACCTCGTTGTTGTGTCGCTTCTACGACCCCCAGGACGGTGCGGTGCGCATCGATGGGTACGACCTCCGCGACCTGACCCTGGACTCACTGGGCGGGGCCATCGGTGTGGTGTTCCAAAACTCGTTCCTGTTTCACGCCCGCGTGCGGGAGAACCTGCTCTACGCCAGACCTGACGCCACCGCCGAGGACATGGAGGCCGCCGCCCGGGCCGCGTTCATCCACGACTTCGTTGCCGGCCTCCCCGACGGTTACGACACCGTGGTGGGCGAGCGGGGTCACCGCCTCAGTGGTGGGGAGAAACAGCGCCTGGCTATCGCCCGGGTCATCCTCAAAGACCCCCGCATCCTCGTCCTCGACGAGGCCACATCGCACCTCGACAGCGTCTCCGAGCACCTGATCCAGTCCGCCCTCGGCCCGTTGTTCGCCGGGCGGACGTCGATCGTGATCGCCCACCGGCTATCCACGGTCCTGGCCGCCGACACCATCCTGGTGCTCGACCGAGGTCGCATCGCCGAGCGCGGTCGCCACAGCGATCTGGTCGGCGCCGGAGGCCTGTACGCCCAGCTCTACGAGCGCCAGTTCGCACGGGGCATCGAGCCGACGCCGGTGTCGCTGCGGGGATGAGTTGGCGGCGTT
>JBPCJQ010000082.1:0-8347 GCA_051005135.1 Acidimicrobiales bacterium
CAGTCAACCAGTGATCGGGAGGGGAGAAGGCCCCCCCCCTGGCCCCCCCCCAAGGCGAGCCGGCCCGCGGCCGGCGAGGGACCATCCGTGGGAGCCGCCTGCGGCGGCGAGAGCGGCCGGTGCAGGAATCAGTCACGATGTCTCGATTTCAGTCCCCAAGAGGAGTCAGACGGCGACCGATAGGTGACGCGATCTCTCATAAGCCGTCGAAGACGGCCTCGATCAGGTCATCCTGCTCGTGCTGGTGCACGGTCTGGCTTCCAGGCGCGGGGCTGGCCGACGGCGGCCGGCTCACGTGGCGTAGGCCGAGGGCACCCCTCAGCACTCGGTGCAGGCGCTCGTGCACGAACGGCCAAGCACCCATGTTCTCGGGCTCCTCCTGTAGCCACACCACTTCGGAGGCGCGCTCGTATCGAGACAGGGCGGCCAGCACATCCTCACCGGGCCAAGGGTAGAGCTGCTCCACACGCACGACGGCCACGCCCGCCCCCCTCTTGTCGCGGGCGGCCATGGCGTCGTAGGCAACCTTGCCCGAAGCCAGCACGACCCGGCGCACCGAACCCGGGGCTACCACATCTTCGTCGTCGAGCACCTCGCGAAACGAGCCGGAGGTGAACGCAGCCACAGGCGAGCGGGACTGGTGAGCGCGCAGCAGTGACTTGGGCGTGAGCAACACCAGGGGTTTGCGGGGTTGGCGACGGACCTGGCGACGTAGGACGTGGAAGTACTGGGCCGCAGTGGTGACGTTGGCCACGCAGAGGTTGTCCCCGGCGCACAGGGCGAGAAAGCGCTCGGGCCGGGCCGAAGAGTGCTCGGGACCCTGGCCCTCGTGGCCGTGGGGCAGCAGCAGCACCAGGCCCGACGTCTGTCCCCACTTGGCTTCGGCGGAGGCGATGAACTGGTCGACGACCACCTGCGACGCGTTGACGAAGTCACCGAACTGGGCCTCCCAACAGACCAGGGCTTCGTCGTGCACCACCGAGTAGCCGTACTCGAAGCCCAGCGCGGCGTACTCGGACAGCATCGAGTCGAACACCCAGAACTTGCCCCTGGCCCCTTCGAGGGAGGCGAGCGGCGTCCACTCGACGTCGGTCTGGAAGTCGACGAGCACCGAGTGGCGCTGGGAGAACGTTCCCCGCCGTGAGTCCTGGCCCGACAGGCGGATGTCGGTGCCTTCGACCAGCAGGGAGCCGAAGGCCAGGGCCTCGGCCAAGGGCCAATCGACTTCACCCTTGCTCCAGAGCTGATCACGGACGTCTCGCTGGCGCACCAGCTTCGGGTGCACGGTGAAACCCGGCGGCGGGTCCTTAAGGGTGTCGACAACGTGTTGCAGGACAGCCCGGTCCACGCCGGTAGGCACGGGTGGGAGCCCACCCAGGGCCGGCGGCACCGGGCGGGGCGCGGTGGGATCGGGTGGTGTGCTCTGGCGCGTCTGGTCGAAGGCAGCCTGCATGCGAGCCACGAAGTCGTCGAGGGCCCGCTCGGCCTCGGTCACGCTGATGTCGCCTCTGCGCACGAGCGCCTCGGTATAGAGCTTGCGCACCGACCGTCGGCTCTCGATGCGCTTGTACATCAGAGGCTGGGTGTAAGAGGGGTCGTCGCCCTCGTTGTGGCCATGGCGGCGGTAGCACACCATGTCGATCACCACGTCTTTGTGGAAGGCCTGCCGGAAGGAGAAGGCCAGGCGGGCCACCCGTACGCACGCCTCGGGATCGTCACCGTTCACATGGAAGATGGGCGCCTGGACCATCTTGGCCACGTCAGTGGCGTAAACCGACGAACGGGCGTCTTGGATCGAGGTCGTGAACCCCACCTGGTTGTTGATCACCAGGTGGATGGTGCCACCCACCCGATAGCCACGCAGGGCGGAAAGGTTGAGGGTCTCGGCGACCACCCCCTGGCCCGAGAAGGCGGCGTCGCCATGGATCACCAGGGGGAGCACGCTGAAAGCGCCGGGGCGGTCGACGAGGTCCTGCTTGGCGCGGGCCATGCCTTCGACCACCGGGTCCACGGCCTCCAGATGTGACGGGTTCGAAGCCAGGGTCACCGGCAGGGCGGTGCCCGATCGGCCCACGAACTTGCCCGATGCCCCCACGTGGTACTTCACGTCACCTGTACCCTGGGTGGTGGCAGGGTCGATATCGCCCTCGAACTCCCGGAAGATCTGGCCCAACGACTTGCCCACGATGTTGGCCAGCACGTTGAGCCGGCCCCGGTGGGCCATGCCCAGTACCGCCTCCTCGCAGCCGGCCAGGGCCGCCTGGTCGAGCACCTCGTCAACGAGAGGGATGGCGCTCTCCGCGCCTTCGAGGCCGAACCGCTTGTGGCCCACGTACTTTGTGTGCAAGAACCGCTCGAAGGCCTCCGCTGCGTTCAGGCGGTCGAGGACGTGGAGCTGCTCGTCGGTGATGAGCGAAGTGCCCACACCCTCGACGTGGTCCTGGATCCAGCGTTTCTGGTCAGGTTCTTGGATGTGCATGTACTCGACGCCGATGCGGCGGCAGTAGGCATCGCGCAGGATGCCGAGAAGGTCGCCGAGAGCCATGACGTCGGTGCCTGCCAGCCCGTCGGTGAAGAACTCGCGCTCCAGGTCCCAGATGGTGAGCCCGTAGGTGGCAGGGTCGAGCTCGGGATGGGTTCGAGGCTCCTTCCAACGCAGGGGGTCGAGGTCGGCGATCAGGTGGCCTCGTACCCGGTACATGTTGATGAGGGTTTGCACGTGCACCTGCTTGACCCGCTGCTCGTCGTGGCCCTCGAGCGGGTTGACATCTCGCCGCCACTTGACCGGCTCGTAGGGCACGCCGACGGAGGAAAAGACCTCGCGGTAGAAGTCGTCGGCGCCAAGGAGCAGGTCGTGCACTCGCTGGAGGAACAGCCCCGACTCCGCCCCCTGGATCACGCGGTGGTCATAGGTCGACGTAATGGTGAGGGTCTTGGAGATGCCAAGCTGGCCCAACACCCGGGGATCGGCCCCGCCCCACTCCGCGGGGTAGTCGAGGGCGCCTACCCCCACGATGACCGACTGGCCGGGCATCAGCCTGGGCACCGACGCGACGGTGCCCAGGGTGCCCGGGTTGGTGAGGGTCATGGTGACGCCGGCGAAGTCGTCGGGGCCGATGCGGCTGGTGCGCACCTTGCGGATGAGCTCCTCGTAGGCGGCCTGGAAGCCCCTGAAGTCGAGCGTGTCGGCGTCGCGAATGCAGGGGACGACCAGGGAGTGGCTCCCGTCGGCCTTGGCCACGTCGACTGCGAGGCCCAGCCCGATGTGGCGGTGGCGCACCACCGAAGCCTTGTCGCCATGGCCCTTGTGGGTCTGGCCCATGGCGGGGACCGATGCAGTGGCCTTCACCACCGCCCAACCCACGAGGTGGGTGACGCTGACCTTGCCCCCGATGGTACGGCCGAGGTAGCCGTTGACGACCTTGCGGTTCACCTCGAGCAGCCGGGCGGGCACCACCCGGACACTGGTGGCGGTGGGGACGCCGAGGCTCGCCTCCATGTTGGCCGCCACCCTGGCTGCCGCCCCTCGAAGCGGCTGTTCCTCGCCATAGGCGCTCGGCGCCGGGTCGGCGCCGTGGCCATCGGCGACAACGCCAACCGCTGCGGCGGCCTGAACGCCGCCGGGACTATCCGGCCGGTGTGGCCCGAAGGCGGTGCCCGGCCCTGCGGCGCCGTAGCCTTCGAAGAAGTCCCTCCAGCTGGCTGCCACCGATGCCGGGTCGTCGGTGTAGCGCTCGTACATGTCGTCGACGAGCCAGGCGTTGGGCCCGAAGGCTGCAGCCCCGGCCGCTTCGTCAGCCATCTGTATCCAGGATACTGTCATCCCGCTCAGAGGGCCGCTCCGGCCCTGGCCTGGCCGGCGGGAAGGATCAGGGTGCGCCGGCGGGGCCGGCGCGGTAGGTAGCGTCTCGGCCATGTCCTCTCCGGCCGATGTCAGGCGCGTGATCGTCGACCGCTACGAGCTGCTCGACCCCATCGGCCAAGGACCGGTCGGCGTGGTCTGGCGCGCCCTGGACCGCCAGACCGGCCGGGAGGTCGCGGTGCGGGAGGTGAAGCTGCCCGAGGTGCTCGACGAAGCCGAGCAGTCCGTTCTGGCCCAGAAGGTGCTTAGCGAGGCTCGATCGGCTGCCCGCCTGGACCATCCCGGGGTCGTCGCCGTGCTCGACGTGGTATCCGACGACGGCGGGCCCGCCGGCCCGGGGCGGCGGAGCCGCCCCAGAGGCAGTGACGGGCCCCTCGTGGTTCCCGAGCTCGTCCTGGCCCCCACGCTCGCCGAGTGGGTCGCCGACAACGGTCCCCTGTCGCCAGCCCAGGCGGGGGTGATCGGCTTGGAGCTTCTCGACGCGCTCGCCGCCGCCCACCGCCGGCATCTCGTCCACCGCGACGTGCGTCCCTCCAACGTCCTCCTGACCTCGTCGGGTGCCGCCCGCCTGGCCGACTTCGGCGTGGCGTCCATAGTCGACGAGCCCAAGGTCACCGGATCGGGAGGTGTCCCCGATCCCTCGTACCTGGCGCCCGAGCAGACCGGCTCGGCGGGGGCCAGCAACCTGTCCGACCTGTGGTCGCTCGGCGCCACCCTATACTTCGCGGTAGAGGGGGTGTCGCCCTTCGAGGCGGCCGCACCGGCATCGGCAATCGAATCTGTCGTGGGCGACCCGCCCCGCCGCCCCCTCCGCGCCGGGGCCCTCCAGCCGGTGCTGGACGCCCTTCTGGTCAAGGACCCCCTGAGCCGTCCCGACGACGAGGCAACCCGACTCCTGCTCGAGGAGGCCACCCGCAGCGCCGCTGCCGGCGATACCCCACCTGCGCCAATGGCTCCCGACAGCGACAGCCTGCCTCCCGGGCAGGGGGCCGCTCAGGCCCAGCCTCTAGGTCGATCCCTGTCTGCCGCACAGCGGGAGGACCCGCCGCCTTCGGGCGGCGACGAGCTCCATGGCGGCCGCGACGGGGCTACTCGCGCCGCCGACACGGACGTGTCGGCGCAGGAGCCATGGTTCTTCCGACTGCCGGTCGACGTCGTGCCGCCACCCCCGCTGCCGGAACCGCCTTCCCCGCAGCCCGACGCGGCCGAGCGCCAAGACGGCGAGAGGCGGGGTCGCTTCCCCCGCGGCACTTGGATCGCCCTTCTCGCGGTGGTAGTGGGTGCGGTCATGGTCGCGCTCATCATCACCGGCGGCCGCCAGGTGAACCGTCCGAGCACCAAGTCGTCGGCGGCTCCTACCGCCCCGGCGTCATGGGTGCCCTACACCGACGCCACCACCGGCTTCGCCCTCCGTTACCCACCCAACTGGGAGGTCCGCCCGGTAGGAACACAGACCTTCTTCCTCGAGCCCACTACTGGGGCTTTCTTCGCCGTCAACCACCAGCCGCCGTTGCCTTCGTCGCCCATGGCTGAGTGGCTCGACCAGGAGAAGGGCTTCGCGGCCGCCCAACCCACCTACAACCGCCTTCAGATGGTGCCGACTACCTACCGGGGCCTGCCCGCGGCGATCTGGGAGTACACCAACGGCGAGCCGGGGGCGTCGGTGCACCGCTACAATCTCGACTTCACCGCTGGCCGCTTCAGCTATGTCCTGTCCTTCCAGTCGCGGGCCTCCGACTGGCCCGCCGCCCAGGGCCTCTTCGACAGCTTCAAAGCTGGCTTCACTCCCGGCCCCTGACCGCCCTGACTGCCCGCGCCGTCCGCCTGGTGGTGATCGCGACGAGCACGCCGTGCGCGAACTCGTGCGCCGGGCGGTCGGACTGGGACGTACCCCGCCTGTCCCTCCTGGTGACAAGGCCGGGGCTGGGGTGCACGGCGGACGCACCCCACGCCCCGACGGGCGCACCTTCACATAAGGGTCAGCCTCCGTCAACTCAAACGCGATTGAGACCCCGATCGCCTGGGGCTTGAAACTCGGCCCTTAGGTCCGGGTTGGTACTAGGCTAACGCCATGGACGACGAGTTGCTCCTGAAGGTCTCCGAGGTGGGGCGTCGCACCGGCCTCACCCGCAAGGCGTTGCGCCACTACGAGGCCCTCGGGCTGGTGGAGCCGGCGGTGCGCACCGAGGCTGGCTACCGGCTGTACGACGATGAGGCCCTGCGGCGCATCGAGCTCGTCAACCGGGCCAAGGTGCTGGGGCTCACCCTGGCCGAGGCCAAAGAGTTCCTCCATGTGGCCGAGGGCTGCTGCGGCGACAACCATCCCGCCCTGGCCGGCCTGGTCGAGCGCAAGCTGGCCGAGACCGACCGGCGCCTTGCCGAGCTGGCCGACCTTCGCACCACACTGCACGAGGTTCTCGACCGCCTGGCTGCAACCCAGGGCCAGCACCGATGCGAGGAGAGCCTGTGCACCTGCAACGCTCCCCTCACCATCGGCCCGCGCCCATCGTTACCAGCGCGCGGTCGCTCCGCCTGCGCCTGACCTAGACGGCCGGCGGCGGGGCAGGGGCCCCCGCCGCATCGGAGGAGGGCGGGCCGCCTCCGTGGCGAACGGATTGGGTTGGGGCCCCGCCCGGGTCGGCGAAGCCGCCAGCAGGCATGGCCTCCTGTACGTAGGCCCACAGCGTGTGGATCACCGCAGCCTGCGACTCCTGGATGCGGTGCACGCTGTCGGAGCGCACGACGATGCAGTGTTCCAGGCTCGGGTCAGTGGCCATGCGGCCACCGTCGTAGCCGGAGAGGCCCACGGTGAGCATCCCCTGCTTGGCCGCCTCGGCGAAGGCCATGAGCAGGTTCTCGGAGTTGCCGCTGGTGGAAAAACCCATGGCGATGTCTGTTGGCCGGCCGTGGGCGATGAGCTGGCGGGAGAAGACCACGTCAAAACCGATGTCGTTGGACAAGGCGGTGAGCACGGCCTGGTCTTCGGAGAGCGAGCGGGCAGCCAGCGCAGAGCCCCAGGGCGGGCGGGTGTAGAGCTGGGCCACGCCCTCGGCGTCGGTGGCACTGCCGCCGTTGCCAAAGGCGTAGAGGCGCCCGCCGGCGGCGAAGCGTTCGGCCATGGCGGCAGCAACCGTGCGTAGCTGCTCTTCGGCGAGGGTCAGTGTCTCGGCTCGCAACCTCGTGCTCTGGGCCCATTTGCTCTGCGCCGAGCGGGACAGGTCGGCGAGCAGCGACGACGAGTCCGTCTCGTCGCCCTCGATGAAGGGGTAGAGGAAGTCGGTGGCCTCGGGGCTCATGACAGGGCCGCGGTGCTGAGGTTGGTTATGGCCGACCCGGCGTGCACCAGCACCAGGTCGTTGGGCCGGGGCGGGTCGATGAGCATGGTGTCGATGCGCTCCACGCCGTCGGCGGTGCGCACCACGGCCTGGTCATTGTCGATGCTCACCACTTCGGCCAACCGGCCCTCGTCGGAGCAGGTGATGCACACCGTGCTCCCGCTCCCGGCCGCTGAGGCCACGCTCCCGCTCCCGGCCGCTGAGGCCTCCTGGGTGCACGCCTCTTCCGAGGGCTTCAGCAGGCCAGGGTGCTCGAAGCACACGTGGGTCAGCTCCCAGAGCATATGATAGAGACGCACGAACTGCTCGGAGGCGGCCAGGTCGTCGTCGGTCTCCAGCCACACCACGTGGTCGGCGGCTCCGGCCGGCGGGCGGGCGCCGTGGCCCAGCCAGAGCGTCTCCACGCCCCACGCCCGGCCCCGGGCCATGGCGTCGGCCACCTCGGCGTCGTCGGCTCGGGCCAGGGCGACGACCATGTCGCCAGGCCGCACCGAAGCCCGCAGGGTGGCGACCACGTCGGCGCCAGGAGGCACGGTCACCGCGGCCAGTGCCCGCTTACCGACGATCACGGGGTGGACGAACTCCACCGCCACGTGGTGGGCATGGAAGGGCCAGGCGGGCGAAGCGCACCACATTGTTCCCCCGGCCGCGAAACGTCGGGCCAGGCCGAGCGATGCGCAGGCCAGGTCGTCGCTGAGGGCCTCGATGCCGGCGTCAACTTCGGCCGGCGGACTGGTGACGCTCATGTCCGGCTCCTTCCCAGCCTGGAGCTCCTGACCGGCGGCCCCTCCCCGATGAGGTCAGGAGAGCGGGATCGCCGGGCCTTGGGCATGGGCCCCGGCCGGCTTGCGAGCGGCCCGTCGGGCCGCACTCCTGTAGATTCTCCCACCTCCGCAGCCCTTGCGCAGGGGATCATCGCGAAACTTTCTCCTGATTTTCTCCCGCCACCCGGGTATTCTGTACTCATAAGTGCGCGGAACATCTACCTGCGCAGTCTCGACACCTCAGGAGCGAAGCATGCCGACTGACGGACGTAGGACCCGATCGAACGCCCGCAACACCTCCGCATCGGCGGGGCGGGCCAGGGGCAGCGGGCTGGTGAGCGGCCAGGGCGGGCCGAGCTTCACCCAGGGCGGGGTCATGCCCAGCG
>JBPCJQ010000083.1:0-52401 GCA_051005135.1 Acidimicrobiales bacterium
GCCCTTCCGGTTTTCCCCCCCTCCCCCTTTTTCGTGTGTCTTCGTTTTTCTCGTTCCCTCGGTGGGGCCCTCCCCCCCCCCCCCCACGCGGCGGGCGCGGTCCGAAGGACCCGGGTGCCCGCCGCCGGCTACTTCGCGTCGGCCCAGCTGGTACCCCAACTGAGGTTCACCTCGAGGGGAACGGAAAGGTCGGCGGCACCCCGCATGGCGTCGAGAGTCAGGGCGGCAGCGGTGTCCTCCTCTGCCGGAGGCACCTCGAGGATCACCTCGTCGTGCACATGGAGCACCAGGCGGCTGGCCAGCCCCGCCGTCTCCAGGGACGAGTCCAAGCGCACCAGGGCGACCTTGAAGATGTCGGCGGCCAGGCCCTGGATACCGGCGTTCATGGCCTGGCGCTCGCCGGCCTGGCGCAGCCGGTAGTTGGTGGACGACAGCTCGGGGATCTGGCGGCGACGGCCGAACAGAGTCTCGGTGTAACCACGGTCGCGAGCTTCGGCAACGGTGGCCTCCATGTAGGAGCGCACGCTCGGGAAGGCCACGAAGTAGGCGTCGAGGATCTCGGCCGCTTCCTCGGTGGGGATGCCGAGGCGGGAGCCCAGCCCGTAAGCCTCCATGCCGTAGGCCAGCCCGTAGGAGACCATCTTGGCCTTCGACCGCTGGGCCACGGTGACGGCCTCGGGCTCGGTTGCGAACAGGCGGGCCGCGGTGGCACGGTGGATGTCCTGGCCGGAGGCGAACGCCTCGATGAGGCCAGGATCTTGGGCCAGGTGGGCGATCACCCTCAGCTCGATCTGGTTGTAGTCGGCCACCAGGAAGAGGCAACCCTCGGAAGGAACGAAGGCCCGGCGGATGCGGCGGCCCTCCTCGGTGCGGATGGGGATGTTGTGGAGGTTGGGGCGGTCGGAGCTGAGCCGACCGGTGCGGGCCACCGTCTGGTTGAAGCTGGCATGTATACGGCGGTCGTCGCCGACCTCGGCCAACAGGCTCTCGCCGTAGGTGGACCGCAACTTCTCCACCTCGCGGTAACGCAGGAGGGGTGCGATGATGGGGTGCTGGCCGCGCAGCCGCTCCAACGAGGCGGCGTCGGTGGAGAAACCCGTCTTGGTCTTCTTCTGGGGGGCCAGGCCCAGGGTGTCGAACAGCACGTGGCGCAGCTGGGGGGTGGAGTTGACCTTGAAGGGCTCGCCGGCCAGCTCCTGGATCTCCGCTTCGAGATGGTGACCCTCGGCCACCAGCCCTTCGTACAGGCCCCGGAGCTGGCCCACATCGACCCCCACGCCCACCTTCTCCATCCGGGCCAGCACCCGCACGAGGGGGCGCTCGACGTCATCGTACAGCGAGCGCAGGCCCCGGTTGTCGAGCACCCCCGCCAGGGTGGGGGCCAGGCGGGCCACGGCCACCGCGTGGCGGGCCGCTTCTTCGGCCGGGTCGGAGGTGGTGCCTCCCAGGTCGAGCTGGCCGGGAGGGGGGGCGTCGGGGGACCGGATCTCCAGGCCCAGGTAGCGCAGGGCCAGGTCGTCGAGCACATAGGTGGTCTCGGCGGGATCGACCAGGTAGGCAGCCACCGCGGTGTCGACGTCGAGCGACACGAGGTCGAGGCCGACGCGGTCGAGGCCCCGGATCAGCTCCTTGGCGTGGTGGGTGTGAACAGGTAGGCCAGACGGGCCGAAGACGGCCCCCAGCGCCTGGCCGACGGCGTCGTCGGCCAAGAGCTCGGCAGGGAGCCACCATGCCATGTCGCCGCCGGCGGCCAGGGCCAGGCCTCGCAGTGGCGACCGGCCCTCCTCGCCTTCCCAGCTGACGGCGACGCTGACAAGACCAGCCAGGGCGCCGAGCACGGCCACCGCTTCGCCGGCGCCCGGCAGGGCGATCACCTCGACCTCCAGGGGGGGCTGGATGGGGGCCGGCGGTCGCGGCTCGATGCCTTCGGTGGCTTCGAGGAGGCGGTCGTACAGAGTGCGGAACTCCAGGAAAGAGAAGAGCTTGCGCACCTCCTCCTGGTCCCATTGGCCCATCTTCAGCGACTCGAGGTCGACGCCCAGCTCGAGGTCGCGCACCAGCGGTGTGGCCAGGGCGTTGGCCCGCACCGTGGGCTCGTGGGCGGCCAGGTTCTCCCTCAGCTTCGGGGTGTTCTCCTCGACATGGGCGAACACGCCGTCGAGGTCGCCCCACGTGTTGACCAGGCGCGCTGCCGTCTTCTCCCCAACCCCGGGCACGCCGGGCAGGTTGTCGGACGGGTCGCCCCGCAGGGCGGCGTACTGGGGATAGAGATCGGGGCTCACCCCGGTGCGCTCGCGGATGCCGGCCTCGTCGTAGAGCACGTAGTCGCTCACCCCCCGCCGGTTGTAGAGCACCTTCACGTGGGGATCCTCCACCAGCTGGTAGGCATCGCGGTCGCCGGTGACCACGATCACGTCGTCGCCCCGGTCGCGCCCCTCGGTGGCCAGGGTGGCGATCACGTCGTCAGCCTCGTAGCCGGCCTGCTCGACGATCGGGATGCGCAGGGTCTCCACCACCTGGCGCACCAGGCCCATCTACTGGCGCAGGATGTCGGGGGCCGCAGCCCGCCCCGCCTTGTAGTCGGGCACCAGGGCGTGGCGGAAAGTCGGCTCGGGGCGGTCGAAGGCCACCGCGATGGCGTCGGGGCGATGGTCCTTGAGCAGGTTCACCAGCATCGAGGTGAAGCCGAACACGGCATTGGTCACCTGTCCGGAGGCGGTGGCCAGATCGGTGGGCAGGGCAAAGAACGCCCGGTAGGCCAACGAGTTGCCGTCGAGGAGCATGACCGTGCCCATACCGGAATGGTAGGGCTCGCGCCTAGGATCGGCTTCGTGGCCGACGGTTTCCACCCCCCGCTGGAGGAGTACCTCGAGGCCATCTGGGAGCTCGACGAGGAGGGCACGCGGGTGATCCAGGCCCGCCTGGCCGAGCACCTGGGCCATGCCCCCCCGTCGGTGTCGGAGATGGTGCGGAGGCTGCGCGACGAGGGATGGGTGGACGTGCGCGACCGTGCCCTGCACCTCACCGCCAAGGGCCGCGAACGAGCCGAGAGCGTCGTCCGCAAGCACCGGCTGGCCGAGCGCCTCCTCACCGACGTCATCGGCCTGCCCTGGCACAAGACCCACATCGAGGCGTGCCGCTGGGAGCACGTGATCTCCGACGAGGTGGAGGCCCGCCTGGTGGCCCTGCTCGAGAACCCAAGTACCTGCCCCCATGGCAACCCCATCCCCGGCGCCGGCGGCGATCGCGACGACCTCCGAGCCCTGGCCGAGGTCGAGCCCGGCGACCACATCCGCCTGGAGCGGGTCACCGAGCAGGTGGAGGTCGACCTCGACGCCCTCATCTACCTCGATACCCACCATTTCATCCCCGGGGCGGCGGCCCAGGTGAGCTCCCGGGCGCCCGACGGCACCCTCACCCTCACCCTGGCCGACGGCAGCATCGCCCTTGGACCGGCCCTGGCCGCCCAGCTCTTCGTCAGCGCCGGCTAGCCGCCTGAGGTCCGCACCGAGGAACGAGTAAACACGGGCCGGTCTCGGGGCTTGTAGTGGGTATGGAAGACGACGACCTCACCAACCTGCTCCACCAAGCCGGCGACGCACCCAACGCCACCCCCGACTCGTTCCGTGAGGTCATGACGCGGTATCAACGGGGCCGGACCCGCGCCCTGGCCATCGCCCTGGCCGCCGTCGCCCTCATCGGGCCGGTCGCCGGCGTGGTGGTGGGCCGGGCCACCGCCCACAATGGGGTCCAGGTGGCCACCGGCGGGCCGCCGGCAACCTCCTCGCCGGTCGGCGCCGTCGAGACCCGCCCGGCCGTTGGAGGCGCGGGCAGCTCGGCGCTGGCGGGACCTGCCCCACCCAAGCGCCTCTTCGTGCGCACCACCGCCGACGGGGTAGCGGTTCGGGCCTACCTCGCCGATTTCCGCGCGCCCGTGCTGGGCAAGATGCAATGCGCCAACGACAAGGGCACCATCCCGTGCCCGCCCCCCCCGCCGGCCGACTGCTTCCCCGCTTCGCAGCTGCAGATCGGGCTCTCCGACGAGGGGGCCGTCGACCCTGGCTACGTCCCCGTCATGAAGGCCGACGAGGCGGGAGCCCTGGCGGTGCTCAGAACCTCGTTCTTCGGCCTGCAGGAGGGCACGCCGGCGGCCTGGGTTGCGGTGCATACTGGACCTGGTGTGGCTCGCGTTCGGGTGCGCTTCTCCGACGGCGCCGTCGACGAGATGGCACCCGGCGGCGGGTACGCGGCGCTGGCCCACCGGATGGTGGCGCCCCCTACGCCGACCAAGGTGGCGGGGTCGCCCGAGGATGCCAACGCGTTCCTCAGGGCGACGATGCCCCAAGGCACGGCCGAGGCTCTCGATGCCAGCGGCGCAGTGGTGGCCACCGCCGACCTCGGTTCGTCTTCGGTATCCAGCCCGAACACCCCCCACTGCATTGCCGCGCCGGCTGGCCCGGCGCAGCCGCTTCTGCCGCCTCCTGCCACCGTCGTTGCCCCCGCCGCCCCCACCAGCACCCGCCCTCGCTAGCGGCGCTGGCAAGCTGGGGTGACGAAGCACGAGCCCACCGTCGCCCGATACGGTACCGACGACTTCGCCGACCTCTACCGGTCGCACTACCCCCGGTTGGTGGCTGCCCTGCGCCTGGCGGGGGCGACGGACCCGGCCGACCTGGCCCAGGAGGCGTTCGCTCGCACCCTTCGCCACTGGCGCCGGGCGCGCCACGGTTCGAACCCGGCGGGCTACGTGGCCACCACCGCCTTCCGGCTGCTGCGCCGCGGCCATCGGCGAGAGAGCTCAATCCTGCTGGACGACGCCCATGCCCTCAGCCCCAGCCCCGAGGCGGCGATGGTGGTGGCGATGACTGTCCGCCAGGCCCTGGCGGCCATGCCGCCCCGCCGGCGTGAGTGCGCCGTTGCCTGCTTGTACCTCGACATGTCGGCCGAGGAGGCGTCGCAGGCCTTGGGCGTGAGCCCGTCCACGGTGCGGGTGCAGCTCCACCGGGCTCGCAACGACCTGCGCGCCGCTCTGACCGACCCGCCCGCCGAGCCGAGCCTCAATCGGGGGGCGGGTTCAGGTCGTTGAGCGCATAGGCAACCAGATCGGCTAGGGGCCGCTGCGACCACGGCCCGGGCCGGCCCAAGTCGGGCGGGCCGCCATGGAGACCGAAGCCGAACTGTGCCACCGCCCACCCGGCAGAACCCGAGCCCGGCGTGGCCTCGTCGACTAGGATGCACAGCCACGAGCATTGGGGACTGTCGTCGTCCGCCGCTGCCAGCCGCTCCTGGCCGTCTAGCCAACCAGCCAACCAGGATCGAGCATCCGCCACAGCCACATCCGGTGCCGTCTCCAGGACAGCCTCCGTGCCGTCGGAGGGGCTCAGCACCGCGTAGGCGGCGACGGTCCACCCTGTACGCCAACCGGGAGGCCGCCAAGGACCGCTGGCGGCCGCAGGCTCGCCGGCCTCGTCTCTCCTCGAGACCAAAGGCATCACGCCGGAGGCGATGCGCTGGCGGATGGAGCGGCGCACCAGTTTGGGCAGGGACTCAGCCTGGGGATTGCCCAGATCTCGGATCAACCCGTCGAGGGTGCGCCGGATGGCGAGCCACAGCTCCGCGAAGCCCTCCGCCTCGGGATCGGTGCCGGTGATGGTGGTGGACGAGCCAGACCCTGACGACCTGTGCCGTAGGGCCTCGGCGAGCGAACCAGCCGTCTCGGCGTCGTCGAGCACGAGAGTCACCCGGTCACCGTCGACCCGTACCTCCAGGCGGCGGGCCCCGGCCTCTTCGGGCAGCTCGTCGGAGGTGCCGGCCACGTCGAGCTCGGCCAGCTCGGCCTGCACCGAGGCTGCAGTCACGCCCAGGGCAGTCAGAGCCCGGCCCGCCAGACTCTCCTCATCGGCGAGCAAGCCCAGCAGATAATGCTCCGAGGTCACCGCTTGTCCCCCTGCCAGGGCCAGAGCCTTGGTCAGGGCGTTCTGGGCAGCAGGCGTGTGCGCCGGGCCGCCCCGCACCGCGGAGCTGGCCGCCGAGCTTCCGACGTAGCCGGAGAGGAGGTGGATGACCTGCTGGCGCACTAGGGACAGGTCGGCGCCCAGCTTCACCAGCACCTGGGCGGCCACACCCTCGCCCTCGCGGATGAGGCCGAGCAGGATGTGCTCGGTGCCGATGTAGTTGTGACCGAGCTGCAACGACTCGCGTAGCGACAGCTCCAGCACCTTCTTGGCCCTGGGCGTGAAGGGGATGTGGCCGCTCGGGGCCAAATCACCGTGGCCGATGATCTCGGTGACCTGGGTGCGCACCGCAGCCAGGGAGATGCCGAGGCCTTCCAATGCCCCAGCCGCCACGCCCTCGCCCTCGCGGATGAGGCCGAGCAGGATGTGCTCGGTGCCGATGTAGTTGTGGTCGAGCAGCCGAGCTTCGTCTTGGGCCAGCACGACGACCCTTCGGCCCCGGTCCGTGAAGCGCTCGAACACCTCGAAGATTCTACGCCGATGCTCTCTTGCTCCGCTCGCCTCCCAGGCGCGAGTCTCATATCGTGTCACGATAGAGTTTTCCGATGGCTGCGAAGCACCCACGTCGCTGGAACCCCTTGGTCGAGGGCGCCCTCGGCCCCAACAACCGCGTCATCGGCATGGTCGTGGTCGTCGGGGTGGCGGGCGGCCTCGCGGGAGCAGCGTTTGTGGGGGCCCTCAAGGTGCTGCAAAGGTTCTTGTGGCCCACCCACTGGGCGACCGGTACCCACCTGCTCGTGCTGGTGGCAGTGGGCGGGGTGGCCGGGCTGCTCACCCGATTGTTGGGCAACCCGGGAGACGTGGAGCTGCTGGTCGACAACATCCACGTGCTCGGCGGTGAGAAGGACCTGCGCGATCTGCGCTCGTTGATCCCGGTGTCGCTGCTGTGCATCTCGTCGGGCGGCGCCATGGGCCCCGAGGCACCCCTCGTGCAGACCACCGGCTCGCTCGGCACCTGGCTGGCCCGCCGCCGCCGGCTCGATGTGGCCGACACCCGCATCCTCACCATCACCGGCATGGCGGCGGGGTTCACCGTGCTCTTCGGCGCACCGCTCGGCTCCGCCGTGTTCGCCCTGGAGATCCTGCACCGCCGGGGCCCCGAGTACTACGAGGCGCTGCTGCCGGCGATCCTCGGGTCGTTGTGCGGCTACGGGGTCTACGCGTCCGTCACCCACCTCGGTCTCAGCCCGGTCTGGCACTTCCCGGCCACCCAACAGATCAGTGCCGCCGACCTCCTGTGGGCGGTGGCGGCAGGAGGCGTCGGCGCCGCAGTGGCCGTGGCCTTCACCTACGTCAGCATGAGCCTGCGATGGCTGTTCCGGCGGGTGCCGCCCGGCCTGCGCCCCGCCGTCGGAGGCCTGGCCCTCGGTGCGTTGGCCTTCGCTTCCCCCTACGCCCTCACCTTCGGGGAGACCCAGGTCGACCCCCTGCTGGCCCGCCGGGCCCTGGTGGCCACCTTCGCCCTGGCCGCAGCAGCCAAGCTGGCGGGCACCGCCGTCACCCTCGCGTCGGGGTGGCGGGGCGGCTTCATCATCCCCCTCTTCTTCATCGGGGTGGCGCTGGGACGGCTCGGCCATGTGTTGTTCCCCGGCACTCACGAGGTGGTACTGATGGCCGCCCTCATGGCCGCCGCCAACGTCGGAGTCACCAAGACCCCGATCGGCAGCACCATCGTGGTCAGCGAGATGGCGGGGCTGCGCCTCTTGCCCACCACCCTTCTGGCTTCCCTCGTCGCCCTGGTTCTCACCAGCCCGGTCGGCCTCATAGAGAGCCAGCGAGAACGCGAAGGCGCCTACGACCACTCGCCCGACGACGAGCCGCCCGACGGTGCATCAGTATCCTGGCGTCATGACTGATGCCGGTGTTCAGGCCACGCAGGTCGGGCAGGCCGGGCCCGGCGTTCAGGCCGCGCAGGTCGGGCAGGCCGGGCCGGTCACCCTGGCCATCGACATCGGAGGCTCCGGGCTCAAAGCTTCGGTGCTCGATGCGGCCGGCACCATGCTCGTCGACCGGGTGAGGGCGGCCACCACCTACCCTCTGCCGCCGCCGGCGCTGGTGGCCTCGCTGGTCGAACTGGTGCGACCCCTGCCAGCCTTCGACCGGGTATCGGCCGGGTTCCCGGGAGTGGTGCGCATGGGCCATGTCGTCACCGCCCCCCACTTCGTGACCGCGGCCGGCCCTGGCACCGACGTACGCCCCGACCTGGTGGAGGCATGGACGAGCTACGACCTGGCTGGCGAGCTCGCCACCGCACTGGGCCGGCCGGCCAAGGTTGTGAACGATGCCGACCTGCAGGGAGCAGCGGTGATCGCCGGGCACGGCCTCGAGCTGGTGATCACCCTTGGCACCGGGGTGGGAAGCGGCCTGTTCGCCGATGGCCACCTGGCTCCCCACATGGAGCTCGCCCACCACCCATTCCGCAAGGGCCAGACCTACGACGAGCAGATCGGCGACCGAGCCCGCCGCCGCGTCGGGAACAAGAAGTGGAACAAGCGGGTGTGCAAGGCGTTCGCCAACTTCGGCATCCTCCTCAACCCCGACCACGTCTACATCGGCGGCGGCAACGCCACCCACGTCTCGTTCGATCTCGGCCCCGGTACGACTGTCGTAGACAACACCGCCGGCATCCTCGGGGGTATCAAGCTCTGGGAGCAGGCCAGCCCCCTTGCCTGACTAGCTCTCAGGCGGGGCAGGTGGGACAAGTGAGCCATCGAGGACCTGTTCGGCGACCACTCGCATCTTGGCCCGCTGGCGCATAGCCGTCTGCTGGATGAACACGAACGCCTCGCTCTCGCTCAGGCCGTGCTGGTCCATGAGAAGTCCCCGGGCCCGCTCCACGATACGGCGGGTGGTGAGCTGGTCCTCAAGACTATGGACCTCCTGCTCGAGGGCCCGCAGCTCGGTGAAGCGCCCCACCGCGAGCTCGATGGCGGGCACCAGGTCGCTCTTCTGGAATGGCTTGACCAGGTAGCCGATGGCTCCGGCGTCGCGGGCCTGCTCCACCAGGTCACGCTGGCTGAAGGCGGTGAGGATCAGCACCGCCGCCCACCGTCCGCCGGCGATCTCCTTGGCCGCGCTGATGCCGTCGAGGCCCGGCATCTTTATGTCGAGGATGGCCACGTCGGGCTGGAGGTCGCGCACCATGGCCACCGCCTCGTCACCGCGGCCGGTGCTGCCCACGACCTCGTAGCCCTCCTCCTGCAGGGTCTCCTGGAGGTCGAGGCGGATGATGGCCTCGTCCTCGGCGATGACCACGCGCGCTGCCATTGGCTCGTTGCCTCTCCGCCGGTTTCTAGCGCTCGGCCAGGAGGCGGTCGAGGAGGTCGTCCTGCGACGACTCGAGCTTGCCGATGGCCGCCACCACCCGCGCCCGCTGGCCCGCCATGGCCTCGGCGTGGCGACGGGCGTCGGTGTGCTCGCGGTCGGCCAGCGGCGTCTCCGACACGAGGGCCCGCAGCCGCGCCTCGTCGGCGGTGTCGCCAAGATGGGCCAGCTGCTCGTCGACCACGGCCAGCTCGTTGCGGAGGCGACGTAGGCGCTCGGCCGATGCCGACAGTTGCTTCTCGACCATCCACCGGGACATGGGATGCGAAGTGTACTCCCAGGCATCGCTCGGGCAGGATGGCGAGGAACCTGCCCGCCGGCCCAGAGGTGCACCGTCGCCGAACCCGCCACCACCACGTCGCCGCCCTCGCCCTCCGCTTGGGGGGTGGCCGAGACGTACGCCGACGCTGCGGGCCGATGGCAGCAGGCCCCCGGCACCACCCTCGAGGCGATCCTGGCATCGATGGGCGCCGACACAGACATGCCGGCACCGCCGTCCCCACTGGCCCGGGCCCGTCCCGGCGGTACCACTGGGGTGGCGGGCACTGTGGAGCTGGCCATCGAGGGTGGCGCCACCATGCAGCTGCGGCCAGGCCAGACCCTGCCCCCCGACCTCCCCCTCGGGTACCACACCATCACCGACCTGGCCACCGGCGACTCGTCGGTGATGGTGGTCAGCCCCGGCACGTGCGTGCTGCCCGTGAGCCGAACGTGGGGGTGGGCCGCGCAGCTCTATGCGGCACGCTCCTCGGCCAGCTGGGGAATCGGCGACCTCGCCGATCTGGCCGAGCTGGCTCGATGGTCGGCTGGGCTGGGTGCCGGTTTGGTGCTGGTGAACCCGCTGCACGCCGCCCTGCCCGGCTTGCCCCAGGGCACCAGCCCCTACTACCCGAGCAGCCGTCGCTTCGGCAACCCTCTCTACCTCCGGGTGGAGGACGTTCCCGGCGCCGCCACGCTCGGCCCTGTGCTGGAGGAGCTGGCCGCCGCCGGCCGCCTCCTCAATGCTCATCGTCGCATCGACCGCGACGTTGTCTTCACCCTCAAGATGGAGGCGCTGGAGCGCCTGTGGCGCCGGTTCCCCGGTGACGCCGCCTTCGACCGCTGGTGCAAGGAGGAGGGTCCAGCACTGGAGGCCTACGGCACGTTCTGCGCCCTGGCCGAGGAGCACGGCGTCCCCTGGCAGGAGTGGCCCCAAGACGTCCGTCACCCTCGGGGGCCGGGCATCGCCGCCTTCCGCCGCAGCAACCGGCGCAGGGTCGACTTCCACCGCTGGCTGCAATGGCTGGTCGACGCTCAGCTGGGTCGAGCCTCGTCGGAGCTGGCCGTGGTCCAGGACCTGGCCGTGGGCTTCGACCCGGACGGGGCCGATTCCTGGGAGTGGCAGGACGTGATGGCGCCAGGCATGTCGGTGGGTGCGCCACCCGACGAGTTCAACGCCCGGGGGCAGGACTGGGGGCTGCCGCCCTTCGACCCTTGGCGGCTGCGGGCGGCCGGCTACCGGCCCTTCGTGGAGACGCTGCGCGCCGTGCTGCGCCACGCCGGCGGTCTTCGCCTCGACCACGTCATGGGCCTGTTCCGGCTGTTCTGGGTGCCCCATGGGCAAGCGCCCACCCAGGGCACCTACGTGCGCTATCCGGCCGCCGACCTGCTCGACATCGTGGCCCTGGAGAGCCATCGGGCCGCCGCCTGGGTGGTGGGCGAAGACCTGGGTACGGTGGAGGACGAGGTGCGCGGGGAGCTGGCTGCCCGCAACGTGTGCTCCTACCGGCTGCTGTGGTTCGAGCCGGGCGACCCCGCTGACTATCCCGAACGAGCGCTGGCCGCGGTGAGCACCCACGATCTGCCCACCGTGGCCGGGCTGTGGTCGGGGAGCGATCCGGACGCCCAGCGCAGGCTGGGCATGGAACCCAACAAGGAGGCCACCGCAGCGATGCGCGACCGCGTCGCCGCCCTGGCCGAAGTCGAAGACGATGCCGTCGTCGACGATGTGGTGGCCGGAATCCACCGGGCTCTGGCCCGGGCCTCTTCCCTTCTTGTCACCGCCAGCCTCGACGACGCCATGTCGGTGGAGGAGCGCCCCAACATGCCGGGCACGGTCGACCAGTGGCCCAACTGGTCCATCGCCCTGCCCGTCCCCATCGAGGACGTCGAGGCCGATCCTCGCCCCCGGGCCATCGCCGCCAGCCTCAGCCAGCGGCACCAAGGCCCATGCTGATCCAGGGCCTGCGCCTGTGGATCGCGGGAACCAACGCCTGGGTGGTGGTCCCCCCGGGCCAGGTTGCCCGCTCAGGGGGCCGCTCAGGCCCTGGCCGCGAGTGCGTGTTGGTCGACGCCCCGCCCGACCCCGAGGCCATCCTGTCCCATTTGGGCGACAACGACCTGCGGTTGGTCGCCCTGCTGGCCACCCACGGCCATGCCGACCACGTGGGCGGTGTCAGCGAGGTGGTGGGCGCACAGAACCACGCGGTTCCCGTTCACCTGCACGACGCCGACCGCCACTTGCTCGTCGATCCGGTGGCCAACGGCGGCACCCTCGGCCAGTTGTTGGCGTCGATGGACCTCGACCTCGAGGCGCCCGAGCTGGTCTACGGGCTCGACGACGGCCAGCAGGTCTCGGGGGCGGGTATGACGTTCACCGCCATCCACACGCCGGGGCACACCAAGGGCTCGGTGTGCTTCCTGCTCGAGATCGAGGGGGAGGCGCCCGTGCTGTTCAGCGGCGACCACCTCTTCGCCGGCTCCATCGGGCGCACCGACCTGCCCGGCGGCTCCTACGAGGAGCTGATGGAGTCGATGGCCTCCAAGATCCTGCCCCTCGACGACGCCATCGGCGTCCTCCCCGGCCACGGGCCCGCCACCACCATCGGCGACGAGCGCCGCACCAACCCGTTCATCGCCCGGCTGCTGAACCGCCAATGAGTGGAGGCTGGCGTCGATCGTTTGCCTTGCGTTCACCTGCCAGGGGGCGGATCTTCACTCGGGCTGGCTAGGGTTGGCGTAGTGGCGGACCCCCAGGCAACCGTGCTGGTAGTGGAGGACGAGGAGTCCTTCGTCGACGCCCTGTCGGTGGGGCTGCGCCGGGAGGGCTTCGTGGTGCAGGTGGCCCGCGACGGCCTGGAGGCGCTCGATCGCTTCGACGCCGTGCGTCCCGACCTGGTGCTGCTCGACGTCATGCTCCCTCGCATGTCGGGCATCGACGTGTGCAGGGAGATCCGCAGCCGGTCGCGGGTACCGATACTCATGGTGTCGGCCAAGACGTCGGAGATCGACACCGTGGTCGGCATGGAGGTGGGCGCCGACGACTACGTGTCCAAGCCTTACCGGCTCCGCGAGCTCGTCGCCCGCATGCGTGCTGCCCTGCGGCGGGCGCCCCCCGACGACGAGCCCGATCGGCGGTCGACCCTGGAGGTGGGCGACGTCCGCCTCGACGCCGAGGAGCACGAGGTGTTCCTCAAGGGAGAGCGGGTGAACCTGCCCCTCAAGGAGTTCGAGCTGTTGGCCCTTCTCCTCGAGAACGCGGGGCGGGTGCTGACCCGCGACACCCTCATCGACCGGGTCTGGGGCCACGACTACGTGGGTGACACCAAGACCCTCGACGTGCACGTGAAGCGGCTCAGGGCCCGGGTCGAAGACGATCCCACCGCCCCGACACGCATCGTCACCATCCGAGGGCTCGGCTACAAGTTCGAGCTGCCGTCGCGTCGCAAGGAGAGCGCTTCAGCCCTCGTTCCCTGATCTGTGCCTCAGCAGTCCGCGGCGGCAGCCAGCGCAGCGCACAGCTCGTGGCGCCTCCCGGCAGGCAGGCCGCCCAGTCGCCGCACCAGCATCGACTTGGGGACTGGCGCACTCGGTAATCTCGCTCGGCCATGAAAGCCCCGAGAGCCGAGCCCACCACATCTGTCGGCGGGCCAGCCGATGGGCCGGTTTCCACCAGCTTTCGCCTGGCATCGAGACCCGCCCGGCAGCGGGCGCTCGAGATGGTGCGGGCCGCCGCCGGGCGCGAGGACCGCCACCAGGCGACGGTCACCTTCCTCGATACCCACGACTGGCGCCTGCACGCCAAGAATCTCGTTCTCCAGCACGAGGACCGAGACCGCCACGAGATGCTGGTGCTGCGCACCGTGGGGCGTCACGACGGGCTGGTCCTGCCCGCCCGGGGAGCTCCCGCCTCGACGCGAGACTTGCCTCCTGGCCCCGGGGCGGCCAGGATCGCCCGGATCATCGGCGTGCGAGCGCTGGTGCCCATGGGCGCCGCCGTGGTGGTGCGCCAGACGTGGGCCGTTCGCGACAAGTCCGCCAAGGTCGTCGCACGCGTTGAGGTCGAGCGCACCGGGGTTGGGCCCGACTGGCTCCACGTCGTCGCGCTCCGGGGCTACGAGAGCGAGGCCGCAAGGCTCGGCCGACGGCTCAGCGAGATGCTGGGCGCCCCCGAGGATCCTCCCGAACCTCTCGCCGCCGCGGCAGCTGCCGTCGGCCGTCGCCCGGGCGACTACTCCTCGAAGCTCGCCGCCGGCATCGATGACAACGCCTCCGCGGCCGACGCCATCACGGCCGTCCTCGCCGCCCTGGTGGCCGCTATGGCGGCCAACGAAACCGGTGTCCAGGCTCGGTCTGACGTTGAGTTCCTGCATGACTACCGGGTGGCCATCCGCCGTATGCGCTCAGTGCTGAGCGTGAGCGACGGAGTGCTCCCGGCCGGGCCGGTGGCCTGTGTCCGAGACGACCTGTCGTGGATGGCCAACCTCACCACCCCGCCGCGCGACCTCGATGTGCACCTGATGGATCTGGCCGCGGACAACGACCCGGCACTCGATCCGTTACGCGCCCTGGTGGCAGCTCGTTGTGACCAGGCGCACGGGGCACTGAATCAGGCGATGGGCTCGGCCCGCTACCGCACCATGATCGGACGTATCGAGGCACTGGTGGCCGAGCCAACCACCGAAGGGCCGCCCGCCGGTGACCTGGCGAAGGCGGCCATCTGGCGCGCCTACCGCCGCGTCGCCAGGGGCGGGCGCGCGATCACCGAGTCCTCGCCGGCAGACGATCTCCACTCCCTGCGCAAGCGGGCCAAGAAGCTGCGCTACCTGCTCGAGGCGTTTACCCCGCTCTTTCCGGCCGCCGCCCTGGATCCGGCCGTGCACGAGCTGAAGCAGCTGCAGGACAACCTGGGGGAGTTCCAGGACGGCGCCGTGCAGGCAACGGCCCTGACGGCGCTGGCCGAGGAGCTGGCGCCCACCACGCCGGCTGCCACCGTGCTAGCCATCGGGGCCCTGAAGGCCGAGCTCGGGCGGCGTGAGCGCGCCGCCCGTGTGGAGTTCGCGTCGCGGTTCGCACGCTTCGACAGCCCGGAGAACCGCCGCCGGTACCGCCGCCTCTTCGGGCCCCCAGACGACCGGGCCGGGCGTTGAAGGTCGTCGCCACGTACAGCATCAAGGGCGGGGTGGGAAAGACCACAACGGCCGTCAACCTGGCATGGGCAGCCGCCGGCCAGGGTGTGCGTACCCTGCTGTGGGACCTCGACCCTCAGGGTGCGGCCACCTACTACCTGCGGGTGCGGCCCCGGGTCAAGGGCGGCAGCACCGGCCTGATCGGTGGGGACCGCAGCCTGGCCGGCGCCGTCAAGGGCAGCGACTTCGCCAACCTCGACCTGGTTCCCGGTGACTTCTCGTACCGCCACATGGACCTGCACCTCAGCGACACCAAGAAGCCCACCCGCCGCCTGCGCCGCCTGCTCGAACCCCTCGTCGACGACTATGACCTGGTGGTGCTCGACTGCGCCCCGAGCATCTCGCTGGTCTCCGAGAACGTGTTCTCGGCAGCGACAGCCCTTGTCGTACCCCTCATCCCCACCACTCTCTCGGTGCGGACGCTCGGCCAGCTCACCTCCTTCCTCGAGGGCGAGGGACTCGACGGGCTGGAGGTGTTGGCCTTCTTCTCCATGGTGGATCGGCGCAAGCGGCTGCACCGTGAGATCATGGAGAACCTCGGCGCCCGCCCCGAAGTGCTCTCGACTTCGGTGCCATCGGCCACCGAGATCGAGCAGATGGGGCGGCACCGCCAACCCGTCAGCGTGTTCGCCCCGCGCAGTGCAGCCGCCGGCGCCTACCAGGCTCTGTGGAACGAGCTGTCGGGCCGGCTGTGGCCCCTGCCGGCGAGCTGATCGTTCACCCGTCGTTCACCCCAGGCCGGCGTATCCACGGCGCAGGCGCCGGCCACCTCCTGCTCGGCCAGGCCTTCGAGGCCCGACCGCAGAGCGGACACCGCCCGTTGCAGCACAGCGGTGGCCCTGGCGCCGAGGTCGAGCGAGGTCAGGGTGGCGGCGGCCGAGAGGTGGACGCTCAGCACGTCGCGCAGCACGAGGAGGCGCGCCGCGTTCTCCGACGTCAGCCAGCTCTCGGAGACCAGCGCACCGAGAAGGCCCTCGACCATATGGAGCTTCTCGCGGGCCTCAACGATATCGGCGTCCGAGGCCTCTCCGAGGAGCCACTCCGCCTCACCCAGCTGTCGGGCCGCGGGTCCCAAGGACGCTAGCCCCTCGGTCAGCCCCGCCAGGCCCGGATGCCCCGTCATGGCCCGCTTCCCGTCTCTGAGACCAGGTAGGCGATACGGCCGGTGACGTTGACAGCGTGATCGCCAAGGCGCTCGAAGAAACGGGCCACGAGGCCCAGCTCGATGGCGGCGGCGACGGGCATGGCGCTCCCGGCCAGCTCGGCGGTGAGGGAGACGTGCAGGTCGTCGATGCGGTCATCCAGGCGACGGAGCATGTCGACGGCGTCGGGGTCTCTCGACCGCCACGCGCCCGCCGCTTCGGTCCACATCTCCACGCCGAGGCGGCCCATCTCGGCGATGAGCCCCCGCGCCCGAGGAGTGAGCTCGCTCAACAGACCCGGTTGGGTGCGCAGGGCGATGTGCTCGACCAGGTCTCCGCTGCGCTCGAGCTCGGGGACGATCCGCAGGACCGAGACCAGCAGGCGGATCTCGCGACAAGCTCGCCTGGCGAGGACCACCCCGCCAAGTCTCGGCGAGGACCGGGGCGGGCACCGTCGGCGTGACATCTTCGGCCAGGAAGCCGGCATGCAGAGCCCACATCCGCCGGTCATTACGTTCGGCGGCTACCAGCGCCCCTGAGTCGTAAGTCACGCCTGCCATGGTGCGAGCCGCCGCGGTGGCCGCTCAGGATCCGCACAGGAGACGGCGGGCGCGGGCCAATCCGTCGGCCAGCTCATCAGGGCTCAGTGCTCCGTGGTCACGTTCCCACTCGGCGATGCCCTTCCGCCCGGCCTCGAGTCGCAGCCGATGGGCGGCGGTTTGGGCCAACCAGGCACTGAAGGTGGTGCCGTCTTCCGCAGCCGTTCGTTCGATCGCATGAGCCAGATCTGATGGGAGGGAGATGGAACGCTTCTCTCGCTGCGCCACGCAGAAAATGGTAGCACAGGCGGTAGGATCGCACTCCAGCAACTCACGCCGGTGGCGGAAAGTACCGGGCCCTCACGAACCGGCCTCCCTCGGCTTCCAGCTCCCAGGTCGACCCCTTGGCATAGGGATAGTCGTCGGGCAGAACGAGGCCGTCCTCACAGGCGAAGGCGTCGAGGACGGCGGGTACGACGTCGCCGTGGGTGCAGGCGACGGCCGTAGTATCGACCAGGCGCCGCAGGAGGGCAACGGTGTCGGGCGTAGATGCGCCCTCGGCCAGCTCGGCAACCTCCTCCACCACCAAGCCCGATCGGGCGGCCAGAGACTCGACCGTCTGCGCACAGCGCACGTAGGGGCTGGACAGCACCCGGGCCACGCCCCGGTCGGAGTGCAGCTCGACCACCTCGACCAGGCCCGCGGCCTGGCGGCGGCCGCGACGGCTGAGGGGCCGGAGCCGGTCGGGGCCATCCCAGTTCTTGCGCCGACCGGCATGGGCGTGGCGTACGAGGAACAGGGGCACGGCGACCGGTCTCAGTGGGGCAGCGAAGCCAGCACGGCCCGGTCGCGGTCGTAGCTCAACATGTCGGCGGCCCGAGTTAGGAGCACCCATCGCACCTCGTCCACCTCGTCGTTGGCCACGAAGTGGCCGCTCACCGGCTCCATGGCCCAGTAACGGACTTCTTTGGGCCGACCGTGGCGGTCCTCGTAGCTCGACGTGGCCAGCTCGGCTCCCAGGCGACAGCGCAAGCCGGTCTCCTCCTCGACCTCGCGCAGGGCGGCCACGGGGGCCGGCTCGCCGGCATCGAGCTTGCCCTTGGGCAGACTCCAGTCGTCGTACTTGGGCCGGTGGACGAGGAGCACCTCGGGCTCGCCCTCGCCGTTGATTCCCCGCCACACCACGCCGCCCGCAGCAAGGACCACAGCGGGATCGTGCTCGCTCAGGCGAGCCACGATCGCAGCTTCTTCTTCTTGGCCCGCTTCCACACGCCGGGCCACTCCGCCCGGCACCGGGCCTGGTCGGCCCGCTGCATGGCGATCAGCTGGCCGGCGGCGAGCGGCTCGGCGGTACCGGCGTCGACGACGGCCCCGCGCAGCCAGGCCTCGGCCACGACCGCGTCCTGGTGGTCGCCGAGCACCGTCTGCAGATCGGCGACTGCTCCGGCCAACGCCTTGGCGCGCTTGGCGATGACCGGCGCAGCCGCCTCGGCCGCGTAGCGGGTCCTCTTGGCCGCGATGCGAACGGCGTGCAGGTCTTGGGCCGAGGGCTCGGGCACAAGCTCGTCGATCGCCTTGCGCAGCCGCCGCCACGACCCCGCGGCCAACCGGGGCAGTACATCGGCGGCTCGCTCGTCGGCCTCGGGACGCAGGTGCGGGTGCTGGGCCGCCGTCACCAGTCGGTCGAGCAGCTCTACATAGCGGTCGCCGGCCATGACGGCCCGCAGCCCGGCCACGGCCTCGGCGCGCTGGTCGGCGAGCTGGCCCAGCAGCAGCTCCACAGCTGGGGCGTCGACCTCGGGTAGGGAACGGGCCTGGTCACGCAGGCGGTCAGACAGGACATCGGCGTCCCTGACCATGCCCAGGGCATGGCCGAGCCACCGCAGCTCCTCGCGGAGGGGATCGACCCAGTCGTCGACCAGCACCGGCCGCAGGGTGCGGAGGTCGGAGCGCAGGCGGCGAGTACCCACGCGGGCCTGGTGGACATGCTCGGAGTCGTCACCGAGACGCATGCCTGGATCGTGCAGGAGGATCCGCCTGACCGAGCTGGCCAGCGCCAGCCGGACGACATCGCCCATGGTGGCGTGGTCGTCGACGTCGGCGAGTGCTACGTCGGGCGGGCCGAGAGCCCGGTCGCCAAGGACCCGCATGAGCTTCGGTGTCTTCTGGGGCTCACCTGCTCCCGCCTTGCCAAGACGACCCAGAACCGCCTCGAGCAGGGCGGCGGAGACCCGTTCGGTGAGCTCGACCTCGATCTCTCGGAACCGCGCCGTGGGCTGGCTGCCGTCGAGCACGGAGACGTCGTCGTCGACGACCTCTGCCGTCGGTCGGCCCCTTACGTCGCGCAGCTCCACGACCGAGCGGATGGTGCGCATCCGGGCGACGGGGCCGATCTCGGCCCGTCGGGCAAACGCACGCACCAAATCGACGGCAGCCGGCGGCGGCTGGGCGGGATCACTGTCGAAGGTGATCTCCCGCCGCGAGAGGGCGGGGCCGGCGCTGTCCTCCGGGAGCTTGACCGTCCAACCGTCGCCCTCCACGTCACCGACGCGGTGGCGCAGGGTGACGCCCCAGCGGGCCAGGCGCAAGTCGCTGGTGTCGTAGTAGACGGCATCAAGGGTGCGGTCGGGCAGCGGGGCGGCGGCCACTCCCTGGTCGAGGCCGTTGAGATCGGGGAGGGCGAACCCTTCCCCGGCACCGAGCTTGACCTCCCGCTCAATGCCCACGAACGTCACTCCTCGGGCGGGGCCGACGCGGTGGGTGAGCGGCGCCGCCCCCGTTCGAAGGCCAGCTCTTGAAGGCGTACGTGCACATTGACCCCTTCCTCGGTGGGCACCTTCGCCCATGTGCCGTCGGAATCGAGCTCCCACGCCAGCGTGTCATCGGCCAACGACAGGTCGAGCACCTCCTGGAGCCTGTTCTTCAGCTCAGTGCGCTCCACCGGGACGACGGCCTCCACGCGCCGGTCGAGGTTTCTGGGCATGAGGTCGGCGGAGCCGATCAGATAGCTCCGCTCCTCTTGGCGCCCAAACGCGTAGATCCGGGAGTGCTCCAGGAACCGGCCCACGATCGAGCGCACGGTGATCCGCTCCGAGAGCCCCGTCACGCCAGGGCGTAGGCAGCAGATGCTCCTCACGATCAGCTCTATGCGGGCACCGGCCTGAGCGGCACTGTAGAGCTCGTCGATCACCGCCGCGTCGACCAGGCTGTTCATCTTCATGATGATGTGTCCGTCGGAGCCGGCGTCGCGCTGGGCCCGGATGAGCTCGATCATGCTTTCGCGCAATGATACGGGAGCCACCAGCAGCTTGCGGAACTGCTCCTGGCGGCTGTAGCCGGTGAGGTAGTTGAAGAGGTCGGTGAGATCGGCCCCCAGGTCGGGGTCGGCCGACAACAGCCCGAGATCTTCGTACATCCGTGCCGTCTTGGGGTTGTAGTTGCCGGTGCCGACATGGCAGTAACGGCGGATCCCGTCGGGCTCGTCACGCACCACCAGGGCGGTCTTGGTATGGGTCTTCAGGCCTACCAGCCCGTAGACGACGTGAACGCCGGCCTGCTCCAGGGCCCGGGCCCACGCGATGTTGGCCTGCTCATCGAAGCGCGCCTTGAGCTCCACCAGCACCGCCACCTGCTTGCCCCCCTCGGCCGCCTTGATCAGGGCCTTCACGATGGGGCTGTCGCCCGAGGTGCGGTAGAGGGTCTGCTTGATGGCGAGAACGTGGGGGTCGTCGGCGGCCTCCTCGATGAACGCCTCCACCGAAGTGGCGAACGAGTCATAGGGGTGGTGGAGGAGCACCTCGCGCTCGCGCAGCACCGCGAAGAGGTCAGCGGGGTCACCCTCGGTGTCGACCAGCCTGGGCTGGGTGACGCCCACCCACACGTCGTCCTTCAGCTCGGGACGGTCGAGCTCGTACACCGACCAGAGCCCGGCCAGGTCGAGCGGGCCCTCCACCGCGTAGACGTCGTCGGGCCCCAGCTCCAGCTCTCGCATGAGCAGGTCGCGCGTCGCCGATGACATCTTGGAGTCGATCTCGAGACGCACCGCCCGACCGAAACGGCGGCGTCTGAGCTCCAGCTCCACCGCGGCCAGCAGGTCGTCGGCCTCCTCCTCGGCCAGGGCGAGATCGGCGTTGCGCGTCACCCGGAAGGCCTCCTGGGCCTCGATGGCCAGCCCTGGGAAGAGGGTGCCCAGATGCGCGCCCATCACCTGCTCGATGGGCACGAACCGTTCCCCGTCGGGCATGACGACGAATCGGGGCAGCAGGGGAGGCACCTTGACCCGGGCGAAGCGGTCGTCGCCTGCGGTGGCGTCGTTAACCGTCACTGCCAGGTTGAGCGACATGTTGGAGATGTAGGGGAAGGGGTGGCCGGGGTCGACGGCCAGGGGGGTGAGCACCGGGAAGATCCGCTGCTCGAACACCCCCACCAGGTAGCCGCGATCGTCGTCGTCGAGAGACTCCCAGTCGGACAGCACGATGCCGGCCTGAGCCAACGCCGGGGCCAACTTGTCGAGGAACACCTCTCCCTGGCGGTCGACCAGCCCCTGGACCTGGGTACGGATGGCGCGCAACTGGTCGGCGGGGGTCATGGCGTCGGGTGTAGTGGAGCCGAGCCCGGCGGCCACCTGCTCTTTGAGGCCGGCCACCCTCACCTGGAAGAACTGATCGAGGCCCTCACTGAAGATGGCCAGGAACTTCACCCGCTCCAGCAGGGGGACGCCGTCGTCGCCGGCGAGGGCGAGCACCCGGGAGGCGAAGTCGAGCCAGGACAGGTCCCGGTTGATGTAGTGAGCCGTCGGAGCAAGATCAGATCCCGTTGGACATCTCCTCGTACGGAAAGTGACCGGTGATCATGTAGGTCACCCGATCGGCGATGTTGGTGGCGTGGTCGCCGACCCTCTCGTAGAACCGGCCGATGAGCGCGAGCTGGACGGCTCGGCGCACGGCGGCATCGTCGGTGCCATGGCGGGCGAAGATGGCCTGGAAGAGGTCCTTCTGGAGCTCGTCCAGCACGTCGTCCATGTCGGGTAGGGCCTGGGCTTTGGCCAGGTCGAGCTCGGCGTAAGCGTCCACGGCCAGCCGGAGCTGGGCCCCAGCCTGGTCGCGCATGCGGTCGACGAGGCCCCTCACCCGCGGATCGAGCGGCTCGGGATAGAGCCGGCGCGTGGCCTTGGCCACCTTCACCATGAGATCGCCGATGCGCTCGATCTCGTGGATCACCCGCAGCACGGCCACCAGCGACCGCAGGTCTGAAGCCATGGGCTGCTGTCGGGCCAGGAGCAGGTAGACATGCTCCTCGATGGTGTGGTCGAGGGCGTCGATAGCCCGGTCGGAGGCGGCGACCCGCTCGACGGCGGCCAGGTCGGTCTCCAGCAGGGCGTCGGTGGCCGCTTGGATCGCCTCGCCCGCCATGGCACCGAGGTGGATGACGTCGGCTCGCAGCTCGGCCAGGTCCTCATGGAAGATCTTGCGGATCTCGGTCATGAGCGGGGGGATGCCGGCAGGCGCAACGTGAACGTCGAGCCCTCACCTTCACGGGAACGCACCAGCACCTCACCTCCATGGTTGGTGGCAACGTGGCGCACGATAGCGAGGCCGAGCCCGGTGCCTCCGGTCTGGCGGCTGCGGGCCCGGTCAACCCGGTAGAACCGCTCGAAGATGCGCGAGAGGTCGCGCGCCGGGATGCCGATCCCGTGGTCGCTGACAACGATGTCGGTGAACCCGGATTCGCGACCCACGTCCACCTCCACGGTGGAGCCCGCTTCTGAGTACTTGATGGCGTTGTCCAACAGGTTGGCGATGGCGGAGACGAGCTGCGTCCTGTCGCCCACGACCGCGACGTCGCTTTCTCTGGGCGGGAGCACCACGTCTACGCCGTGATGGGCCGCCGCCGGTGCCACCCGGGCCATGGCCGCGGCCAGCACGGCGGAGATGGGCACCTTCTGGTGGTCGGTTGCCTGGGCTTCGATACGGCTGAGGTCGAGCAGGTCCTCCACCATCTGGGCCGCCCGCTCGGTCTCCACCAGGATGTGGCCGGCCAGGCGCCGGGCCGCAGCGGGCTCGTCCTCGCTGGCGAGCGTCTCGGCCAGGAGGGCAAGAGCGCCGATCGGCGTTCTCAGCTCGTGGCTCACGTTGGCCACGAAGTCTCGGCGCATGGCCTCGAGCTGGCGCCGCTCGGTGATGTCCTCCACCACCGCCACCGAGCCCGAGACCCTCTCGCCGTCCAGAGCCCGGGAGCTGATGACGATCGTCCGTGGCGGCGGGCCCCGCAGGTCGAGAGTCTGGGCCTGGGGGCCTTTCGAGCGGGTGGCACCTAACACCTGCTCCAGAGCACGCGATGTCAGCGCCTCGGAGTGGCGCGCCTCGGCCAGCTCGGCGACCCTGCGGTTGCGGTAGATCACCGTGCCATCCTCGTCGCACACCGCCACGCCCAGGGGGAGGGCTTCCAGTGCTCCCCTCAACAGTCGCCGTTCCGCCTCCAGTGCATCGACTCGTCGAGCGGCCTCGGCGGCCGCGCGCTCGGCCGCCTCGCGGATGACACGGTTGGACCTCAACAAGACTCCCGCCACCGAGACTACCGTCACGACCTTGTGTCCTGGTCCGCGACCGTCGTGGGTAACCGCGCACCAGGACACGTGTGGATGTGCGATTCATCCGGCCCAACTTTTACGCTTCGCACCTTTCCGTAGGCCCAACGCAGGCAACGCCAGGGCCAATTTCGGGCAAACACTCAACCCTTGGATTCTGAAGACCCAAAGTTCACCGTGTGTTCACCGCTCGTTCACCTTGCGTCCACCGGCTCGTCGTCCCCTCCCCGGTATGGTCCGCCTGCAACGGCCCGACCCAACAGGAGGACCAGTGGCTCGACGCGTTTCCATGGCTGTGACGGCGATCGCCGCCATCGCCGCATTGTCGGCAGCATGCAGCAGCAGCAGCAAGACGAGCACCGGCAACACCACGAACACCACGTCCGCCGCGGCCGGCGCCAAGGACAGCGCCACCCTCTCCGGAGCAGGCTCCACGTTCGTCTCCACCATCCTCCAGGAGTGGACCAAGGCCTACCGCTCCGTGGCCCCCGGGGTCACGATCAACTACCAACCGGTCGGATCGGGAGCAGGCATCCAGCAGCTCACGTCGAAGACCGTCGACTTCGCTGGCTCCGACGTGACCCTCAAGCCCGAGGAGCAGCAGGCCACGGGTGGCCCCGGTTCCGTGGCTGAGGTGCCATGGGTGGCGGGTGCGGTGGCCGTGGAGTACAACCTGCCGGAGATGAAGAACCTCAAGCTGTCACCGGCCACCCTGGCCGGCATCTTCGCCGGCAAGATCACCAAGTGGAACGACGCGGCCATCAAGGCCGACAACCAGGGGGCGTCCCCCCCGTCCACAGGGATATCGGTCGTGCACCGGTCCGACGGCTCGGGCACGACCCAGGTCTTCACCGAGTTCCTCAAGGCGACCGCGCCCGAGGTCTGGACCTTCGGCTCGGGCAAGGACGTGCCCTGGCCGACGGGGACCGGTGCCAAGGGCTCCGACGGAGTGACCGCCGGTGTCAAGCAGAGCCCCGGCGCCATCGGCTACTCAGAGCTGAGCTTCCCCAAACAGGCGTCCCTCGGCATCGCATCGATAAAGAACAAGGCCGGGCAGTTCATGGCGCCGACAGCATCGGCGGTGACCGCTGCCCTCGCCGGCGCCACCGTCAACCCCGACCTCACCCTGAAGCTCAACTACACGCCGGACGACGCCGCCGCCTACGCCATGAGCACACCGACCTATCTGATGTTCTACAAGGCGGGGACCGACCCGGCCAAAAGCACCGCCCTGCGCCACTTCGCCCAATGGGTCCTCACCGACGGCCAGAAGCTGGCCGCCGGCCTCGACTACGCCCCCATGCCGCAGTCGATCCTCGACAAGGCCCTCGAAGTGGTGAGAGTCTGAGCGGTCCGGAACCCCGGGGCGGCCCCTTGGAGGTCCAGACCAAGCGCACGGACCAGCTACGCATCCTGAGCGGAGGTAGGGGGCGCCCGCCAGCCAGTCGCCTTGGTGACCGCATCTTCAAGGCTTTGGCCACCACGGCGGGCGTGGTCGTGCTGGTGCTGCTCGGGGTGGTGAGCATCTTTCTGCTGGTCAAGGCCTGGCCCGCGCTGCGGACGGCGAAGCTGGGCTTCTTCACCCAGAAGCAGTGGTTCCCCGACAACCCCGGACACCGGTTCGGCATCGCCGCCCTGGCCTGGGGCACGGTCGTGTCAAGCATCCTGTCACTCCTCATGGCGGTGCCCATCGCCGTCGGCTCAGCCCTGTTCATCACCGAGTACGCCAAGCCAGTCCTGGGGCGCTGGATCGGCTACCTCGTCGACGTGCTGGCCGCGGTGCCGAGCGTCGTGTACGGCCTGTGGGGACTGCTCTTCCTCGTGCCGCGAATGATCCCGCTGGAGCGCTGGCTGGCCCACAATCTCGGGTTCATCCCCCTGTTCCACAACCCCGCCGACTCGTACGGCAACTCGCTGTTCGACGCGTCGGTCGTGCTCGCCCTGATGGTGCTCCCCATCGTGGCCGCGGTGTCGCGCGAGGTGTTCCGACAGGTGCCGACCTCGCAGCGCGAGGCGGCATTGGCCCTGGGTGCCACGCGTTGGGAGATGATCGCCACGTCGGTGCTCCCCTCGAGCCGCAGCGGCCTGCTCGGGGGCATCATCCTCGGCCTGGGGCGCGCCCTGGGCGAGACGATCGCGGTGGCTCTGGTGCTGGCCGCCACGTTCGACATCAACGTCGGGGTGCTCCGGCGGGGCGGCAACACCATCGCCGCCAACATCGCCACCAAGTTCGGCGAGGCCGGCGTCATCGGCCGAAGTGGGCTCATCGCCAGCGGGCTGGTCCTGTTCGCCATGACCCTGGTGGCCACCACCGCGGCCCGGGGCGTCATCCGCCGCACCGGCAGCGCCGCCAGCGGGATGGCATGAACCCAGGGGGCCTCCGCCGAGCCCGACTGAGCCGGGCCCAGGCCTTGGTCGCCGCCGCCTCCGGTGTCGCTTTCACCGTCCTTGCCTTCCTCGTCACACCGCTGCAGGGGCGGGCCGACTTCGTGGTGGTCGCATGGTTGTTGGCCACTGCCGCCTACCTGGGCGCGGCGGGGCGAACCGAAGGCAGGCGGTCGGTCGTCAACCGGGCCGCGGGCGTGCTGGTGGTGACCGCGGTAGCCGTGTGCCTGGTGGCCCTCGGTTCCCTGCTGGCCTACACAGTCGTGCGGGGGGCAAAGGCGTTACGGCCGGGGTTCTTCACCCACTCGATGCTGGGTGTCGGGGCGCGCGACACCAACGGTGGCGCCTATCACGCCATCATCGGCACGCTCGAACAGGTCCTCATGGCCTGCATCCTGTCGGTGCCCACCGGGCTGCTGGTAGCGATCTACCTCACCGAGTTCGGCCGCGGCCGCCTGGCAGCCGCCGTTCGCGTTCTCATCGACGTCATGGTGGGGATCCCCTCGATCGTCGCCGGGTTGTTCATCTACGCCTTCTGGGTGCTGGGCCTCCATCGGGGCTTCTCCGGCCTCGCCGCGGCCATGGCCCTGTCGATCCTTATGCTGCCCATCGTGGTGCGCACGTCGGAGGAGATGATAAAGCTCGTGCCCGGGCCCCTGCGCGAGGCGGCCTACGCCCTGGGGATCCCACGCTGGCGCACGGTGCTGTCGATCGTGCTGCCCACCGCCTCGGCAGGAATCACCACCGGCGTGATGCTGGCCGTGGCCCGAGTTACCGGGGAGACCGCGCCCCTGCTCCTCACCGCCTTCGGGTTCGACTCCGTGCACGTCAACCCCTTCAACGGGGCCCAGTCGTCACTGCCCCTGTTCGTGTTCCTCCAGGCCGGCTCGGCGTTCAAGCCGGCGATAGACCGGGCGTGGGCGGGGGCTCTCACCCTCATCGTCATCGTGTTGCTCCTAACCGTGGTCGCCCGGGTGCTCACCCGTCGCAACCAGCTCGCCAACTAGTCCTGCGAGGAATCCATCCGTGAAGCGCTTAGAGGCCACCGACGTCAGCGCCTGGTACGGCAGCAACCAGGCCAACAAGGCCATCGAGGGTGTCTCCATCGTCATCGAGCCCAAGCATGTGACCGCCCTCATCGGGCCGTCGGGTTGTGGGAAGTCGACCTTCTTGCGGACCCTCAACCGCATGCACGAGGTGATCGCGGGGGCGTCGTCGACGGGCAAGGTGCTCCTCGACGGGGAGGACATCTACGGGCCCGAGGTCGACGCCGTCACCGTCCGGCGGTCCATCGGGATGGTCTTCCAGCGACCCAACCCGTTCCCCACCATGTCGGTGCGCGACAACGTGGCCGCCGGGCTCCGGCTCAACGGCATGCGCAACCGGTCCGAGCTCGACGACGTAGTGGAGCGCTCGCTGCATCAGGCCGGGCTGTGGGACGAGATCAAGACCCGTCTCGACCGCCCCGGCGGCAGCCTCTCGGGTGGCCAGCAACAGCGCCTGTGCATCGCCAGGGCCATCGCGGTGGAACCCGACGTCCTGCTCATGGACGAGCCCTGCTCGGCTCTCGACCCCATCTCCACCCTGCGCATCGAAGACCTCATGGCCGAGCTGAAGGAGCAGTTCACGATCGTCATCGTCACCCACAACATGCAGCAGGCGGCCCGGGTGAGCGATACCACCGCCTTTTTCAACCTCGAGGAGGCGGGCAAGCCCGGCCGCCTGGTCGAGTGCGGGCCCACCGAGAAGATCTTCACCGTGCCCGACGACGAACGCACCGAGTCCTACATCACCGGCCGCTTCGGATGAGCTCCCGCAGCCAGTTCCAGGAAGACCTCGGCAGCCTGCGCCACGGTGTCGACTGGCTGGGTGCGTTGGCCGAGGACGCGGTGCGGGCCGCCACCGTCGCCCTCCTCGAGGGCGACCGGACCAAGGCCGAGGTGGTGGAGAACGGCGACGACGAGCTCGATGCCTTGTTCCTCCAGCTCGAGGAATCGGCGTACAGCCTGATCGCCCGCCAGGCTCCGGTGGCCGTCGACCTGCGGTTCCTCGTCTCCGCTCTCCGGGTGACGGCCGACTTCGAGCGCATGGGCGACCTCGCCGTGTCCATCGCCAAGCTCGCCCTCGCGGCATGGAGACCCGAACCGATCTCCGCCTCCCTCCTCTCCAAGATGGCCGAGTCCGCCCTCGACCTCATCAGCGCGGCGCGCCTGGCCTGGCGCAACCAGGACCTGGCGCTGGCCGCCAAGCTGGAAGGGCGCGACGACGAGCTCGATAGTTGTTACCGCCGCCTGGCCGCCCACCTCGTGGTGCAACACGGTCCCGACGCCGGAGGCCTCGTCTTCCACGCCCTCCTCGCCGGCCGCCATCTCGAGCGCATCGCCGACCACGCCGTGGCCGTGGGTGACCGGGTGGCCTACATGGTGACCGGCGACCCCAAGTCTTTGGCGGCCGAGATCCGCTGAAGCGTGGGCCCAGAGCCAGAGCCCCCTGGAGGGCGGTGCACCTGACCAGAACGGGATCTCACATCCCGCTGGCGCGCCCGCTAGAGGGCGAGGTCGATGAACGCCTTGGCTGCCGGCGACAAGGGTCCCCTGCGATGGACAACGCCGATGCTCCGTCGCACCGGCGGGTCGATGGCCGCGACCGCGGCGCCGGCAGCCTCGGCCGCCCGGGCCGTCGACTCGGGCACGAAAGCAGCCCCCGCGCCGGCCAACACCAGCGCCACGACAGCGTCCCGGTGGGCGGTCTCCACCGCCACGTTGGCCGACAGGCCGGCACAGGCAAAGGCCTCGTCGACCAGGCGGCGGGTGGAGGTGCCGGGTGGGGTGGTGACCAAGGGCATGCCAGCCAGCCGCTGCAAGCGCAGGCGTCGGCCCCGGGGTAACACCGTTCCTGGCGGGCACACCGCCACGATCTCCTGCACCAAGAGCTCATGGGCGCAGAGCGATCCCGTCACGGGCAGCTCGGCCAGCCCCAGCTCAGCCGCTCCCTCCCCCACCAGTTCGGCGACGTCGGCCGCCTCCTCGGGGCTGGCGACGCGCACCGCCACGCCCGGGTAGGCGGCCCGGAAGGTGCCGACCAGGCGGGCGACAGGGTCGACGGCCAGGGTGGCGAGAGCAACGAGGTCGAGGGACCCGGCGACCACGCCGCGCACCGCGGCCACGGCGGCCCGAACGGTCAGGGTGTCGCGAAGGACCTGCCGGGCAGGTCCCAGCAATGCCCGGCCGGCGGCAGTGAGTTCGACCCGGCGGCCCATGCGATGGAACAGCTCGACGCCCAGCTCGGCCTCCAAGGTGCGCACTCCCTGCGACAGTGCCGGCTGGGACACGTGCAGATCGCGGGCGGCCCTGGTGAACCCGCCGCGCTCGACCACGCCCACGACGTACTCGAGCTGGCGCACTTCCATCGGCACAGCCTATCGCTAACAGACAGTATTCCTGTTGGACTTGTGGGTACCGGCAGAGTCAGATCGGGATGTGCACTGGGTGTTGGTCGCTGCCGTGGGCCTCGGTGTGGGCTTCGTGGCGGGGTTGTTCGGGAAGGGCGGCTCGGCGGTGGCCACGCCCCTGCTGCACGCTGTAGGCGTGCCCGCGGTAGTAGCCCTGGCCGCGCCCCTACCGGCGACAATCCCCTCGACGCTGGCTGCGAGCCTGGCGTGGGCGGGCGAAGGAGCAGTGGACCGCCGGGTGGTGGCCTGGAGCTTTTGGTTCGGCATCCCCGCCACTGTGGTGGGGGCCTGGTCCACCCGCTGGATCGACGGCGGGGCGCTGGTGCTGGTCACCGAGGTCGTGGTCGTGGCTCTCGGCCTGCGCTTCCTCCTACGGCCCGGCGACGGTCAGGAGATGGTGCGGGAGCTGCGGGCACCACGGGCCCGGCTGGCCGGCGTGGCGGTGGTGGTGGGTCTGGCCGCCGGCCTGCTGGCCAACAGCGGCGGCTTCCTGCTCGCTCCTCTCTACCTGACCGTGCTACGCCTACCGGTGAAGGTGGCGTTCGCGTCGTCGCTGGTGGTGGCAACGGTGCTCGCCGTGCCGGGCACCATCGTCCACACTGCGTTGGGGCATGTCGACTGGGCCGTCGTGGTCGTGTTCGGGTCGGCGTCGGTACCGCTGTCGTTCGTCGGCGCCAAGATGGCGGTGCGCACCGACAGCCACCGGCCCGCGTTTCGTGGCCTCCCTGGGCTTCGCTCCACCCCTCTTCTCGATCCGCCGCCGGAGAAGTTCTCCCACTCGTGGCCGCCATCGTGAGGTGGAGCGCCGCCGGCGCCGTACCGCCGCCGCGGCGGGCCAGCCTTCGCCTCCGGCGCCATAGCTTTTCAGCCGGTGGGATTGCCTGTGGCCGGGTCGAGCATGAGCTTCCCGTCGGCTCGGGGCCGGGAGAAGTCGAAGAACTGGAACAGGGGACGGGCGATCTGGTCGAACGAGCCGTTGCCTATCCGGCCGAGACCCCAATTGTCCTCGATGAAAGCCAGGATCGACGTCTGGTCGGTCACGGTGTGATCGACGTGGTTGGCCTTGGCGAAAGGTGAGAGCACGAGGAGCGGCAGGCGGGGCCCGTAGCCACAGCGGTCCTGAGCCCGGCCGAGGATCGGCCTGACGCCGCAGCGGCCCGGCCCGTCGAGGGCGTCAGCTGGGGCGTTGGAGCCGTTGATGGGCCGGCGAAAAGCGTGGTCGTACCAGCCGTCGGAGTCGTCGTAGCTGATGATCACCGCCGTCGACGACCACTCCGGTAGTGCCTGCAAGCGGTTGATGGTGTTGACCAAGAAGGCCTGCTCGTCGAGGGGATCGGAGTAGAAGGCGTGACCGTCCTGGTAGCCCGGGGCTTTCAGGTAGCTGACCGAGGGCATGTTCCCCGCCGAGGCCGCCGTCCAGAAATCGCTCAGGTCGTACTGGTGGTTGGCCTGGTCGCTGCGACCGATCATGGCGGGCGAGCTGGGCGGCAGGTGGTGGGGGTTGGCCGTGGACGCGTAGTACTGGAAGGGCTGGTGGTGGGGGATGTAGTCGGTCTTGGTGCCCCACTGGCCGGTGCCGCCGATGGCTGCGCCGATGGGGTGGCTGGCGCCGCAGACCGCCTTGGACCCTGCGGTTGGGTCGTAGGCCTTGGTGGGGGCGAAACCACCCTCGAAGAAGCCCCAGGTGACTCCTTTGGCGTTGAGCTTGTCACCGACGTTGGTGCCGCTGAGGCGCACCTGGTCGCGGGTCGAGCAGTCGTCGCCCAGGGGCTGAGGATCACCGATGATGGTGCGGTTCTCGACCTCGCCGGTGAGATTTCCCGAGCTGGCGCTCACGCCGTTGGTCTGGCCCGACACCAGGTTGACGGCACCCGGCGTCGACGGCCCGTAGGTGGTGTTGTAGGAGTTGTCGCTCATGCCATAGTGCTGGGCGTAGTTCCACAGGGCGGTGACGGTGTTGCCGTCGTAGTAGTCCATCACCTGGTTGGGTACACACGGCTTGCCGGTGGCGTCGGTGCCCTTCCCGGTGCCGGTGAACTCGACGAAGCGATCCATCTTCCCGCCGTCGGCCGCCTTCTGCTCGTCGGTGTAGGTGTGGTCCTGGTCACAGGTGAGGGCCTGCGACCGGTCGAGGCGGGCGGGGTTGGCGGCGTTGGGATTGTTGGTGAGCAAAGCAGGGGTCAGGCCGTTGGTGGCGGGCGTCCCGGGGGAGGCGGAGAAGGCGGGCCCGCCGGGCGGGTTGGCCGCGTTGGGGTAGGAGCCGAAGTAGTGGTCGTAGGAGACGTTCTCCTGGTAGATCACCACCACATGCTCGATGGGCGTCCGGCTGGTACGCCGGGCGGACGCACCGGCCCCACCCGGCGACAAGGCCGTCACCGATGCGGCAACAAAGACGGTAGGGACGGCGAGGAGAGGCCGTCGGGACCTTCGCAACATGAGATCTCCCTCCGCAGGTTCGGACGGCGACGGGAACGTCACCGACGCTCAAGGTCGCGCTCCAAGGTGTCCCGGAGATGGACTGGCGGTGAACACCGGCCGACGCAGAGCCGAACGTCGGGCCACGCACCAGGACTTTGCCCGCTGTTCAGGTGTGATTCAGCTGCCGGCCGCTCGGCGGCAACCGGGCTCTTCTACGGTCCCGGCCGACACATCGGACAGGAGGCTGGTCATGCGAGGAAATCGGCTTTGCAGGTGCATCACCACCGTGGCCCTGGGGGCATCGACTCTAGTGGGGTCGACCACCGGAGCTCGTCCGGCCGCGGCGGCGGAGACCTCGTCGTGCCAACTCAGTGCCCCGGCCTCAACGGTGAACCACGTCATCAACCTGGTCTTCGACAACACCCACTTCAAGCGGGACAACCCCAACGTTCCCTCCGACCTCGAGCAGATGCCGCACCTCCTGGACTTCATCCGCTCCAACGGGACCCTCTTGACCAACAACCACACGCCGCTGATCTCTCACACCGGAACCGACATCCTCACCCAGCTCACCGGCGTTTACGGCGACCGCCACGGCCAGCCCATCTCGAACAGCTCGGCCGCGTTCAATACCGACGGGTCGGTTACAGGTTACGGGACGTTCGCGTACTGGACAGACCCCCTGAACTCGTTCGGCCCCGCGACCGACACCAGCCCGCAGATGATCGCCGAAACCGGCAAGATCGCTCCCGCCCCCTGGGTGCCCTACACCCGGGCAGGTTGCAACGTGGGAGCCGCGGGTGTGGCCAACGTTGTGCTGGAGAACACCGGCCTCGACGTCAACACCGTCTTCGGCAAGGGCTCGCCGGAGGCCGCCGACCCCAACAAGTTCGGCAACTATGTAGGCGTCGCTGTCCACTGCGGCTCCGCCACCACTTGTGCGGCCGATCCCGGGGCCAAACCCGACCCCCTTCCCGACGAGCCGGGTGGCTACAACGGCTTCAAGGCCCTGTTCGGCCACAAGAACGTGGTGCCGGCCATCGGTGGTACCGGCGCCGGCGGCACCGTCTTGAACGATGTCTACAACGGCAACCCACCGGGCGCCACCATCTCGCAGTTCCCTGGCTTCGACGCCATGACGGCGGCCAACTCGCTGGGCTACGTGGCCTCCATGCAGGAGCACGGCGTGCCCGTTACATACGCGTACATCTCGGATTCGCACGACGCCCATTCCGGCCAGTCCAGCCTGTGCCCAGGGTTCAGCCCGCCGTCGTCGAACTGCGCCTACGGGCCTGGCGAGGATGGCTACGTGAAGGCGCTCAAGGCCCAGGACGACGCCTTCGCGGCGTTCTTCGCCCGCCTGGCCGCGGACGGCATCAACCCGTCGAACACAGTCTTCAATTTCAGCTCGGAAGAGAACGACCATTTTGCTGGCACGCTCAACCCCATCCCCGCAGGCTGCGACGGCGTGAGCGTGCGCTGCACCTACGACCACACCGTGGCCACCTCGTCCCGACCCGGCCAGATCGGCGAGGTCGCCATCAATGGCAAGAGCCTCCTGGCGTCACAGAAGGCCAACACCACGCCCTTCTACCTGCGCAACGACTCGGCGCCCAACTTCTGGGTCAACGGCAACCCGCCCCAGACCAGCGCTACCGTCCGCCAGCTCGAGCGAGACGTGGCCAGGCTCAGCATCACCAATCCCTACGCTGGAACGTCTGAGCCTGTCGTGGAACGGATGGCCGATCGCACCGAGATGGACATCCTCCACATGGTGACGGCCGACCCTGCCCGTACGCCTACGTTCACCGCCTTCGCCAAGGCCGCCGACTACGTGAACGCCTCCGACTGCCCCAGACCGGCTCCGCCGGGCACGCCGGTGTGCTCCAACCCGCAGTTCGCCTGGATCCACGGTGACTTCCAGCCTGAGATCACCACCACGTGGCTGGGCATGGTGGGGCCAGGGATCAAAGCGGCCGGAACCGACAGCACAACCTTCACAGACCACACTGACATCCGGCCTACGGTGCTGGCCCTGGCGGGGCTGCGCGACGACTACCGCAGCGACGGCCGCGTGATCACCGAAATCCTACGGGGCGACGCCGTGCCTCAGGCGCTCCGGGTCCACGGGCCTCAGGTCGAGCAGATGGGAGCCCTCTACAAGCAGCTCAACGCCGCCGTGGGCCAGTTCGGGCTCGACACCCTGGCCGTGTCGACACCGGCCCTGACCAGCGGGACGTCGGCGAACGACAGCGTCTACGCCAACCTGGAGGCCCGCCTGCGCGCCCTCGGAGGCTTCCGTGACCAGGTCGCCCTGCGCATGAGCGAGGACCTCAACGGCGGCGCCTTCGACGGCCGTCCCATCGACGAGAACGAGCTCCGGAGCCTTGTCGCCCAGGCCCAGGCGCTCCTCGCCCAGGTACATGCCATGGCGCGGGCCGTAGCCCCCGGGTATCGCTAGCCTCGGGTCGGTGCGAGGAAGACGGGTGGCCGCCTTTGCCATGGTTGCCGCGGTAGCGGCTCTCGGGGGCTGGCGGGTCGCCACGTCGCCGACGGCAGGCACCGCCGCACCGGCCCTGGCGCCCACGACAACTGTCCCCGAGCCCACCACTACCACCACCGAGCCCCTGGTCGCCGATCCCCGCGGGACCCGCCTGCGCCTGGGTGTAGCCCACCCCGTGCAGCCCCCCGCCCTGGTAGCCGACGCCACCGGCGCCCGGGTCTCCCTCTACAGCCAGCCGGGCGACGCCGAGCCCGGCGACGTGGTGGACAACCCCACCTCCGAACGGCTGCCCGTGGTCTTCCTCGTGATGCAGGAGCAGGGCGACTGGGTGCAGGTGCAGGTGTCGCGACGACCCAACGAAGCCACTGCCTGGGTAAAGGCAGCCGACTTCACCCTGCGCACCACGCCCTACAAGATCGTCGTCGACTCCACGGCTCACCGCCTCACCCTCACCGACGGCACCAGCAACCTCGTGGACGTGCCCGTGGCCACTGGCACGGGCGGCACGCCCACTCCCACCGGCACGTTCTTCATCGACGGCATCGTGCGGCTGGCCAATACCACCGGCCCGTACGGCGCGTACCAGCTCAGCCTGGCCGCCTTCTCCAACGTGCTGACCAGCTTCGGTGGCGGCATCGGCCAGATCGCCCTCCACGGCACCAACGCCCCCGGGTTGGTGGGCACCTCGGTGAGCCACGGTTGCGTGCGCATGGTCAACGCCGACATCGTCAACCTGGCCAAGATGGTGACCGTCGGCACCCCGGTCGAGATCCTCCCCTGAGCCTCAGATCACCCAGCGGTTGGCCTGGTACCAGGCCACCGCGCCGGCGATGCCCTTGCGGGTATCGGTGTGGCGCGGCGTGAACCCGGTGGCTGTGAGAGCGTCGAGGGACAGGCGGTTGTTGCGGTTGGCCTTGGCCATGAAACGGAAGCGCTGCTTGGTGAGCAGGATGTCGTCGGTCATGCCGTCGGCCACCATCGCCTTCCACACCGACTCCCGCTCCTCGTAGGCCAGGCCGCAGTCGGGGTGATCTGCAAGCTCGAGTTCCATGTCGAGCTCGCTGGCCAGAGCGGCGGCCACTTCCAGGCTGGAGGGGTAGACGCCGGAGGTGACGTTGAAGGCTCGGCCTACCGCGCCGTCTGCGGTGGCCAGATGGATGGTGGCGCTGACCAGGTCGTCGATGTGAAGAAGCCGCTGCTCGACGGGCTCCCGCCACACCGCCACCTGGCGCAGGCCGGCGCGGCGTTCGATGGCCACGTCGAGGATGGCGCTGGCCACCAGCTTCACCGCTCCGGGGCCGTACACCGAGACGGGCCGCAGCACCACCGCCGGAAAGCCAGCGCCGGCTGCAGCCCACACCTCCTGCTCGGCCGCCCATTTGGCCTTGCCGTAACCCCGGCTGGGGTGGACCTCGACGTCCTCGGTTACGGGAAGGGGGAGCTGCTCTTCCTCGCCGTACACCGAGGTGCTGCTCATGTGCACGAAGCGCTCGAGACCTGCGGCCCGGCCTGCGTGGCCTGAACGCAGTGACCGGCCTGCGTGGCCTGAACGCAGTGACCTTGAGGCCCCCACCAGGCGGGCGGTGCCGATGACGTTGGTGCGCTCCATCTCGGCCTGGTCGGACTTGGAGCTGGAGGCGCCGGCCAGATGGAAGACGTGGGTCACGCCGTCCAGCAGGGGGGCCAGCTCGTCGTCGCCGGCCAGGTCGGCGCCCACGTAGTCGACTCCGGCCGGCAAGCCGCGCACCTCGGCGGCGGGGCGGCGACCGGTGGCCCGCACCTTCCACCCGCCCGCCACCAGCGCGGGCACCAGGTGCGACCCGAGATAGCCGGTGGCCCCTGTGACCAGGGCGGAGCGATCAGCCACGGTCCCTAGGATCGCGCGCCATGGACGCCCCCTCCAGCCCGACGCGGCTCATCGCCGGCCGCTACGAGGTCGGTGAGCTCCTGGGACGCGGGGGGATGGCCGAGGTGTTCGCCGGCGTCGATCGCCGCCTGGGCCGTCCGGTGGCCATCAAGTTCCTCCGACCCGAGATGGCTGCCCGCCCCGACGTACGCTCACGCTTCGAGGCCGAGGCTCGGGCCGCGGCGTCGCTCTCGCACCCCAACGCGGTGGGAGTGTTCGACACCGGCGAGCAGGACGGGGTGGCGTTCATCGTGATGGAGCGGCTGCCCGGCGAGACCCTTGCCGACCGCATCGCTGCGGGCCCCCTCGACGAGGGCCCGCTTCGCACCCTCGCCATCGAGGTGTTGGGGGCGCTGGCGGCCGCTCATGACAGCAGCCTGGTCCACCGCGACATCAAGCCCGCCAACATCCTGCTGTCCGCCGACGGCCGGGCCAAGGTGGCCGACTTCGGCATCGCCAAGAGCACCGCGCCACTGGGCGCCGGAGGCACCGTTCCCCCGGGCTCTGGCGATCTCACGACCGAAGGCCAGCTCCTCGGCACCCCCGCTTACCTCGCCCCCGAACGCCTCGATGGCGCGCCGGCCACGCCCGCCTCCGACATCTGGGCCCTTGGGGTCGTGCTCTACGAGGCCCTCACGGCTACCAACCCCTTCCGCGCCGACACCGCGTTGGCCACGGCCCGGGCGGTGGCCGCCGGAACCCACCGGCCGCTGTCGCAGGTGCGACCCGATGTCGACTCCGGTCTGGTCGCGGCTGTCGAGCGAGCCATGGCAACCGATCCAACGAGCCGCTTTCCATCGGCGGCCGCCATGGCCGCTGCCCTGGTCAACCCTGCGTCTTCGGCGCCCGGCGACGACACCGTCGACGAGGGTTCGCCCGAACGCACGCTCCTGCTGGGTAAGGGCGATCTGGTCGAGCCGCCCCCCTTGGCGACGTCGCCGCGCAGGCCCTTCCGCAACCGCCGGCTGGCGATCGGAGCGGCCCTGCTTGGTCTGGTCCTAGTCGTGGCCGTCCTCATTGCTCGTGCCCGTTCCGATCACCCCTCCACCGCCACTTCACCGGCCACGACCAGTGGGGCTCCGACCACGACGGTCTCGCCCTCGGCCGCCCTGGCCGCCTCCCTGCGTGGCACCGCAGATCGCCTGGGCCCCGGTGACGGGGCACTGGCATCGGTCTTGGCCGGCCGCCTCCGGTCGGTGGCCGACCAGGTGCAGGCCGGCGACGGCGGTAGCGCGGCAACGTCGCTGCTGGCCGCCACCGTGGGCTGGATCCGCGCCGGCCAGCTCTCGGGCGCCACTGCCGCATCGGTGGTCCCGCTGCTGGCATCCGTGCCGGGCATCAACTCAGCGGTGGTCAACGCTCTCACCACCACCCCGACTACGTCACCCCCTACGCCCTCGAGCCCCGGCAAGGAGAAGGGAAAGGGCAGAGGAGACTGACGGCGACGGTGCTCACTTCTCCTTGCGCACCAGCCAGCTCAGGCGCTGGGCCCCCTCGAAGGCGGCCTCCGCCGCCAGTTGGCCGATGGTGGTGGACAGGGTGGGGTACACGTGGATGAGCTTGGCGATGTCGCCGAGGCTCAGGTCCTGGCTGATGGCCAGGGCCAGCTCGTGGATCATCTCGCCCGCCGCCGGAGCCAGGATGTGGGCCCCGACCACCTTCTTGGCATGTATGACGATGACGACGGCCCCCTCGGCCGCACCTTCGGCCCGGGCCCGGTCGGAATGCGAGAGGTCCATGCGCCACACGTCGATCTCGTCGCCCCACTCGGCCCTGGCCTCGGCCACGGTGAGGCCGGCATGGGCCAGCTCGGGATCGGTGAAGGTGCACCACGGCACCAGGTCGGTGACCGTGCCCTTGCCCGGGAAGAACATGTCACGGATGGCCCGCACCGCCTCGTAGGCAGCCGAGTGGGTGAACAGGAACCGGCCCGCCAGGTCGCCGGCGGCATAGACCGACGGCACCGACGTGCGCATGCGGGAATCGACGACGACACCCTTGGCACCCACCTCCACCCCAACCTCGTCCAGGCCCAGGCCCGAGATGTTGGGTTGGCGGCCCACCGCCACCAGGAGCTCCTCGGCGCTCCAACGGGCCGGCGCACCGCCCTCTGTGCCGTGCACGGTCTTGGTCCCGTTCTCCACCGTCACCCGTGACGTCTCCACCTCGAGGTGGAGGTCGACGCCTTCGGCACGCAGCATCCCGGTGAGGGTGGCAACCAGGTCGGGCTCGTCGCGGGGCAGGATCGTCGCCCCCCGCTGCAGGACGGTCACGCTGATACCCAGGCGGCAGAAGCCCTGCGCCATCTCGATGGCGATGGGCCCGCCGCCGATTATGACCACGCTCCGGGGGCCCCGATCCAGCTCGAACAGGCTCTCGCTGGTGAGGAAGCCGGCCTCCGCCAATCCCTCGATGGGTGGGACCGCGGGGCGACTCCCGGTGCACAACAAGACAAACCGCGTCTCGAGCTCTTCGGTGGAACCGTCGGCGGAGGTGACCGTCACCGAGTGAGGGCCGGTGAGGGTGGCCGTGCCGGCCCGGATGTCGACACCCATCGACCGGTAGCGCTCAGGGTTGTCGTCGGTGGACGCCACCTCCTGCTGCACCGCCTTGATGCGCTGCCACACCCGAGCGGTGTCGATCCGGGGCTCGACCGGGGTGAGCCCGTAGCGGTCGGCCACCCGCATGGTGTGGGCAGCCTTGGCCGACGCCAGCAGCGCCTTGCTGGGCACGCAGCCCGTCCACAGGCAGTCACCGCCGACCTTGCCCCGTTCGACCACCGCCACGCGAAGCCCGAGGGAGGCGGCGAACTCGGCCGCCACCATGCCCCCAGACCCCATTCCCACGATGACCACGTCGTGGCGTGCCATCGTCTCCCTCCTCGCTGCTGGGCCGGCATCGTAGGGCCTGGCGCCGATGGCCCGCCTATCGGGCCCGGCTCCCGGCTCCTACCATCGGCTCTCGTGGCCTTGGAACCCACCAACGGGGGGGTGGACCTCGTTCTCGGACTCGGCGCCCTGGCCTCGCTCGTCTCGTTGGCCAGGTCGTGGCGCTCGGTCCTCGACGAGGACTTCACCTCCTCCGACCGGCAGGTGGCCCTGCAGGTGGCGGTGTTCCTCGTGCCCCCGTTGGTGGTGCTCCTGCACGAGCTGGCCCACGCCGCCGCCACCGTGGCCGTGGGCGCCCGAGTCACCAGCTTCCACTACGGCCTGTTCGAAGGTGCGGTGGGCTTCGAGGGAGCGAGCAGCGCGGCCCAGGTGTGGTTCGTGGCCCTGGCCGGCAACCTGGTGAGCGCGGCCACCGGCCTCATCATGGTGGTAACCGGCGCACTGGAACCCAGCATGCGGCGGTCGCTTCGTTACCTGCTCATGGTGGGGGGCCTTCTGGAGCTGGCCTTCTCCCTGGTCGGCTACCCGCTGCTCTCCGAGTCGGCCCGCTTCGGTGACTGGCTGCTCATCTACGACTTCAGGGCCACACCGGTCCTGAGCACAGTCACCCTGATGGCCCACATGGCCCTATTGGCCGGCCTATGGCGATGGTGGCGTGGCAGCCTCCGCCGCACCCTGTTCGCGGTCACCAACGCCGAGGAGACACGGCTGGCGGCGCTGTCGGCGGCGGTGGCGGCTGCGCCTGGCGCCGTCGAGCCCCGCGTCGCCCTGGCCAACCTGTTCGCCGGCCACGGCGACCTCACCCTGGCTGCAGCCACCCTGGCCGAGGGGGCGGCCGCCTCCCATGATCCCGCCCGCCTGCACCTGGCCCAGGCCCGGCTGGCCATCTTCGCCCGCCAATGGAGCTCTGCGGTCGAAGCCTCCCGGCGGGGCCTGGCCGCGGCCGACGGCGAGGACAGCTCCGGTCACCTGCGTGAGCACTTGTGGGCCAACCAAGGTGTGGCGCTGGCCCAGATGGACCGCCCGAACCTGGCCCTGTCGGCCTTCAGCCACCTGGATCACGTGCTGGCCGACGACCCCCGCGTGCGTTACAGCCGGGCGTTGGCTCGCCTCCGCGCCGGTGACGTGGAGGGCGGTCGAACCGACCTGACCGCAGTGGTGGATTCCCGCCGCGAAGGCGACCTGCTGCGCGTGTGGGCCGAGGCTCTTCTGGACGGCCGCACGCCGGACGTACCCGACGACAGCGACCGCCCTCCCTGGGCCCGCCGCCACCAGGCTCCGCCGGCACCGATCACCGCGGTGTAGCCGCAACTGCGGACTTGCCGCTGGTGCTCCGCACCCGTCCATAAACACTGGACGCCCCTCGCTGCGCCCTCAAGCCACCGGCCCGATCGCCGGGAGAGCCTTGACCAGGGGCTCGAGCTCGTCGCGGGTGACGACGTTGTCGAAGCGGGCGGCGATTCGCCCGTCGGCGCCGATGACGAAGACCCAGGGCTCGTTCAGGTCGCCGTTGCGCAACAGCCAGTCCTGGGCGGCCTGGTTGAGCTTGTTGTTGTCGTGGTCGAACCAGATCTCCACGTGGACGAAGCTGGCCCGGTCGGCGTAGGCCTTGGCCAGGTCGTCGACCATGTCGGTGACCGGTCCGCAGAACCGGCTGACGCAGAACACGGGCGTGGCGAACACCACCACCGCGGGGCGCTTGGCCGCCACGGCGGCGGCAATGGTGGTGCTGTGCAGCTCGGGATCAGGTATGTCGCCGCCAACGCCGGCCCGCGAGTCGACGGCCGCCCTCGGCGCGTCGGAGCCCACGGTGAGGTTGTCGGTGGCAAGAGCAGGATCGCCGGGAAACGGGACCAGATGGTGCTCCGCCACCTGGAAGGCGCCGGTGCTGTGCACAGGCTTTCCGTTGACTCGCGCCGACACCTCGACCTGCCAGAACCCCGGCCTGTCGAAGGCGGCCTGGGCGGCGTAGACGCCCTCGGCGCCGCCTTCGACGATCTGGGGGGCTTCAGGGAGGGGCGACGGCAGCACGGTGCCGGGGACGGCGAGGAACGAAGCGTGAACAGGAGGACCGGCGGTTGCCGCCGCCCCTGCCCTGGCTGTGCCCAGGAAGGAGAACTGCATCTCGATCGAGCCGAAGGCGATGAGGCGGTGGTCGTTGGTCAGCAGCCCGGCCAGGAACCGGCTGGGAGGACCGGTGGCCAGGTCATAGCTGGCCACCTCCACCGCCACGCTGCTGTTGGCCGACCCTGCGCTGGCCGACCCACGGCTGCCGCCCGACGAACAGGCGGCCGCCACCACGACTAGCCCCAAACCAACCGCGAGCGCGGCCCAGCCGGGGCGGCGAGGGGACTGGAGCTCAGGCGCCGGCAATGGTGCCGGTGCTGGCGGTGATCGCGGCGGCCGCCGCCGCCTCGCTGATCAGCCGGCGGACGGCCTCCACGACGGGCGCCAGGTTGGAGTCGTCGAGAGCGTGATCGATGCGCTGGCGGGCGTGGCCGCGGCTGTGGCGATCAGGGGCGACCACCCCGAGCAGGTAGGCGGGGCCGGTCATCGACAGCACCAGGGCGGTGCGAGGGTCGATGGGGTCGTCACCCGCCGCCGCAGCACGAAGCCGGCTCACAACCTGGTCACGGGCAGCGGGGTCTACGAGCTCGTGGTGGGGGAGCAAGCTGCCGCTGCTCGGACCCACGACGCCGCCCTCGACCAGGCCCGACATCACCGCATTCCAGATGCCCATGCCCACCTCCTGGTGGAGTCCGCGATCCATGTGGGAGAGGACGGCCTTGATCTTGGGCCCCTTTTCGGAGACGACCTTGGCCGCTGCGGCCAGCGTGGCCGACGCGGGCGCCGGTTGGCCCGCCAGCACGACAGTATCGCCATCCTCGCCGGGCTGGGCCAGGCCCTCCATCAGGAGCTCGGCCACCAGGAGACCGGCCAGGCAGGCGTTGAGCTGGTCACCCATGCCCAGCGCGTGGCGGCCGGTCTCGGGCTTGATCGAGACCAGGGCGAGCTCCTCCGCCAGCAGCATGGGCCCAGTATGGCGCCCCAGGGTTCGTTCCGCGTCGAGTTGACTACCTGGAAGATAGTCAACTCGACGCGGATGCGCGTTCAACGGTCAGGTCTTGTCGGTGACGCCGGCGACGTCGAAGGTGGCCATCTCGCCCAGCACCCGGGCGGCCGCCTGCACCAGAGGCAAGGCCAGGCAGGCGCCCGTGCCCTCTCCCAGGCGGAGACCGAGGTCGAGCAGCGGCTCGAGCCCGAGGTGGGCAAGGACGATCGACGCACCAGGCTCGGTGGAGCGATGCCCGGCCAGGCAGTAAGGCAGGGCGCCGGGGGCTAGGGCAGCCGCCACCAGCACGCCGGCCAGGGCGATGACACCGTCGACCACCACCGGCACCCGGGCGGCAGCCCCTCCGACGACGAAGCCGGCCAGGGCGGCTATCTCCAGGCCGCCCAGCGACGCCAGCACCTCCAGCGGGCCGGCCTCGAGGTCGCCGTCGGCGGCCGCCCGCGCCAGGGCAGTGCCCACCACTGCGACCTTGCGGGCGAAGGTGGCGTCGTCGATGCCTGTCCCCCGGCCGGTGACCTCGGCCGGCGACCGGCCGGTGAGGGCGGCGATGAGGGCAGCCGACGCCGTGGTGTTGCCGATCCCCATGTCGCCGGTGACGAGGCAGCGGGCGCCGGCGGCGACACACTCGGCTGCCGTCTCGGCGCCGGCGTCGAGGGCCTGACTGGCCTCGTCGACCGACATGGCGGGCTGGACGGCCAGGTTGGACGTGCCTGCCCTCACCTTGCGGTCGACCAGCCCCGGAGCGGGATCGAGGGCACCAGCCACACCCACGTCGACCACCACCACCCGGGCGCCCGCCTGGCGGGCCAGCACGTTGATCGCTGCTCCCCCCGTGCAGAAGGTGGACACCATCTGGGCCGTAACCTCCTGGGGCCAAGGGCTGACGCCCTCGGCCAGCACGCCGTGGTCGGCGGCGAACACCACCACGGTGGCCGGCTCGGGGATGGGCGGGGGTGAGAGGCCGGCAATGCCAGCCAGCCGGACCCCGGTGTCCTCCAGGCGCCCTAGAGCGCCCCGAGGCTTGGCCAGGCGGCAGTGGTGGGCCGCGGCATCGGCGGCGGCAGCCTCGTCGAGGGGGCGGAGGGCGGCGTTGGCCCGCTCGAAGGGACGGGCCCCGTTCATGTGAGCCGCTCTAGGTGGGAAGGCCGGTGCGGCCGTCGAGCGCGGGGGCCAGCGCCTCGGGCGTGTGGACGAAGAGCACCTTGTTCAGGATGACGAACTTGGCGATCCACAAGACGCCGAACGCGGCCAGGCCGGCGAACATCACGATGAGGGTGCGCACCAGGTGCAACGAGGTCACCTGGTCGGCGATGGTCTTGGCGAAGTCTGCGGCCCAGGTGGAGAACACCAGGCCCAGCAGGGCCATGGCCCAGAAGGGCACGACCTCCTTCATGAAGTGCGACTTCCCGCTCTTGCCCCAGGCCCAGGCCCGGTTCAGGTAGTAGGACGGGAACGCAGACACGGCCACGGAGAAGACGTTGGCGCCGCGGGCAGACCAGTGGAAGAGCCCGAAGGTGACGAACAGCAGGATCTCGTAGACGATCACCGCCACCACCGAGACCATGCTGTAGCGGACGAACTTCCTGCCCTCGGGAGCACGCGACCAAGCCAGGAGCCCGGAGGGGGTGAGCTGCATCACCAGATCGTAACCGAGCGCCGGCGGGAGCCGTCGCCGCGGTTGGTGGTCACCGCATCGTTCGCAGATCAGGCGTCACGCGCCACGGGCCAACTCGTGGTGTTCGGCTACGTCGTCGGGGCGGCGTGCCTCGTCGTCCTCGCCTGCGTCTTTAGCCGAGCTGCGGTCGGGGCCGCCAGAAACCTGACCGGGGCGCGGTGATGGGGTCGTGGTCCACGCCGCCGACCGAACCTCCGCCCGCCGGGAGTCGCGTGCGAAACTGGCCATGATGGCCCGGTACGTGGCGTTCTTGCGTGGGATCAACCTCGGGGCCAAGCGACGGGTGCCCATGGAGGAGTTGCGCCGGGTGCTCGAGGAGGCCGGCTACGACGACGTTCGCACACTGGCCCAGAGCGGCAACGTCGTCCTGAGCAGCGGAGCGACGGCCGCGGCGCTCGAGCGCGACCTCGCTACCACACTGCAGGACGCGTTCGGATTGGGGATAGGGGTCGTCGTGCGCAGCCACGCCGAGCTCGCCGATGTCGTCGCCAGGGATCCCATTGGCAGCCACGCTGACGATCCCGCCCGCTATCAGGTGAGCTTCCTGTCCGCGGAGCCAGAGCCGGCCCGCGTCCGGGAGCTCGAGAGAGCCGATGTGGCACCCGAGCGGGTAGCCGTGCTCGGCCGCGAGGTCTACGCCTGGCACCCCAATGGTGTCGGCCGCTCCGAGCTGGCCAAGCTGATCACCGACCGTCGGTTGGGAGTCGAGGTAACGGCCCGCAATTGGCGGACCGTCACCAAGCTGCTCGAGCTCGCGAGCCAGGCCGACGAGTAGCCAAGGTCAAGACGGTCCTCCGGCACATTGCTGGTCGGCCAATGCCCAGGGTAAGAGCTCGGTCTCGACAAACTCGGCCCAACCGGGCTCGACCAGATCCTCAGGTGCGTCTCGTCATGACCTCTCGCGCCGAGTCACCTGCCTGGAGCCAAAGTAGTGAGGCCAAGGTCCTGGGCGCCGTAGGCCATCCGGCTGTCATAGGTGACTACGCCGGCGAGCTCGGGGCCGGCCGCCAAAGCTGACGCCAGGTGGATGGCATCCAGAGTGCGGATCCCAGACGGCTCGAGTCGACCGGCGGCGAGGAGCAGATCCCGGTCCATGACCATCTGCTCGATTGCGTCGAGATGGGCGAGCGCCACCTGAACATCGCCATCGACGCGAGCGACGGCACTAGTGACCTCGGCGAGAGCCAACTCAGAGGTGATCAAAGGGTCGTCGCTATCAAGGGAGGCGCGCCACGCGGCAAGCGCCGCGCTCTCAGCCTCGACCACCACGAACTTGACGATCGCCGACGAGTCGAGATACCAGGCGCTCACCGCTCATCGGCACGCAGCTCGGCCAGCGCCTCTGATGCCGCCCTCGAAGTGATCATTGGACCAGGTAGCGGGCCCGGCGTGGCGGGCTTCAGCCGCCCGGTCTCACGAAGACCAGCGAGGATGCCGCCCGAAGGCGGTGGGCCGAGGATGGCCATCACCTCGCCACGTCTGGTGACCTCGATATGCTCCCCGGCACGAGCGCGACGCACCCACACGCTGGCGTTCTGACGCAGTTCTCGTACTCCGATGCGTTCCATAGGTCAGGCTGCCCGCTCCGGCACTCTATCCGAAGCTGTGTACACACGGTAGCATATCGAGTGCACCCACGCCCGGCGCAGAGTCGGTGGTGGAGCTCACCGCCGAGCATCCGCAGGCGAGCCTCAACGAGCTGTGGCGACATTTCCACCAGATCGAACGGCCCACCCGACCCACGGCTGACGACGCGGTGGCGGTGCTGGCCGAGGCTGGGCTCGGCGTGCACCAGGACCGCTGGACAAGCCCCTCGTTCAACGTGGCCCACGATCGCCAGGCGACGGTCAGCTTCGCCTGGCAGCGGACCGCAGGCGAAGGAGGAGACGCCATGTCCGATTCGCTTCCCGAACGCCCCGATCTCGACCAGCTGCGGCGCCAGGCCAAGGAGTTGCGCGACGCCGTGCGCCGGGGAGATGCCGCCGCGTTGGAGCGTGTTGCCCGCCACCATCCCTGCTGGGATCGACACATGGTCAGTTTGGCTGCTTCCCAACTGGTCGTCGCCCGGGAGCTGGGCTTTGCGAGCTGGCCCAGCTCACCGCGGCCGTCGACGCCGCCACCGCTTCCAGCCGTGAGGTGTCGGCCCTCGTGTCGGCGTCGGTGGAGGGTCTACCAGGTCTTCATCGTCGACATCGGCGCCTACCCCGACCGTCGCAGCGCCCTCGAGCGCGTTCGCACCGCTCCAACACTTCGGTGAAGGCGACCATGCATCGCCAGGACGACTGGACGCCGCGATTGGCGACCCTTGACGACGACCACGACGTCGCACGATCTGCTGCATGACTTCAACGTCGAGTTCGACACGACCACGCCCGGGGTCGCGCGGCTCGCTGACCGCCTTGGCGTGTTGTTGGCCCAGGACACAACCTTCGCGATCGTCGCCGGGACACCAGCGGTGGCCGTCGCGGTGGTCACGCTGCGGTCCAACGTCTGGTATTCGGGCGGCGTGGCGCTGCTCGACGAGATGTACGTCGTACCCGACCTGCGAGGCCGCGGGATCGGATCGGCGATCCTCGGTCGGCTGATCTCGATCTGCGCGGAAAGAAGTGTCGAACTCATCGAGATCAACGTCGACGAAGGCGACGCCGATGCACAACGCTTCTACGAGCACCACGGGTTCTCCTCGACGCAAACTGGCTCGACCGAGCGGGCCTTCTACTACTACCAAGAGCTCTCGCATTGAGTGGAGCAGTAGGGAAGCGAGGGCATTAAGCCAGCGGATGCGACTGCGGGGAGTCCTGCTCCTGCTCGTCGGCATGGCCACGGCCGCTCGCGTACTGTTCCGCCCGGTATGACCGCGCCACGGCGTGAACCGCGACCCTCGCGTTGCGGACGCCGTCCCAGGACCCGAGGAGGATCCGACAATGCTATCGGCCAAGCAGGAGGAGCTGTGCCAGCAGAGCCGCTGGGACTTCAGCGACCTCCGGGCCCTGTTCGTCAACTGCACGCTCAAGCGGTCGCCCGAGCTCTCTCACACCCAGGGCCTGGCCGACCGCTCCATCGAGGTCATGCGCCGCCAGGGCGTGACCGTCGACGTGATCCGCGCCGTCGACCACGACATCGCCACCGGCGTCTGGCCCGATATGACCGGCCACGGTTGGGAGCGCGACGAGTGGCCAGCGATCTTCGAGCAGGTCATGGCGGCCGATATTCTCGTGATCTGCACCGCCATCTGGCTCGGTGAGAAGTCTTCGGTGTGCACCCGGGTAATCGAGCGGCTGTACGGCAACTCCGACCTGCTGAACCAGGCCGGGCAGTACGCCTACTACGGCCGGGTGGGTGGCTGCCTCGTCACCGGCAACGAGGACGGCGTCAAGCACTGCGCCATGAATATCCTCTATTCCCTCCAGCACCTGGGCTACGTCATCCCTCCCCAGGCCGACGCCGGCTGGATCGGGGAGGCCGGGCCCGGACCTTCGTACCTCGACCCCGGCTCGGGCGGTCCCGACAACGACTTCACCAACCGCAACCTCACGTTCATGACCTGGAACCTGCTCCACGTGGCCCGCATGCTCAAAGACGCCGGCGGCATCCCGGCCCACGGCAACCAGCGCTCGGAGTGGGACGCCGGCTGCCGTTTCGACTTCGCCAACCCCGAGCACCGATGAGGCTCGTCGTCGATCACCAGGGCCACAGGACGCGGGGTCCTGCCCCAGATTGGCGCTCACCGTGAAGCCTTCGCCGGGGCGGCGACAGCGCGCCTGAGGCGACAGCGAGGACGATCGCCGTCCACGCGCGCCAGACGCCGTGCCGCAGGCCTGGACCCTGTTGTGCGTTGACTGTCATGACGAGCGGCCTTCTCGCGAACCGCGCTCCATCTGGACTGCGCCAACGCCTGCGGCCGGCTCCGGCGCGTCAAACGGCCCAAAGCTGACGCAGGTAGTCGATGACGCGGTGGGTGTCGTTCCTGGAGCCTCGAGCGGCGAGGACTCCGTCGGGGCGCACGAGGGCGAATCCTTCGCGCCCAACGGCGCCACGATCGACGACGTCGACCAGCGCTTGATAGGAGGCGAGGCCGGCCGATCCGAATGCGTGGCGGTCCTCGGTGCTCGACACGGCAGCACGTGGCGGCCACAGCCGATGGCGCGGTACAGCCGGTTGGTGCCTTCGTCGGTGTGGACATCCACGTCCGGAAAGCGTTGCCCCGGCCGCGGTTCACGCCGGTCGCCGTCAGGCTGGATGAGCGGGCTCGTCGGGTAGCCGATCGAGATTTGCGACAACCGGTCGGCGGCGCGGCGCTGAACGGCCGGTAGCCGGGTCGCGGCCGGGACGAGAACGTCGCGCACGGCGCGCTTTACCAGGTTCCGCAGGGTCACCAGGCCGATTAGCTTTTGGGTGAAGCCGAGCGTGTTGACGGCCACCGGAAGGCGTTCGGCTTCGTAGGTGTCGAGGAGGGAGTCCGGGGCGCGTCCGTTGGCGACCAGGGCCAGCTTCCAGGCCAGGTTCTCGGCGTCCATCATCCCGGTGTTCATGCCCTGGCCACCCGCCGGCGTGTGGATGTGCGCGGCGTCGCCGGCCAGCAGCGCCCGGCCTGCCGGTAAGCGGTCGTCGAGCGCACATGGCGCCGGAACGACGCCAGCCACCCCGGATCGGAGATGGTGATGGGGCGGGGGGCGCGTTGCTCGACGAGTTGTTGGACCTCCTCGAACGCCGGGGGCCTGCCGCCACGTTCGCCGGCGTTGGGCATCATCACCCGCCAGCGTCGTTGTCCCATCGGCAGACAGACGAGAGTCTGACCGTCGGGGCGGAAGAGATGGTGCGACGCGTCTTCGCTGCCGGCTCCGTCGAGGGCGACGTCGGCCAGCACGAAGTCCTGCGGGTAGGGCTGCCCTTCAAAGGTCAGGCCGAGCTCGTGCCGCACCCGGCTGTGGGCGCCGTCGCAGCCGACCACGTAGCTCGGGCACATCTGGGTCTGCCGCCCCGCGGCGTCGCGGAGCGTGACTTCGACGACGTCAGACCTCGAGCGCCAAACGCGTCTTTCCCCACAACCGGGCACGACCCAGATGCTCCGTGACCATCTCGAGGTCACGAGCCCGCCCGATCAACGTCGTCAGCGGTATCGGTAGGGCCGGGACCGATGGATCACTGGCGACGGTGACGTTTCCCCTCACACGCGCTCCCACGACCGCGAGTTTCCATCCGCGACTTGTGCTTTTCGGCCGTGATCGCCCAGGCGACTCCACAAGGTGATTCACGGTGTCGGGTGCATCCGTGAGGATGGTTGTGGAGGATTCAATCCATGATCACCCGGATGAAGGAATCCGTTGCGCCCTGACCACGGCGACAGGGGATGGTCTTGTTCGATGCCGCTCGGTCCGCCGGGGACGATGAGTGACCGGGATCCGGCATTATGGGCGTCTGGGATGGGGGGCGGAGGTGGCTCATGACACTCGAAGAAACACTTGAGAGGTTCCGTACCGCGGCCAACGCGATGGCGCGGGGCGACGCAGACGGGGTCAAAGCGGTGTACTCACACGCTGACGACGTCACGCTCGCCAACCCGTTCGGTCAAGCCGTCCGAGGGTGGGCGGACGTTGCTGCGGCGCTTGATTACGTGTCGGCCCGGTTCAGCGATGGGCAGGTTATGGAGTTCAACACCATCGCTCGTTACGAGACGGCTGGCCTTGTGACATTCCTGATCGCCGGGGCCAACGGGACTATCGGTTCAATGGCCCGGGTAGCACCGAGTACTGGAGATCGAGGATCACTGCGATGGTCTCACGCAGCTGTGTGAGCACGGCGTGGCCGACGTTGCCGCGAGTGGCAATGATTCGGTTCGAAGAGACGGCGCGAAGGTGTTGGCACTGGGCGGCCGAGGCATCGTCGAGGCCGTTGGCCGAGTCGGACTCGATGACGATCTCTGAGTGGAACCGCCGGATCGTGGTGGTGAGCGGTACGACGTGGAAGACGGAGGGCGCGGCGTCCAGGATTCGCTGAGCCGTCACCAGGACTGCTGGATGACGGAAGCCCGCTTCGCGTCCCTCGGGAACGCCGAGATCAAGGTCAACGACATCACCCGAGTTCGGCATCGAGCCAAGTGATCTCGTCTTCGCGCAATGGCGCCGTCAATTCCGCGCCGACGCGGCTCTGCCGAAGCGCTCGGACAGCAAGGGACACCGTGTTCCCGACGGTGGTCTGCAACTCTGCGGCGAGCCGCTTGAGCTCCTCGTGTGTCGCAGTATCGATCCTGACACTCGTACTCTGCATGCGAATTAGCATACATGCGGGCAAGGCCGAGCGCTCGACCGGCCCCGAATGCCAGCCAACACCGCCGCCGCGCTCGACCTCGCCCCGTCGGGAGAGGTTCACGTTCGTCTCGTAGCGTGGAGGCATGTCGACGTCCTCTCCGAAGACGTTCTCTGCTCGGCTCCGCTAGGCCACGATCAAGGCGACCGACCTCGACGACAGCGTCCGCTTCTACGAGGACGTTCCCGGCTTCGAGCGCACCAGGACCGCCGACGACTTCGTCCAACTCGACGGGGGCGGCGCGCAACTGTGCGTCGACCTCGACGACGGCGAACAGCTTCAGCCGCGACTCGTCTTCGCGGTCGACGACGTCAAGGCCCTCTGCGAACCTTGGCGCGGAGCAGAGTAGAGATCGTCGCCGGTGGCCCGAGGAGCCATGGGTCATGGTCCGCGACCCCGACAGCAACGAGATCGTCTTCGAGCAATAACGTCACTCGACCATCGCCGACGTCTGCGCAGCGTCAGCCCGCGGTCCACCCGTGGCGTCAGATCTGATCCTTCGGGGCGCCATCGGGACCCTTGGCAGATGATCGCGGCCGCCATCGACGTGGAAATCGGCCGCGAGGTCGACTACCGGCCCGTGGAGTCCGACGCCGCCGCCCGCGCCCCAGGGCTGATGGTCGACCTGCTGTGAGCCGCAGGCGCAACGACCGGTGGACCACCGCCAGGAAGTCGCTATCGGAGGCGGCGGCGGCCGAGGGGCTGGCCAATGACGTCTTCTATGAGCGGCCCCGGAAGTGGTGGGACGTCGGTGCATGGTGGTCGCGCCCGTCGTGGTCGCAGGGACTGGTGTGGATGAGGGCCTGGGCCAGGCGGGGGATCTGGTGGAGGAGGTGATGATGGGCCTCTTCGGAGATCTCGTGAGCCTGAGCCAGGGTGAGCTCGCAGTCGGAGGTCACCTCGGCGTCGGCCAGCAGCTCATGGCCCATCCAGCGCACACGCACCCTTTCCACGCCCTCTACTCCGGGCACGGCGGCCAGGACGCGAGCGACCTGGTTCACGAGCTCAGGGTCGACGCTGTCCATGAGGCGTCGGTAGACGTCGCGGGCAGCCCCCTTGAGGACGAACAGGATGGCAGCGGTGATGGCGAGGCCGACGATCGGGTCCGCGAGCTCGAACCCAAGGGCAACACCGAGGGCGCCTATCACAACAGCCAGCGAGGTCAGACCGTCGGTCCGGGCGTGCAGCCCATCGGCCACCAGGGCGGCTGAGCCGATCTTGCGTCCGACCCGAATCCGGTAGACGGCGACGAGCTCGTTGCCGGCAAACCCGATGATCCCGGCGACCATCACCCATCCGACGTTGCGCACGTCGGCCGGGTGCAGAAGTCGACGCACCGCCTCCCACGCCGCCACCGCCGAGGACAGGGCGATCATGACGACGATGAAGATGCCGGCAAGATCCTCGGACCGGCCGTAGCCATAGGTGTAGCGACGGGTCGGTGGGCGACGGCCGAGCCAGAAGGCGAGGCCGAGGGGCAGCGCGGTCAAGGCGTCGGCGAAGTTGTGGACGGTGTCGCCCAGCAAAGCCACCGACCCGCTGACGAGCACGACGATGACTTGCAGCGCGGCAGTGAGGATCAGGGCGGCGAGAGAGAGCTCGAGAGCTCGTATGCCCTCGGTGCTGGAGGTCAGGGCCTGGTCGACCGACTCGGCGGCATCGTGGCTGTGGGGGGCCAGGAAGGAGCGCAGCCGGCTGCGCCGGCCGCCGTGGCGTTCGTGGTGGTGGCCACGTGGAGTCCCGGCGTGGCGGTGGTCGTCCGACTCGTGGCCGTGATCGGTCATGATGCGGCCACCGAGGTCGCATCCAGGAGCGGACGGGGGATAAAGCAGACCTGCCGGGCCTCGGGCACGGCGGCTCGGACCGCCTCCTCCACAGCTCGTCCCAAACGTGTCGCCCCCGACACGTTCATGGCCGGATCGAGCCCACCCTCTACCTCTACCACGAGGGTCCGCCCCATCCATCGTCCACGGGCCTGTGCACCGTGGACCCCGTCGACGCCAAGCGCTGCCCTCTCGGCGTCATCGAGCACCTGGGGATCAAGGCCGTCCATGAGGTGGTGGACGAGCTCGGCGGTGACCTCGTAGCCGACGTGGAGGATGAAGGCGGTGACCGCGAAGCCGGCCACTGGGTCGCCCCACCGGTAGCCGAGGGCCACTGCGGCCAGGCCCACGAGTGCCCCGGCCGAGGACAGGGCGTCGAGCCACGAGTGGTGGGCATCGGCAACGAGCGTCGCCGACTGGATGCGTCGTCCGACAACTGCCTTGTAACGGGCTACAGCCTGGTTGCCCACGATGCCGAGCACGGCACCGACCATGCCGATGGCCAGATGCGTGGTGGCCGAGTGGTTGACGAGCTTGCGGTAGCTCTCCACGCCGGCGAAGACGGCGCTGGCCCAGATCACCAGAGCTACCCCGAGCCCGGACAGGTCCTCGGCCCGTTCATAACCGTAGGGGTAGCGCCGGCTCGGTGGCTTCTTCGACACCGCGAAGCCGATGAAGACCACGATGCTGGTGGACACGTCGGAGAGGTTGTGCAGGGCATCACCCAACAGCCCGACCGATCCGGTGACCAGGGCCAGGGCCAGCTCGACGGTTCCTGTCAGCCCCAGACCCACCGCCGACACTCCGATGGCCCTATTGGCGGCCCGCCGGTGAGCGACTTCGTCGTGGACAGTCGGGGGGGGGGGGGGGGGGGGGGGAGGGGAAGGGAAACCACAAAAAAACAGAGAGGAGGGGGGGGGG
>JBPCJQ010000084.1:0-5744 GCA_051005135.1 Acidimicrobiales bacterium
ACCTCTGGTTGTGAGCGACACCATCTCGTTGGGGTGCTCATTGGCGCCGTGGCGGTCTCCCCCCCCCCCCCCCGGCCCCCCGAACGGCGACTCCGACGCCGCCACCCTCAGCGGAGATCGTCCCTTGAGGGTGGAGCTGCTGGTGAACCGCACCACGGCGGGCGAACGCACCCGGATCCTGGCCGGGCTGGCCGACGGCAGTGTCGACCTGCTCATCGGCACGCACGCTCTTCTCGAGGAGAAGGTGGCCTTCGGCTCCCTCGGGGTGGTTGTGATCGACGAGCAGCACCGCTTCGGCGTGGAACAGCGTGCCGCCCTGCGGGGCAAGGGCGACGACCCCGACGTGCTGGTGATGACGGCCACGCCCATCCCCCGCACCGCGGCTATGACTGTCTACGGCGACCTCGACGTGACGGTGCTCGACGAGCTGCCGCCCGGCCGCACGCCGGTCGAGACCAGGTGGCTGCGCGGGCCGCTGGAGGAGGCCGAGGCCCATCGCCGGGTGGCTGAAGAGGTCGCTGCCGGGCACCAGGCCTACACGGTGTGCCCGCTGGTCGACGAGTCCGAGAGGATCCAGGCCCGTTCGGCCACCGAGGAGCACCGACGCCTGGCCACCGAGGTGTGGCCCGAGCTGCGGGTGGGCCTGCTGCATGGCCAGATGCCGGCCAAGGACAAGGAGGAGGTGATGGCCGCGTTCCGGGCCGCCGAGCTCGACGTGTTGGTGGCCACCACGGTGATCGAGGTGGGAGTAGACGTGCCGAACGCCACGGTGATGCTCATCGAGGACGCCGACCGCTTCGGGATGGCGCAGCTCCACCAGCTCCGGGGCCGGGTGGGCCGGGGCGCCGACCGATCGTGGTGCTACCTGCTGGGCGAGGCCACGACCCCCGACGCCGAGGAGCGCCTGAGCGCCCTGGAGCGTACCACCGACGGGTTCGAGCTGGCCGAGGTCGACCTCGACATCCGCGGTGAGGGCACCGTGTTGGGCACGCGCCAGAAGGGCCGCAGCGACCTGAAGCTGGCATCGTTGCGCCGCGACAAGGAGTGGGTGGCACGAGCCCGCGAGGTGGCCTTCGCCATAGTCGACGCCGACCCCACCCTCGCCGCCCACCCGCTGTTGCGCGAGGAGCTGGGATTGCTGCTCGACGACGAAGAAGCCGAGTTCCTCTTCAAGAGCTGAGGGAGAAAGATAGGGAACGTGAGCGACACCTGGCAGGGCCCCGGATGGTGGGAGGCGTCGGACGGCAAGTGGTACCCGCCCGAGCCGGGCACGCCTCGACCGGGGAAGCCGCCACTCGGTGAGGAACATCACTCCAAGTTCCAATGGAAGGGCGACAAGGGGCTGGGGCGCCGGGCCTGGTGGGCCGCGATGGGCAGGAGGCGCCAAGTTGGGCTCTTCGTCGCCCTGGCTGTGGTGGTGGCGGCAACGCTGGTCGGCCGTCATGTGGTCAACCGGCCCACCCCAGCCACGAAGGTGCCCGCCAACCTCTCGGAGCCCGAGCTCAACTTCGTGGCCAGGGTCCACCAAGACATCGGGCGCCAGAACTCCGATGCCGCGGTGGTGGAGTTCGGCCGCTTCGTCTGCTCCACCTATGCCAAGTACGGCCCCACCGCCGACAAGAGGGACAACACCATCATCGCCGAGAGCGGCCGGCTCCACCTACAGGCCTTCGGGCTGATCACGGGTGCCGCCCTCATCGAGCTGTGCCCCCAGTACCGGGGCTACGGCTGACGGGAACGGGTCAGCCCCCGGTGGCTCGGCGGAGCCCTTCGAGGATCTCGATCGGTATGGGGAAGATGAGGGTGGAGTTCTTCTCGGTGGCCACTTCAGCGAGGGTCTGAAGGGTACGCAGCTGAAGGGCCCCCGCCGACGAGGCCAGCTTCTCGGCCGCGGCGGCCAGCTCCCGGCTGGCCTCCAGCTCGCCGGTGGCGGCGATGACCTTGGCCCGCCGCTCCCGCTCGGCCTCTGCCTGGCGGGCCATGGCCCGTAACAGCTCGGGCGGCAGGGTGATGTCGCGCACCTCGACCTGGCGCACCTCGACTCCCCATGCCTCGGTGGAGGCGGCGATCTGGGCCTTCAGTTCGGCGTTGACCTCGTCGCGGTGGGCGAGGAGGTCGTCGAGCTCGAAGCGGCCCACGATGGACCGCAGGCTGGTCATGGCCACCCGCTGGCTGGCGAAGCGGAAGTTGTCGACACCGATGGTGGCCCGCACCGGGTCGACCACCTGGAAGTAGGCGACGGCATCGACCTTCAGGGTGACGTTGTCCTTGGAGATCACCGCCTGGGGCGGGATGTCGACCACCTCGACCCGCAGGTTGACCTTGGCCACCCGGTCGACACCGGGGATGCGCCACACGATGCCCGGCCCCGAGGCGTTTATCTTCACCCGGCCCAAGTGGAACAGCACCGCCCGCTCGTACTCGGTGACCACGATCAGGCACGACTTCAGGGCGGCCAGCCCGACGATGACCACGATGGCGACGACGACTACGGCGGCGCCGGCAGCGTTGGACTGGGCGGCGAGCAGGGTGGTGATCATGGGTCTCCCGAAGAGTCGGTGGGCAGCACGAGGGGCGCGGGTGGATGGGGCAGCCCGGCGATGGCCGCGTGCAGCTCCCCGAACGTGCGTGCCCGGTAGACGGCGTCCAGCCGCTCCTCAGCCTGAGTCAGGTCGAGGCGGCCGCTGCGGCAGGCGGCCAGCACGGTGGCCAGCGCGAACTGGCGCGACCGCTCCGAGGGTGGGTGGGTGGATGCCGGAGGCGTGGCCGCCATCGGCCCATCCTGCCACCGCCGCCGGCCATCACGCCGCGCTCGGTGAGCGGGCTTCGGTGATGCCTTGTCCGTTATCCCTGCAAGGACTTCACCTCGAGGTACTCCTCGAGGCCGTGGCGGCCCAGCTCGCGGCCAAGGCCCGACTGCTTGTAGCCACCGAAGGGAGCGAGATGGTTGTAGCCGCCCCCGCACACGTCGACCTGGCCGGTGCGCAGACGGCGGGCCAGCGCCATGCCCCGCCCCCGGTCGGCGGAGAAGACGGCGCCATGGAGGCCGTAGATGGTGCCGTTGGCGATGGCCACCGCCTCGTCCTCGTCGTCGTAGGCCATGACTGCCAGCACGGGCCCGAAGATCTCCTCCTGGGCGAGGGCCATGTCTGGCCCGACGTCGGCGAACACGGTGGGCCGCACGTAGAACCCGCGCTCGAGGCCCTCGGGGACATCGAGCCCGCCCGTGACCAGGGTGGCACCCTCCTGGACGCCCCGGCTGATCCAGGCCCGCACCCGGTCCTGTTGAGCCCGGGACGCCAGGGGCCCGAGGCTGGCATGGCCGCCCAGGGGATCACCGACCGTGAGCTCGCCCACCACCCGGCGGGCAACCGCCACCGCCTCGTCGTGGCGCCAACGAGGTACGAGTAGGCGGCTCCAGGCGATGCAGGTCTGACCCGAGTTGAGGAAGCATTGGCTGACCGTCGCCCTTACCGCCTCTTCCAAGTCGGCGTCGTCGAGCACCACGGCCGCCGACTTCCCGCCCAGCTCCAGGGTGACCCGCTTCACCGATGCCGCGGCCAGCGCCGCCACCCGGCGGCCGGAGGCGGTTGAGCCGGTGAACGAGACCATGTCCACCTCGGAACGGGTGGCCAGGGCCTCGCCAACCACCGGCCCGTAGCCGGTGACCACGTTGAGAACGCCGGGCGGCAGCCCCACGTCGGCGGCGACCTCGGCCAGCACGAAGGCGGTGAGCGGAGCTACCTCCGAGGGCTTGGCCACCACTGTGCAACCCGCCGCCAGAGCGGGAGCCACCTTGCACACCAGTTGGTAGAGGGGGTAGTTCCACGGCGTGATGGCGGCTACCACCCCTACCGGCTCACGCACGACCAGCGACCCCGCCTCCCGCTCCTCGAAGGCGAACGTCTCGGCGATGTCGGCGTAGGAGCCCGTCACCAGGGCGGGGGCGGCGGCCTGGATGAGGGTGGCCATGGCGATGGGCATGCCCACCTCCCGGGCCACCAGGGTGCCGACCTCTGACGAGCGGTCCATCAGGCCCTCGGCGAGGTGACGAAGCCACGCGGCCCGTTGGGTGACGGGCGTCGACGCCCACCCCCCGAAGGCGGCCCGGGCGGCGGCCACGGCGCGGTCGACGTCGGCCGCCGTTCCCTCCGGCACCCTCGCGAACACCTTCTCAGTGGCCGCCTCCACCACGCCGATCGAGCCCGTGCCCGACGGCGCCACCCACTCACCCCCGATGAACAGGCGGTCGCGCACCTGTGACGAGTAGCGCTGGTCCCTGTTCACTGGCCCTTTCGTGCTGGCTCCGTGATGGTGCGCGCATCGTATAGCAGCCCTGGGAAACTGCTGGCTCGATGATCGGACCACACCTCCAAGCCGCCATCGGGCGGTCGGCCGATCCGGGCGCCGTCGCCGTGGCCGTCCAGCGGCTCATCGAGCGAGATCCCCTTGTCGGCACCCGTCTAGAGGACCAGCCCCACCTTCGAGAGGCGCTCGTGGCAGTGTTGGGGGCAAGCCGGTCTCTGGCCGAGCTGTGCTTGGCGGAGCCAGCCGCCGTCGAGGTGCTGGCCGATCTGGACGTGCGGCTCCCGCCGCCAGTCGGCGCAACGACGCACGACCTGCGCGGTTGGAAGCGCCTGGAGCTGCTGCGCCTCGCTGCCCGAGACCTGGTCGGCATCGACGATCTGCCGACGGTGGGCAGGGGCCTGGCTCGCATGGCCGACGAGGTGCTGGAGCAGGCCTGTGGCCTGGTCGGCACGTCGGGCCTGGCGGTGGTGGGCATGGGCAAGCTCGGAGGGGCCGAGCTCAACTACTCCAGCGACATCGACGTCATGTTCGTGGCCGACAGCCCCGCCGCCGGGGAGCGCGACGCCCGGGAAGTGCTCGAGGTGGCCCGCACCTGCTTCCGGGTCGACGTCGACCTCCGCCCCGAGGGGCGCGACGGCCCCCTCGTGCGCTCGCTGGCCTCCTACGAGGCTTACTGGGGCCGTTGGGCCCACACTTGGGAGTTCCAGGCCCTCCTCAAGGCCCGGCCCGTCGCCGGCGATCCCGGTCTTGGAGCGGCGTTCTCGGCCCGCGCTGCCGAGCATCTGTGGAACCGCCCCTTCACGTCAGACGACCTTCGGGCGGTGCGCACCATGAAGGCGAGAGCCGAGGGGGAGCTGGCCCGCAAGCGGCTGGCCGACCGTGAGGTCAAGCGGGGACGAGGCGGGATCCGCGACATCGAGTTCGCCGTGCAGCTCCTCCAGCTCGTCCACGGCGGCCAAGACCCGGCCCTGCGCTCTCCCACCACCCTCGATGCGCTCGCCGAGCTGGGCCACGGCGGTTATGTCGAGGTCGGCGCCGCCCGCGCCCTCGACCACGCTTACCGTTTGCTGCGCACCGTCGAGCACCGCCTCCAGCTCCTGCACGAGCAACAGGTGCATGTGCTGCCCAACGACACGGCCGCCCTCGACCGCCTGGCTCGCGTCATGGGCTACCGCGACAACGTCGATGGCACCGCTGGCGAGCTGCTCGTCCATTACCTTCACCGCCAGCAGGCCGCGGTGCGCTCCATCCACGAGCACCTGTTCTTCCGGCCCCTGCTCGACGCCCTCCTGGCCGGCTTGCGTAGCCCAAACGCGGAAGGATTTCGGGGGGCAGTCGGGGGGAAGAGCCCCCCGACCGCGCCAACACCTCCCGACACCACGGTCGAAGAACGCTTGGCCGCCTTCGGGTTGCCCGACGCCTATCAGCACCCACAA
>JBPCJQ010000085.1:0-21612 GCA_051005135.1 Acidimicrobiales bacterium
CCGTCGGGATCGGCTCGCAGCAGCCAGTAGGCGATGACTCGGGCGAAGTCGGCGAAACGCAGGCGGCGGGCGTCTTGGACCAGATCGGCCTCGTCACGGTCGAACGCCGAGGCAGTGGCTGGGGTGCGGGCCCGGGCCAGCAGGCCCACCTGGGCGTCGCCGACGTCGCCGGCGAGCCACGCCGCCTCCGCCGCCGCCATGTGGCGCAACGCCCGGCCCAGGCGCACCCGCCGCCGAGCGGTGGGCATGGGCATGTTAGTGCGGGTAGCCACCCATGCCGCGGCCGAGCGCGCTCCGGTCGTCTGCCACTGTCCCGAGGCATCGAAGGCCCCGGTGGCCCGGGTCGTTACCGCTCCCAGGCGCTCGAGCTGGCGGTGAAGGGCCACCACCGTGTCACCGTCGCCAACCACTGCTGGCTCGGTGGCAACCAGCTCGTCGATGACACCGGCCAGCCTGGCCACCACCCCGCTCTCGCCCGACACGGCAACTCCTTGACACGACCGTACAACCAGGGGGAAGTGATGCTGGCGTTAGGTTACCAAACATGTGTTCCCATGTCAAGTCACCGACGGCGGTGACCCCGTCGCCAAACGACCGGGTGCCTGCTCGCAAAGCGACGGCGCCCGGCCAAGGCCGTCGACAACCGCGGCGACATCTCCTCTCTAAGGGCCGCCCACCTGCCTGGTCTCTAGAGCCGCAGCCTCTCATCGGGGGGGGTCAACCCTTCACGCGGGCCGCACCACCAGCCCCCGGGAAGCCAGGTATTCCTTGGCCTGGCGGATGGTGACCTCGCCGAAGTGGAAGATGGAGGCGGCCAGCACCGCGTCGGCACCGCCGTCGACCACACCTTCCACCAGGTGGTCGAGCGTGCCGACACCGCCGCTGGCGATCACCGGTACGCCGACGGCGTCGGTGACGGCCCGGGTGAGCTCGACGTCATAACCGTCGCGGGTGCCGTCGCGGTCCATCGACGTGAGCAGGATCTCACCGGCGCCGCCGCGTTCGCATTCGGCTGCCCATTCCACCGCATCGATGCCGGTGGCGGATCGCCCGCCGTGGGTGAACACCTCGAAGCCGCCGTCGGGCGAGCGGCGGGCGTCGATGGCCACCACCACGCACTGGGCCCCGAACTCCCGGGACAGCTCGGCGACGAGGTCGGGACGAGCCACCGCCGCAGTGTTCACCCCCACCTTGTCGGCCCCCGCCCGCAGCAGGGCCCGGGCGTCGTCGGTGGTGCGCACCCCGCCGCCCACGGTGAGCGGAATGAACACCTCCTCGGCCGCCCGGGTGGCCACCTCCACCATGGTTTGGCGGGCATCGGCTGATGCGGTGATGTCGAGGAACACCACCTCGTCGGCTCCCTCGGCGTCGTAGCGGGCCGCCAGCTCAACCGGGTCGCCGGCGTCGGCGAGGTCGACGAAGCGCACCCCTTTCACGACCCGGCCGGCGTCAACGTCGAGGCAGGGGATCACCCGGACGCTCTGCATGCCGCCACCGCCTCTCCCACCGTGAACACCCCGTCGTGCAGGGCCTTGCCCACGATGACCCCTTCGAGGCGGCGGCCACCCGCCTCCAGCGTGGCCAGGGCGACCAGGTCGGCGAGCGTGCCTACCCCGCCCGACGCCACCACGGCCAGGCCGCCTCCGTGGCCGAACGGATCGGCCGTGGCTTCCAGCACCTGGGCGAACAGCTCGAGATCGGGACCGGCCAGGGTGCCGTCACGGCCGATCTCGGTGACGACCACCGCATCCACGCCGAGCCCCGCCAGTCCGACCAGCACGTCGGTCAACGAGCGGCCCGATCCCTCGGTCCACCCTCGAACTGCCACCTCGCCGTCACGCACGTCGAAACCCACCGCCACCGGGCCCGCACCGGCCAGCTCGGCTACGAGGGTCGGGCTCTCCACCGCGGCGGTGCCCAGCACCACCCGGGCTACGCCCGCGGCCCACAGGGCCTCGGCCGACCCATGGTCACGGATGCCCCCGCCCGCCTGCACAGCCACGTCGGGAGCCAGAGCGCGGGCGATGGCTGCCACGGTGTCGCGGTTCTCACCCACGCCGGTGCGAGCCGCGTCGAGGTCCACGACGTGGACCCAACGGGCTCCGGCGGCAGCGAAGGCTCGGGCCACGGCGACGGGGTCGGTGCCGTAGTCCGTCTCGCGGTCGTAGTCGCCCTGGTAGAGGCGCACGCACCGTCCGCCCCGCAGGTCGATGGCCGGGAAGAGCTCCACGGGCAGGCTCAAGCAGCCGCGGCTGCCGCGAAGTTGGCCAGCAAGCGCAGCCCGGTGGTGCTCGACTTCTCGGGGTGGAACTGGGTGGCCCACAGGCTCCCCCTAGCCACAGCCGCGACTACGGGACCCCCGTAGTCGCAGGTGGCCACCACCTCGGGTGACGGCTCGGGCGCGTAGGAGTGGACGAAGTAGACCCAGGCAGGGTCGCCGAGCCCGTCCAACAGTGGTGTCTCGGCGATGAGGTCGAGGCGGTTCCACTGCATCTGCGGGCGCTTCACGCCTCCGGGTAGGCGGCGCACGGTGCCGGGCAGCACTCCCATGCCGGCCGTGTCGGCATCCTCCTCGGAGCCCTCGTAGAGCATCTGCATGCCGACACAGATACCGAGGAAGGGCACGCCGCGGCCTATGGCGTCGGTGGCCGGCCCTTCAAGGCCGGCGCCGCGCAGTGCTGCCATGCACGGCCCGAACGCCCCCACACCGGGAAGCACGATGCCATCGGCAGCGGCTACCACCGCCGGGTCAGCGGTGAGGCGGGCGTCTGCCCCTACCTTCTCGAGGCCCTTCTGGGCCGACCGGAGGTTGCCGATGCCGTAGTCGAGGACGGCGATCACTGCCTGGTCCGACCCGGTGTCACAACTGACCCTTGGTGGACGGCACCCCGGTGCCCTCCATCCGCACTGCGTCGCGCAGGGCCCGCGCCACCGCCTTGAACGATGCCTCCAGGATGTGGTGGGGGTTCTTCCCCCGGCGCAGGTCGATGTGGAGGGTGAGGGCGGCGGAGGTGGCGAAGGCCCGCCAGAACTCCTCGGCCTGCTGGGGGTCGAAAGGCGGTGAGCCCAGCGGCTCGGCGCCGGGTTCCACCGCGTAGTGCAGGTAGGGCCGCCCCGACAGGTCGAGGGCGACCTCGACGAGGGCCTCGTCGAGGGGCAGGCAGATCGAGGCGAAGCGGCGGACCCCCGCCTTGTCGCCCAGGGCATCGGCGAGGCACTCGCCGAGGACGATGCCGACGTCTTCCACGGTGTGGTGGGCGTCTACCTGGAGGTCGCCCCGAGCCGTGAGGGTGAGGTCGAACCCGCCGTGCTTGCCCAACTGGGACAGCATGTGGTCGAAAAAGGGCAACCCGGTGTCGACCGTGGCCGAGCCCATGCCGTCGAGGCGCAGGTCGATCTCGATCGCCGTCTCTTTGGTCACCCGGGACCGGCTCGCGCCCCGGTTCACGCCAACGCCTCGGCGAGGGCGGCGAGGAAGGCATCGTCCTCCGCGGGCGTGCCCACCGTGACTCGGAGGCAGCCGTCGAGGCGGGGCCACGAGGCGCAGTTGCGCACCAGCACCGAACGGTCGACCAGGGCTTGCCACACGTCGGCACCCGCCCGTGATCGAGGCCGGAAGAGCAAGAAGTTGGCACCCGAGGGCCACACGTCGACGGCAAACTGGCCCAAGGCTCCCGCCAGGCGCTCCCGCTCGGCCACCAGGGCGGCCACCCGTGACTCCATCTCTGCCTGGTATCCGAGAGCCAGCCGCCCGGCCGCCTGCTTGGCGGCGTCGAGGTGGTAGGGCAGGGTGACCGCCTCGAGCGCAGCCACCACGCGGGAGGGCGCCACGCAGTAGCCGAGCCGTAGCCCGGCCAAGGCCCACGTCTTGGAGAAGGTGCGCACCACCACCAGATTGGTTTGCTCGGACACCGAGCCCATGGCCGAGTGGGGAGCGAACTGGCCGTAGGCCTCGTCGACGACCACCAGGCCAGGAGCGGCAGCCATGACAGCGTCCGTCACCTCAGGTGGGTCGACGGTGCCAGTGGGGTTGTTGGGCGAGCACAAGAAGCAGATGGCTGGCTCGGCCTCGCGTAGTACCCGGCGGACCTCATCTAGGTCGACGGTGAAATCGCTTCGACGTTCCCCGACGGCCACCGCCGTCCCGGTGAGGCGGGCGATGTGGGAGTGCAGGGCATAGGTGGGCTCGAAGACGGCGGCGGTCCGGCCGCGACCGCCATAGGCCAGGCAGAGGGCCTGCAGCACCTCGTTGGACCCGTTGGCCGCGTAGACCTGCTCGGGCATGATCCCATGGTGCGCGGCCAGGGCCCGGCGCAGGGCGATGGCCCCGCGGTCGGGGTAGCGGTGGAAAGCCACCGTGGCCAGTTCCTCGACCAAAGCGGCGCGCCACCCCCCCGGTGGCGGGTAAGGCGACTCGTTGGTGTTGAGGCGGACGTCGACACTGACCTGGGGCGAGTGGTAGCCGGCCAGGGCGACCAGGTCGTCACGGACCGGCAGAGCGTTCACGACCGCTCGGCCGCGAGGGCGCCCCTTAGGGTCACCGATGCGGCGTGGGCCGCCAGCCCCTCGGCCTCGGCGATGGCCACCACGTGAGGGGCCAGCCGGGCCAGGGCGACCTCGTCCAGGGTGACAGCGTGGACGCTGCGGATGAAGTCGTCGACACTTAGGCCGCTCGAGAAGCGGGCTGACCCTGCCGTAGGCAGGACATGGCTGGGCCCCGCCACGTAGTCGCCGATGGCCGCCGGCGCCGACGTCCCGCAGAACACCGCCCCCGCGTTGCGCACCAGGGGCAGGAGCTCCTCGGCATCGGCGCACATGAGCTGCAGGTGCTCGGGAGCAATGACATTGGCCACCGCCAGGGCCTGCTCAGGGCCGTCCACGACGGCGGCGTAACCACCGCCGTCCAGCGTGGCCTCGAGGTCGGCCCGCCGGGGCGATTCGGCTACCAGGCTCGCAACCTCGGCGGAGACGGCGTCGGCCATCTCGGGCGACCATGTGACCAGCCAGGCCAGCCCGTCGGGGCCGTGCTCGGCCTGCACGACGACGTCGATGGCGGCCAGGGCCACGGGCGTGGTCTCGTCCGCAACCACCACCACCTCGGATGGCCCCGCGTAGCCCGACGGGATGCCCACCAGGCCCGACGAGGCCACCTCGCGCTTGGCCACCGACACGTAGACGTTGCCGGGGCCGACGATGACGTCGGCGGCCCGGATGGTCTCGGTGCCGTAGGCCATGGCGCCCACTGCCTGGGCACCCCCGCAGCGATACACCTCGTCGACCCCCGCCAGAGCCGCCGCCGCCAGGGTGACTGCGGCCACGCTGCCGTCGGGATCGGGGGGGACACACAGGACCAGCTCGGCCACACCGGCCACCCGGGCGGGTACCGCGGTCATGAGAACAGTGGAGGGGTAGCGGGCCCGGCCACCCGGCACGTAGAGACCAGCCCTGGTGACCGGGCGGCGGAGCTCTCGGACCACAACGCCGTCGCGTTCGTGGCAGCTGTCGACTCGCACCTGCTCACGGTGGAAGGCGGCGATGGAGTCCCGGGCGGTCTCCAGCGCACGCCGGAGCTCGGCCGGAGTCTCGGCCAGCGCTGACTCGAGGGCGGCGGCGGGCACTCGGAGGTCGTCCACGACCACCCCGTCGAAGCGGGCCGTGTACTCCCGCACCGCGGTGTCGCCCCGCGCCTCCACTGCGCCCAGGATCTCGCGCACCGCCTCGACCGGGCCGGGGCCGGGAGCGGGGCGACGGGGCAGGCGGGCTCGAAGATCCCCGTCTGCGCCCCGTAGGTCGAGACGGGTGAGCATCGCCGCGATCCTACCTGTGCCTCCCGAGGAGGGAGATTTGGTAGACCGGTCCGGTGCAGACACCCGAAGCGCGCTGCTCCGAGCTGTCGTCGATGGCCGCCACCGTCGACGACCTGATGCGCCGGGTCTCGGGCATGGCCGAGGAGTCGGCGGGCACCGACGACGACCGGGTGGCCACCGGCACCCGAGGCTCGGTGAGCGTGTCCCAGGAGCTGTACGAGACCGAACGGTCACTGGCCGAAGCCGCCCGCCGCCTGATTACCGTCTCCGACGCCCTGCGCAGGTGACGACACGCGCCTGACGGCGCCCCGAGGGGGCGCCGTCGGCGGGCGGCTCGGGCGGCGGAACCCGTAGACCGCCTCCGGGGACCTAGGTGGCGGGAACCTGGTCCCTCGTGCCCAATGTAACGCCCTTCCCGCTCCTGTTGTTCCCGCCCTCGGCCACAGCTCCGACGACCGCCGACGGGCAGTAGTCGGCCAACACGCAGACGGCGCAGCGGGGGGCGCGGGCCAGGCATACCCGACGCCCGTGGAGGATGAGACGCAGGCTCAACGTTCCCCGCTCCCCAGGGGCGATAGCGGCGTTGAGGTCGGACTCCACCTTGGTCGGGTCCGTCTCGGTGGTGAGCCCGAGGCGCCGGGCCAGGCGGCCGACATGGGTGTCGACGGGCAGACCGGGCAAGCCGAAACCCACGCTGCGCACCACGTTGGCCGTCTTGCGACCGACCCCGGGCAGGCTGACCAGGTCGTCCATGGCCGAAGGGACCTGGCCGTCGAATCGCTCCACCAGGGCGGCCGCCATGCCCACCAGGGCACGGGCCTTGGAGCGGAAGAGCCCCAGGGTCTGGATCGCCTGTTCCACCTCGCGGGTGTCGGCGGCAGCCAGGTCGGCCGGTGTGGGCCACGACTCGAACACACTTGGCGTCACCCGGTTCACCCCCTCGTCGGTGGACTGAGCCGACAGGATGGTGGCCACCAACAGCTGGAAGGGCCCTTGGTGGGCCAGGGCACACAGCTCGGTGACCGTCCCCGGGTACACGGACGCCAAGCGGGCGACCGTCTTCCTGGCCCGGCCCCCCGGTGTGCGCGGCTTGCCTGCGTGGCCCGAACGCATTGGTAGCCCCATCGACCAAGCCTACGGTCGCCGGTACCCTGCGGTGGTGGCCCGCCTGGAAGTCAAGAGGCAGATGGGCCGGGGCGACATCGCCGCCGTCTCCGAGCTCCTCGAGGTGGCTACCAAGGTCGACGGCCACGCCCCCCTGGGAGAGCACCAGTGGCTCGACATGGTCCACGGCGGCCGCCGCGGCTTCGCCGGGCTGGTGGCCTGGGAGCCGGGACACGACCACCCCGTGGGCTACGCCCAGCTCACCCGAGAGGGCAACGGGGCGCAATGGGCCCTGGAGTTCGTCGTCGATCCGCACCACCGCGGCTCCGACGACGAGATCGGAGCGACCCTGGTGGAGGCGGCCCTGGCGGTGATGCGGGCCGAGGGCGGAGGCCATGTCCACTTGTGGGTGCCCAAGCCCCGGCCCGAGCACGACCGCATCGCCGCCGCCACCGGCCTGGCCCGGGGCCGGGAGCTACGCCAGCTGCGGCGCCCGCTTCCCGTTGGCGGCGAACGCCCTGGGTGGGCCGTACGCCCCTTCCGGCCCGGCCACGACGAGAAAGCCTGGCTCGAGGTCAACAACCGGGCCTTCCGCTGGCACCCCGAACAAGGCGGCTGGGACCTGGCCACTGTCGCCGACCGGGAGGCCCAGCCCTGGTTCGATCCCGCCGGCTTCCTCCTGCACGAGCGCGACGGCCGCCTGGCCGGCTTTTGCTGGACCAAGGTGCACGCCGGCCACGATCCGCCCCTGGGCGAGATCTACGTGATAGCCGTCGACCCCGACTTCCAGGGCCTGGGACTGGGCCGGTCGCTCGCCCTGGCCGGCCTCGACTGCCTGGCCTCCCGAGGCCTCACCACCGCGATGCTCTACGTCGACGGAGACAACGTGGCGGCCCTACGCCTCTACCAGAGCCTCGGCTTCAGCGTCGACCACGTCGACCGTGCCTACACGGCCGACGTGGAGGCCGATGCTCATCCCACCCCTATGCCAACTACCGAGCCGATGGCATAGGTGACGGCGGCCGGGATGGCCGACCACACCAGCTGGCGGAGTGCCGACCGCGACGCGGAGCGGCCGGTGAAACGGGCCAGAGCGGCGCCAACCACCAGGGCGGCCACGATGCCGATCACCACCGAGACGACGATGGCGGCCGTGCCCGCTCCGAAGAACCAGGGCAACAACGGGAGCACGGCTCCGCCGGCGAAGGCCAGGAACGACGAGACCGCCGCCGCCACCGGTGAGCCCATGGAGGTGGGGTCGATGCCCAGCTCCTCGCGGGCGTGGGTCTCGAGGGCCACCTCGGGGTCGCGCATCAGCACCCTGGCCAGGTCCTCGGCTACCGCTTCGTCGATGCCGCGGGACCGGTAGAGCTGGACCAGCTCGGCGTGCTCGTACTCGGGATGGCGCTTGAGCTCCAGACGCTCCATCTCCAGCTCCCGCTCCATGAGCTCGTTCTGGGCGGTCATGGAGATGTACTCGCCGGCCGCCATGGAAACGGAGCCTCCGATCAGGCCGGCCAGGCCGGCCAAACGGACCACACCGGCCGCCGGATGGGCACCCGCCACGCCCAGGATGAGGGCGACATTGGACACCAGCCCGTCGCTCATGCCGAAGACGGCGGCCCGAGCCGCACCCCCCTGCACGTTGCGGTGATGCGGCTCCGGCGGTGGCGGCAGCACCACCTCCGCGGGGGACGAGGTGCCGGCGGGGCGCGGGGGATCGTCGGACTGTTGGGCCATGATGCTCCCGCAAACCTAGTAAGTGTCAGCCCTGTTCCCCTGACCGTTAGCGGGTGGTCCATCATCGGGTAGTGCCAGTAGCCCTCGATCTGACGCCTGCCGAGCTGGCCAGCCTCCTGCCCGGTGAACCGCCGTTCCGGATGACCCAGGTCTGGCGCGGCCTTCATCTGGGCCGGGCGCCGATGGAGATGACCGATCTGCCCGTGGGCCTGCGCCGCCGGCTGGCCACCGCGCTGCCGCCTGGTCTGGCCCTCGGGGCCACGTCGGTCAACGACGCGGGTGACACCACCAAGTGGCTGTGGGCCCTGCCCGACGGCCCCGCGGTTGAGACAGTGCTGATGCACTACCCCGATCGGGCGACCGTGTGCGTGTCCACCCAAGCTGGCTGCGCCATGGCGTGCGGCTTCTGCGCCACCGGCCAGGCCGGGTTCCGGCGCCACCTGAGCGCCGGGGAGATCGTCGAGCAGGTGGTGAGGGCCCGCCGGGCCGCCCTGCCCCGGCGGTTGTCCAACGTGGTGTTCATGGGCATGGGCGAGCCCCTGGCCAACTACAGGCCCACCTGGGCCGCGGTCGAGCGCCTGCACGGCGACCTGGCCATCTCCGCCCGCCACATCACGGTGTCCACCGTCGGCCTGGTGCCAGGTATCCGCCGGCTCGCGACCGAGAGGCTGCCGGTGAACTTGGCGGTGTCACTGCACGCCGCCAACGACGCCCTACGTGACGAGCTGGTGCCCGTCAACCGGCGCTGGCCCCTGGGCCTGCTGATGGAGGCCTGCCAGGCCTGGACCGAGGCCAAGGGCCGGCGGCTGTCCTTCGAGTGGGCGCTGATCGACGGCATCAACGACAGGTCGGCCGACGCCATCGAGCTGGCCGACCTGGCCCGACCTCTCGCCGCCCACGTCAACCTCATCCCCCTCAACCCCACCCCCGGGTATCCGACTCGGGGAACGCCGGCCAAGAGCGTCCGTGCGTTCCGCGACCGGCTGGCGGCCCTGGGGGTGAACGCCACCATCAGGCGCAACCGGGGCACCGACATCGACGCAGCCTGCGGCCAGTTGGCGGCGATCGGCGCACCCGCTCGCGCCAAGACCCCCGCTGGGGGGTAATGGCGCGAGTCAGCGCACCAGCACGGTGGCAGGGCCTGCCACACTGTGGGCCATGTCAGACCGGCGCTTCCTGAACCCGGCGCAGCCCCAGACCCTGCAGATCGCCGTGTTCCTGCTCTACCTCAATGCCTTCTTCGAGCTCCTGGCCTCGGTGCTGGGTGGCGGCTTCGGCCCCCTCGGGCTGGTGTTCGTCGTCGGCCAGGCCGGTGCAGGCTACGGCATCGCCAACGAGCACAAGTGGGGGTACATCCTCGCCATCGCCATGGCCGTACTTCCGTTCGTTGCCCGCTTCTACTACCTCGGTAACCCGCTGGCCGGCACCGAGCTCCTCACCCTGTTGTTCGAGGTGGCCCTGGTGGCCCTGCTCATCCATCCCCAGAGCCGCGACTACCAGCGCATCTGGTTCAAGTAGCCCGCGGGGCGGGGCGATGGCAGCTTCCCTGGTGGGCGACGCCGCCGAGGTGCTCCTCCTGGTGGCGGTGGGCGGCATGTTGTGGTCGGCGGTGGCACGGGTGCGCCGCGGCCAGGTCACAACGACCTGCTGTCGGGCCTGTGGCCGGTCGATCTCCCGGGCCTATCCCCGCTGCCCGGCCTGCGACACGCCGCGCTGACTGCCCGGGCACCTACGCTCCGGGCATGAACCGTCTGGCCGGCGAGACCAGCCCCTATCTCCGACAGCACCAGGACAACCCTGTCGACTGGTACCCCTGGAGCGAGGAAGCCTTCGCCCGGGCCCGCGCCGAGGACCGCCCCATCCTGCTCTCGATCGGTTACGCCGCCTGCCACTGGTGCCATGTCATGGCCCACGAGTCCTTCGAGGACCCCGCCGCGGCGGCGGTGGTCAACGAGGCGTTCGTGCCGGTGAAGGTCGACCGCGAGGAGCGGCCCGACGTCGACGCCGTCTACATGGAGGCGGTGCAGGCCATGACCGGCCACGGGGGCTGGCCCATGACCATGTTCCTCACCCCGGAGGCAGAGCCATTCTACGGGGGCACCTACTTCCCCCCCGAGCCTCGATCGGGCATGCCCGCCTTCGTGCAGGTGTGCCGGGCAGTGGCCGAGGCGTGGCAGCACCGGCGCGACGACGTCACCAAGCAGGCCTCACAGCTGCGCGGTGCCCTCGGGCGCATGGCCGAGCTGAGGCCCGGCGGCGGCGACCGGCCCGGGCTGGAGGCGGCCCGGCGCGCCAAGGAGTCCCTGGCGGACTCGTTCGACGCCCAGTGGGGAGGCTTCGGACGGTCTCCCAAGTTCCCCCAGGCCGACACCCTGGAGCTCCTGCTGCGCCTGCACGCGCGAGAAGGCTGTGTCGATGCACTGGACATGGCCACGACCACTCTCGACGCCATGGCCGCGGGCGGCATATACGACCACCTGGGCGGAGGGTTCCATCGATATTCAGTAGATCGGCAGTGGCTGGCGCCCCATTTCGAGAAGATGCTCTACGACCAGGCCCTGTTGATACGCGCCTACCTCCACGCTTGGCAGCTCACCGCCGAGACCCGCCATCTCCAGGTGCTCACCGAGACCGTCGACTACGTGCGGCGCGACCTACGCCACCCCGATGGCGGCTTCTTCTCCTCCGAGGACGCCGACTCCGAAGGGGTGGAGGGCAAGTTCTACGTGTGGTCGAAGGCCGAGATCGACGCGTTAGCCGGCGACAACGCCCCCGAGGCGGCGGCGTGGTGGGGTGTCACCGAAGCGGGCAACTTCGAAGGGACCAACATCCTCCACCGACCGGCACGGGGGGATCTGGCCCGTCCCCAAAGCGTCGAGCGGGCCCGCCTGGCCCTGCTGGCAGCACGCGACAAGAGGGTGCGACCCGGCCTCGACGACAAGGTGCTGACGGAGTGGAACGGCCTGTTCATCTCGGCTCTGGCCCAGGCGGCTGCCGCCACCGGGCGGGCCGACTGGCTGGCCGACGCCCGGGCCGGCGGGGACTTCCTTCTCGGCGCCCTGCGGGCCCCCGGCGGTCGCTGGTTGCGGTCGTGGCAAGGCGGTCGCGCCTCCCATCTCGCCTATGCCGCCGACTACGCGGCGATGGTCGACGCCTTCACTCGCCTGGCCGAGGTCACCGGCGAAGCCCGCTGGGCGGCCGAGGCCCGCACCGCCGCCGACGCCATGCTGGAGCTCTTCTGGGACGACGCCAACGGCGGCCTGTTCACCACCGGGGCCGACGCCGAGCGCCTCATCGCCCGCACCAAGGACGTTGTCGACAACGCCGTGCCATCGGCCAACGGCGCCGCCGCGGTGGCCCTCCGCCGTCTCGGCGCCCTCGTAGGCGACGAGCGCTATCGACAACGAGCGGAGATGATCGTCGCCCTCGTGGCCGAGCCCGTCCGACAACATCCGGCCGCCTTCTGCCACCTGCTGGGGGCCGTCGAGCTGGGTGCCGAGCCCATGGTGGAGGTGGCGGTCACCGGCGACCGGCCCGACCTGGTGGAGGTGGTGCACCACCGGTGGCTGCCGGCGGCGGTGCTGGCCTGGGGCGAGCCTTATCCCTCACCCCTGTTCGACAACCGCCAGGAGGGGCTGGCCTATGTGTGTCGCGACTACGCCTGCCAGGCGCCGACGAGCGATCCCGAGGAGCTCGCCGCTCAGCTCCGCTGAGGAAGGCCTACCACCGGCCTCGGTGCACGACCTGTTGGGCGGGGCGGCGGCCACGGGTCAACGACGCCGAGGGGCGTTCGGCGAGGGCGTGGCCGACCGCCACCACGCCGACAGGCGTGTACTCGCCGGGGATGCCGAAGGCGGCCCGCAGCCCAGCGGTGTCGGAGACGCCGAAGAACAGGGCGCCCAGCCCCTCGTCGACCGCGGTCAACAGCACCAGTAGGGCGGCGAAGGCCGCGTCGACGTGCCAGTACGGCACCGGCCAAGGGCCCTCAGCCAGGCCCGACCATGCCTTGTCGGGTTCGGCATAGCGATCTCGGTACACCCGCTCCGACGACAGGACCACGATCAGCAGCGGGGCCTGCAGCACACCGGGGCGACAGGAGCGGGCCTCGCTGCCTGGTGGCGCCGGGCACGCCGCCCAGAACCGCCCGGTCTGCTCGGACCCCTCCAGCACCAGCAGGTCGACGCCCTGGGCGAAGCCGGCCGACGGGGCACGAAGGGCGGCCCCGACCAATCGGTCGACCATGTCAGCCACCAACGGGCGATCCTCGAAGTTGCGCACCATCCGCCTGCGGGCCAGTACCCGATCGAGCTCCATCCCGCCATGGTGGTCTCCGCGGGCCCGACCATCCACCACCGGGAGCTGCAGAAGCGGCACCATTGCTTCATGACGGCTGTCCTGCCGTGTCGTGTGGCCGTGGCTGGGGCGGAGCTTCGGATGCTGGTGCTGGCTGCCGACGGCGGAGGGTGCGTCGGGGTCGACCTCGAGTCGGGGGCGTTCGTGCGGGCCACCTATCACGGCGACGACGGCCCACTGTCGGCCTTTGACGTCGTAAGCGGCCAGATTGCGACGTCTGCCGCCCCGCCCGACGTATCGCGGCCCGAGACGGTGGTGCTGGAGCGACCCCCCCGCTGCCAAGGCCGGCTCACCCCCCGGAGAGCCGAGCGGTGGCTGCTACCGCTCCAGCACCCCCGCGGTCGCCACCTGCTCGACCTGGCCGGCCCCGCCGCTCCGTACTGGACGCTGGCCGGCGACCGTCCATCGGTGACCCTGGTCGAGATGGTGGCCGGCCCTCAGGTGCGGCGGGAGCCGCTCGGCTTCGATTGCCGCTTCGGGTGGAGAGGCACCAACTTGGCGCTGCCCCTGGCCGACCGCCGCCTCGGGGCCCGCCTCCGCGAGGTGGGCTGGCCCCGCTACTCGAGCCGCGACCTCGAGCAGCTGCTCGGCCACCGGGTACGGCGCCTCCTGGTGGTGCTCAGCCCGCCCCACAACGGCTACTGCTACAAGGTGGTCGCCGCCTTGCTGCCTGGTGGCTGATCTCAGTCGCCTGGGCAGGACTGCAACCGGTACCCGGCTGTGCCGTTCGTCCGACGCCCGGGGCAACCTGCTGCCCGACGCCTACCTGGCGGCGGTGGCCATGGAGCGGGGCGCAGCCTGGTACTCGGCCGACCGCAACTTCTCGCGCTTTGCGGGCCTCCGGTGGCATCACCCCCTGGAGGCTAGAGCGCCGCCCGCCGGGCTCGCCGCCGTGGGCGGCTCAGTCGGCCAGGGCGGCGAGGTTCTCGGCCATGGCCCAGCCGAAGGCGACGAGCGCATCACCCCGGCCACGAGCTAGCGGCTCGAAGAAGGCGGCTACCTCGCCGTCGACGTCGGCGGCCTCGGAGCCCTGGTAGTCGAGCACTAGGGCAGGGTCGCCGGTGCCTTCCAGCACCGACGTGCGGTCGTCGACCCGCCCCTCGGCGCCGAAACGCTTGGCCAGGCGGCGGGCCCAGGCTCTCTCCTCGCCAGTGGCCTTGTGGCCGGGGCGAGGAACGATGTCGTCGAGGCCGGCGAAAGCGGCGAAGGCGGCGGGGTCAGAGAGGCGGGTGCCCACCAGCACGTCCTCGTCGGGAAAGGCAAGCACCGCCCGCCGGAGCTGGTCGCCGATCAGCGCCTCGAGCACGGCCTCTTGACGGGGTCCCCGCCGCACCGAGGCCAGCCCCACCAACACGCTGGGCGTGCCCCCGATGCGCTCCAACGTGGCGAACGAGAAGCCGGCCAGGCGGCCGCGCTCGTGCACCTGGGTGACGAGCACCCACTCCTCGCACTGCTTGGACAGCAGGCCGACGTCCCACCCCACGCCTGCTTCAGCGCACAGGTCGGCCATCTCCGACAGCTCCGAGTCGCTCAGAGCGGTGCAATCCTTGGTGTCGACCTCGATGGGCATCGGCGTTGTGCACTCCAGTGTCCTGGCGGTTTGCTCCCTACAGACTAGGCCACCAGGCCGTTCGGTCCCAGCAGAACCCGCAACTCGGCGTACAGGCCGTTGCGAGAGTCGACGCCAAACTGCTCGGGGAGGCGCAGGACGGTGCTGCCGAAGTGCACCAGCACCTGGGACTCGCCGGGGTGGTCGCGCAGCACCACCTTGAGCCGGTCGAGCATCGACTCGGTCACCGCGTTGGGGCTGATCTTTATGCGCACGGGAGGATGGGGATCGCAGGACACCTCGGGCCGCTTCACCTCGAGGCAGACCAGCTTGGCCGGCTCCTCCCGCCCGTCGAGGCGGCCCTTCACGCAGACGATGGCGTCGTCGGCCAGCAGGGAGCCGTACTCGGCCATGGTACGGGGGAACACCATCACCTCCACCGCGGCGTCGAGGTCTTCGAGGGTGAACACGGCCATGAGGTCTCCCCGCTTGGTGTACTTGCGGGAGAGACCGGTGACGACGCCGCCCACCCAGCGGCACTCGCCGTCGCGAAGCTCCCGCAGGTCGTTGATGACGCACTCAACGTGGCGCTGCAGCGACCCCGCCACGTTGAGCAGGGGGTGGCTGCTCACGTACAAGCCGAGCATCTCCTTCTCGAAGGCCAGGCGCCGGGTGTCGTCGAGCTCCACCGCCTCGATGGGCACCCTCTCGTCGTGCACAGGGCTGGCGGCGCGATCGTCGGCGTCGCCGAAGAGGCTCATCACGCCCAGCTCGGCCTCGCGGCGGCGGGCCAGGGTGCGGTCGATGATGCGCTCGAAAGCGTTGAGCAGCCCCTGGCGGGGGTGGCCCATCGAGTCGAACGCGCCCGCCTTGATGAGCGACTCGACCGACCGCTTGTTGAGAACGCCGGGGTCGACCCGGGCGCAGAAGTCGTAGAAGTCGGAGAAGGGCCCGAACTTGTCGCGCTCGGCCACGACGAGGGCGACGATGCCCTCGCCCACGTTGCGGACCGCCGACAGACCGAAGCGAATGGTGCCCTCCCGAGTGGTGAAGTCCGACGCCGACTCGTTCACGTCGGGGACGAGGACCTTGACGCCGAGCGACCGGCACTCGCCCAGGTAGACGGCGCTCTTGTCCTTGTCGTCTTTGATCGACGTGAGCAAGGCGGCCAGGTACTCAACCGGATGGTTGGCCTTGAGCCAGGCGGTCTGGTAGGTGATCATGCCGTAGGCATAGGCGTGGCTCTTGTTGAAGGCGTAGTCGGCGAAGGGCTCGATGAGGTTGAACAACTTGGTTCCCACCGCCGCGCCGTAGCCGGTACGCTCGCACCCGGCCACGAACTTCTCCCTCTCCATGGCGATGAGGGCACGGATCTTCTTGGAGCACGCCTTGCGCAGGTTGTCGGCCTCCACAAGGCTGTAGCCGGCGAAGCGCGCCGCCACCTTCATCAACAGCTCCTGGTAGATCATGAGCCCGTAGGTGTCGGCCAGCTCCTCGGCCAGGTCGGGGTGCAGGCACTCGATGGGCTTACGGCCGTTCTTGCGGTCGGCGTAGTCGTTGTGCATGTTGGCGGCCATGGGCCCGGGCCGGTAGAGGGCGATCAGGGCACCGATGTCGTCGAAGCTGGTGGGCGCCAGCGAGCGCATGAGGGCCCGCATGGGGCCACCCTCTAGCTGGAACACCCCGATGGAATCGCCCTTGCGCAGCATGGCGAAGACCTTCTCGTCGTCGAGGGGCACGTGGTCGATGTCGGGCCGGCTGCCGGTGGAGGTCTCGATGAGGTCGAGGGCACGCTCGATCACGGTGAGGTTGCGAATGCCCAGGAAGTCCATCTTCAGCAGACCGAGGTCGGCCACGCCGTTCATCTCGTACTGGGTGACGATGGGAGCGTCGGCTGGGTCGCCGCCCGCCTCGGGCTTGCGCTGCACGGGCAGGTACTCGGTGAGCGGCTCGCGGGTGATCACCACCGCGGCAGCGTGGATGCCGTCCTGGCGGCGGAGGCCCTCCAGGCCGCGGGCCACGTCGATGACCTTGCGGGCATCGGGGTCGGCCTCGTAGATGCCTCTTAGCTCGGCCGCCGCCCTGTAGCCGTCCTCGTGGCCGGGGACCAACTCCAAACAGCCGGCCAGCGGCGTATCGCGGCCCATGACCAACGGAGGCATGGCCTTGGCGATGCGGTCGCCGACCGCGTAGGGATAGCCGAGCACCCGAGCGGCGTCGCGCACCGCCGCCCGGGCTTTGATGGTGGAAAAGGTGACGATCTGGGCCACGTGGTCGGAGCCGTACTTGTCGGCTGCGTAGCGGATCATCGCGCCGCGATAGCGCTCGTCGAAGTCCATGTCGATGTCGGGCATCTCCTTGCGCCCGGCATTGAGGAAGCGCTCGAACAGCAGCCCGTAGCGAATGGGGTCCACGTCGACGATGCGCAGGCAGTAGGCGACGCAGCACCCGGCCGCCGACCCCCGCCCCGGGCCCACCCGGATGCCCATCTCCCGGGCGTGGCGGATTAGGTCCCAGACCACGATGAAGTACGCCGACAGGCCCATCTCGGCGATGACGGCCAGCTCTCTCTGCAGCCGCTCGGCCACCTCGGCGGGCAAGGGGTCGCCATAGCGCTCGACCGCACCGGTCAAGGTGAGGTGACGCAGGTAGGCCGCCTCGTCGGCAAAACCATCGGGCAGCTCGACGCGAGGCAGCTCGGGCTTGCCGAACTCGATCTCCACCCTCGCTCTGTCGGCCACGGCCAGGGTGTTGTCGCAGGCCTCGGGGAGCTCGGCGAACAGGTAGCGCATCTCCGCCGCCGTCTTCAGGTAGTGCTGGTCGCCCTCGAAGCGGAGACGCTTGGGGTCGTCGATGGAGGAGCCGGTCTGCACGCACAGGAGGGCGTCGTGGGCAACGGCATCCTCTCGGGCCGTGTAGTGGCTGTCGTTGGTGGCCAGCAGGGGCGCCCCGATGGCACGGGCGATGGCCACCAGTTGGGGGTTGGTGGCGCGCTGGCCCTCGATGCCGTGGTCCTGCACCTCGACGAACAGGTTGTCCCGACCGAAGATGTCCTGCAGGCGGGCGGCCAGGCTCCTGGCCTCGGCCTCGTTGCCCCGCAAGAGGGCCTGGCACACCACGCCGCCCAGGCAGCCGGTGGTGGCGATGACACCGGCGTGGTGAGCCTCGAGCAGCTCCCAGTCGACCCGAGGCTTGTACCAGTAGCCCGTGAGGTAGGCCGCCGAGGCCAGCTTGAGCAGGTTCTTGTAGCCGGAGTTGTCCTCGGCTAGCAGGGTCAGGTGGTAGTAGAGCTTGTCGCCCTCCCCACCCTCTCCCCCACTCTCGTCGAACCTGGCGCGACGCACCGGGCGCTCGAGGCGGCTGCCGCCCGCCATATACGCCTCGATGCCGAGCACCGGGGTGATGCCCTTGGCCCGAGCTGCCCGGTAGAAGTCGAGGACGCCGTACATGTTGCCGTGGTCGGTGATGCCGATGGCGGGTTGGCCGTCGGCCTCAGCCGCGGCGATCACCTCACCCACCCGAGAGGCACCGTCAAGCATGGAGAACTCGGTGTGGGTATGGAGATGCACAAAGGTGCCGTCGCCAGCGCTCACTTCGGCAGCCCCGTAGCTCCCACGTGGTCCTCCTCCGTCACCTTTGTCCACAGCCTCCATCGCAAGCTGTGGACAGAGTTACATGTCTGTCATTCAGGCTACAGCCTGACAGTCTGCCCTGCCCGGAACCGGCTTCAGGCCGTCGCCCCCAGGAGGGGGACGAGCATCTCCGCCGGGGTCATGGAGCCATGACGGCTGCGCAACTTGACCGCACCGGTATCGGCGGGGTCGAGGAAGGCCACCGGCTCACGGGCCGCCAGCACGACGTCGCCCAGCCGGCTCTCCACCTGGGGTTGGAGCTCGCCGCCGAACCATCCCTCTTCGATCGCCTCGTCGCGGGTGCGCACCCATGCCTGGTGCCCGTGGTGGCGTCGGGCGGCCGTGGCCAGGCGGTCACGGCACCCAGGGCGGGCGTGCAGCCAGCGGAACCGGCCCTCTCCTGAGAGAAGGTTGGTGAGCCCCATCACCTCCCGGTGCAGGGCCACTACCTGCTCCCCGACGTCGACCTGGCCGTGGTCGGAGGTAACAGCCAACGCCGCCCCTGCCGGGAGCACCGCGACAAGGTCGGCCGCCAGTCGATCGACGGCAACTACCTCGGCATCGTAGAACGACCCCAGCCCGAACTCGTGGGCCACCTTGTCGATCCCGTCGTAATAGGCGTAGACGAACGGCGCCCCCTCTCGGAGCTGGGCACCCACGGTCGCTACCAGGGTGGAGGTCACCCGCCAACCCAGCAGCCGGGCCCCAGCCAGGTGGACCTGGGTGAAGCCCGTCTCGGAGAACTCCGACCTGGTCAGCACCGGCGGCTTGGTGCCTGCGAACGGCTCGATGGCCTGGAAATGCTCGGGCGGTACCGTGGTACGGGCGTCGTCACCGCGCCCCGTCCGCCAGCGAAGCACGTTGAGGACGTCGGTCCCCAGCACCCGGACCCGGTACCCCACCACCCCATGGGCGGCCGGCGAGGTACCCGTGGTGAGCGAGGTGAGAGCAGTGGCCGTCGTCGAGGGAGCCACCGTGGTGATGGTGCTACCCGTCATGGCCCCAAGCGTGGGGGCGAGATGGCGGCGCTGCTGGAGCTGCTCCCATCCCAGGCCGTCGAGCACCAAGAGCACGACCTGATCGGCCTGGGCCAACGGGGCAGGCAGCCATGCCGGCGCCGCCCCACCACGGCCCAGGATGGCGGGGACCACTCCGTCGAGGCAGGCTCCCCCGTAGTCAGGCAAGAGCGGTCCGGCCCCGTCATCCAGCATGGCCGACCAAGGGTAACGGCCGGCGGCGGGGCAGGGGCCCCCGCCGCTTCGGAGGAGGGCGGGGATGGGGCCCCGCCCGGGAGGCGGCGGAGCCGCCCGGCAACGTGCTGACCGTCGACTTCCGCCGGCTCGGGCTGCGGGCCGGTGACCGGGTGCTGGACCTGGGGTGCGGCGGCGGGCGTCACGCGTTCGAGGCCCATCGCCGGGGGGCCCACACGGTCGCCTTCGACCGCAACGGCGGCGACACCAAGGACGCGGCCGCCATGCTCGCCGCCATGCGGCTGGAGGGTGAGGCGCCGGCCGACGTACTTGGGACGGCGGTCAACGGTGACGCCCTGTCGCTCCCCTTCGCCGACGGTTCCTTCGACCGGGTGATCGCCGCCGAGGTGCTCGAGCACATGCCCGACGACAGTGCCGCGGTGACCGAGCTGGCCCGCGTGCTGCGGCCGGGCGGCACGCTGGCGGTCACCGTCCCCCGGTGGTTCCCCGAGAGGGTGTGCTGGGCCCTCGCCGAGGAGTACCACGCCCCCCACGTCCCGGACGGCCACGTCCGCATCTACCGGCGGAGCGGCCTGGCCTGGCTGGTGGCCGCCGGCGGCCTGCGCCCGACGGGCTCCCACCACGCCCACGCCCTTCACAGCCCGTACTGGTGGCTGAAGTGCACACTGGGGCTCGACCGGCCCGCCCGCTGGCCGGTCCGCAGCTATCACCGCTTCCTTCTCTGGGACATCACCCGCCGGCCTCTCCTGACCCGCGCCCTCGACCGCGGCCTCAACCCCGTGCTGGGCAAGAGCCTGGTCCTCTACGCGGTCAAGCCGTCATGACGCCCAAGGAGCTGGGCGCCACCGTCGACACCATCGCCGCCGTCCAACAGGGCGACGGGATGATCCCGTGGTTCCCGGGGGGGCATGCGGATCCCTGGAACCACGTGGAGGCGGCCATGGCCCTCGACGCTGGTGGCCGCCGGGCCGAGGCCGACGCCGCCTACGCCTGGTTGGCCGGCACCCAGCGGGGCGATGGGGCCTGGCACCAGTACTACCGGGCGGGCCGCGTGGAGGAGGCCACGCTCGACGCCAACGTCACCGCCTATGTCGCCACCGGCGTCTGGCACCACTTCCTCGCCACCGGCGACACCGGGTTCCTGGAGACGATGTGGCCCGTCGTCGACGCCGCTGTCGGGTTCGTGCTCGACCTGCAGACGCGGCGCGGCGAGGTGATCTGGGCCCGCCACGCCGACGGGACGCCCTGGTCCTTCGCCCTCCTCACCGCCTCGTGCAGCACCTTCGCCAGCCTGCGCTGTGCCCTCGCCGTGGCCGCCCGGCTCGGGCACGACCGGCCCAGGTGGGCGTCGGCCGGCGACGCCCTGGGCCGGGCCATCACCGAGGAGCCCGCAGCCTTCCTGCCCAAGGACCGCTGGGCCATGGACTGGTACTACCCGGTGCTGGCCGGGGTGGTCGTGGGGGACGCAGCCCGGTCACGACTGGCCGAGGGCCACGACCGCTTCGTGATGGGTGGTCTCGGCGTGCGCTGCGTGGCCGACAAGGACTGGGTGACCGCGGCCGAGACCGCCGAATGCGCCCTGGCCCACCTGGCCGCGGGTGAGGTCGCCACCGCTTCCCTGCTGCTCGAATGGGCCCATCACCTGCGCAGTGACGACGGCAGCTATTTCACCGGCATGGTCCACCCCCAGCGCGACCTGTTCCCGACCGGCGAGCGGTCCACCTATAGCGCGGCGGCGATGACCCTCGCGTCGTGCGCCCTGGCCGGCACCGGCCCGCTCGTGCCTCTCTTCACGCCGTCGCCGGCTCCCGCGACAACACATCGGGTGCATCCAGCGTCTTGATTCAGCACCGAACGGGAGCGTCATAAGCTGGTGAGATGGTGGGTACGCAGCTGCAGGCGCCAGTCGGGTTCGGTGAGGCGGTCGAGGACTGGACCGGTGACGCCCGCTTCTTCGAGTACAGCCAGGCGGCCGACCCCATCGGCGACGGTGTCATCTCGGCCATACCTGCCGTGGCGTTCGGGGCCGGGCTCTACGCCACCGGGCCCAGCCGAGTCGTCCCGCTCGACCTGTCGGCTGAGCTGCGCACGTCCTATCCCGCCACCAGCCCGGCGCTCCTGGCCAGCTTCGTCCGGATCAACGCCGGCGAGGAGCTCACGCTCGCGCCCAACGCCACCAGCCAGCTGCTGTACTGCATCCGCGGCCGGCGCCACTC
>JBPCJQ010000086.1:0-53030 GCA_051005135.1 Acidimicrobiales bacterium
GCCAGGCGATCGACGAGGGGCCGAACTTTGCCGGATGGCTGGAGACGCTTGGCGATCGTCCAGAGGCTGTCGCCGGGCGCCACTTGTACGACCAGGTTTTTGGCGGCTTCGCCGCCCCGGCCGGGGCCCCATCCCCGGCCTCCTCCGAGCAGCGGGGGCCCCTGCCCCGCTGCCGGCCGTGCGATTGCGGAGAGGAGCGAGCGCCCGGAGGCGGTGAGGGCACCTCCAGGCGCGCCCAAGGCGGCCCAGGCGACGATGACCGCCCCGGCCACGACGATGGCAGCGGTGATCCGCCGGCGGCGGTAGCAGGCCGCTCCGGGGGAGGCGAGAGGGGCAACGAGGCCGAGGTGGCGCCCGCCGCGGGAAGTGCGGCGGGCGCCGTTCTGGTGAGTGGTGACTGCGACCACGGGACCTCCTCCCTGAGATGGACTGACTTGTCGGCGCTCCGGGCCTATGCGAACGCCTGTTCCCGACAGTGAACCACGAACGCCCGTTCCCGTCAACCCATTTTTGGGAACTAGTGTTTGCCTTTCTGCCTGGGCCAGTGGTAAGCTCCGGCGAACGCCCGTTCGGAACACCCCGGGCAGGCGCACCGATGGGGCCCACCCCGAGGGGGCCGTCAGGAGGTACGGGCATGTCCGAGGTGCAGCTCACGGGACGCCAGCGAGAGATCCTCGAGGTCATCCAGGCCCACATGAGGGCCCGGGGCTACCCGCCCTCGGTGCGCGAGATCGGCGAGGCGGTGGGGCTCACCTCCACTTCCACCGTCCACGCCCACCTGGCCTCTCTGCAGCGCCTGGGCTACCTGCGACGCGACCCCTCCAAGCCCCGGGCCATCGAGGTCCGCTACGACGCCGAGTCCGCCAACCCCGTCGACCTGCGCCCTGCCCGCCATGTCCCCCTGGTCGGCGACGTGGCCGCCGGCACCGACGTACTGGCCTCGGAGAACGTGGAGGAGCTGCTTCCCCTTCCCGCCGACTTCTGCGGCGAGGGCCAGCTGTTCATGCTCCGGGTCAGGGGTGACTCCATGATCGAAGCGGGCATCCTCGACGGCGACTTCGCGGTGGTCCGCCAGGAAGTCGAGCCCCACAAGGGCGACATCGTCGTCGCCGGCATCCCCGGCGAGGAAGCCACCGTCAAGACCTGGAGCCGCCGGGGGAACAAGATCACCCTCCTGCCCGCCAACCCCCGCTTCTCTCCCATCGAGCTCGATGCCGCCGACGTGCGCGTCTACGGCAAGGTGGTCACCATCCTTCGCCGTCTCTGAGGTTCGTGTAGCCCACCACTCCAGTGGCGGCGGCCGCAGCCACTACCAGCGCGCCGGCCAGGACCAGCACTGCCGACCGGTCACCGCCGTGAGGTCCCGAGTCCGAGGCCGCCTCTTTGTGCCGGGCCGACACCAGAGGTGAGGCCGTGGTCGTCGGCCCGGTGGCGCCCGGGTTTGCCTTGGCTGTGGTGGGAGGGTGACCGGCCGAGGGCGACGTTGTCGGCGGAGGAGGCCCGGCGGCCACCGCAGCGGCCAGGTCGAGCCGGCCCCGGCAGCCGTTCCCGCACGAAACGCCGGTGTTGAGGGTGGCCAGCACCCGTTGTACGGCGGCCGTGGCGCTCAGCCCCATGCTCAACAGGTCGGCGACAGCCCCCGACACGTGGGGCGCGGCTGCAGACGTGCCCGCCACCGCCGCGTACCGGCTGCCCAGCCCGGTGGTGATGATCTGATCGTCGGCGCCACCGACCCCGGAGCCGCCCGGTGCGGCCAAGCCCCATTTGGCGTTGCCTATAGACGTCGAGTAGGCAGCCAGCGTGTTCGACCGGGTGGTGGCCCCCACCACCAGGGCGTCCATGTCGCCGTAGTTCGAACTGCCCGTCTCCACCAGTCCCATCCGGTAGTTGCCCGACGCCAGCACGGGCACCGCCCCCCGGGTCCACGCGTACTCGATGCCCGGCCGCAGCGGGGTGCCGACCACGCTGGTGAGCTGGAAGTCCTCGTCGCCCAGGCTGAGGTTCACCACCTTGGCACCGTGGTCGACGACCCACCGGATGCCGGCGATTATGTCGTCGACGCGCCCCGCGCCGCTGCCATCGAGCGACTTGGCCACCAGCAGCCTGGCATCGGGCGCCACCGCGGCCACACCCCTGCCGTTGCCGGTGACGGCGGCGGCGATACCCCCCACCTCGGTGCCATGGCCGTTGTCGTCCTGGCCCCCGCCGTCGCGACAGGTTCCCCCGACACAGTCGGCGCTGGCAGCCACCTTGGCGGCCAGGTCGGGATGGGTCAGGTCGATGCCGGTATCGACCACACCGATGAGAACACCTCGCCCGGTGGCCTTGGCCCAGGCTTGGGGAGCGCCGATCTGGGCCAGGTTCCACTGCCGCGGGAACAATGGGTCGTTGCTGGCACCAGCCAGTCCGGCGAGCAGCAGCACCAGGGCCGACGCCAACGGGGCGGCGCGGCCGACGAGGCGGCGGACGGGCACGCCTACATCTTCGCAGGCAGGGCCGCCGAGAAATCGCCCTTCTGAGCGAGTAGTCCGGCCAGCACCCGGTGCACGGTATCCAACTGGGACCGTTCGACTCGCTCGCCGGCGGAGTGGGCCAGGTTGGGATCACCAGGCCCGAAGTTGGTGGCAGGCATGCCCCGGGAGGCGAAGCGGGCCACGTCGGTCCAGCCCAGCTTGGCCCGGGGCGGGCGCCCGGTGGCAGCGGCCAGGGCGGTGAGAAAGGGGTGGCCGAGGCCAGGGACAGCGGCGGGGGCCATGTCCACCACGTCAAACCCGTCGACGTCGCCCACCACCGCTCGCACGTGGGCCTCGGCTGCTTCGGCCTGGCGGTCGGGGGCGAAGCGGTGGTTGAGCACCAGCCGGGCCTCGTCGGGCACCACGTTGGCCGCCACCCCCCCGCTCACCCCGACCGCGGAGAGCGACTCGCGGTACTCGCAACCGTCGAGGGCGACGTGGCGGCCCTCGTAGCGAGCGAGGGCGGCGAGCACGGGGGCCAGGCGGTGCACGGCGTTGCGGCCCAGCCAGGGACGGGCTGAGTGCGCTCGCTCCCCCCGCTGCACGATCTCCACCCGCATGGTGCCCTGGCAACCTGCCTCCACCAGAGCTCCCGTAGGCTCGGCCAGCACCGCGGCGTCTCCCGCCACCAGCTCAGGGCGCTCGGCGAATAGGCGCTCCAGGCCGTTGAACCGGGAGTCGACCTCTTCGCACTCGTAGAACACGTAGGTGACGTCGACGCCGGGCGCGGACACGGTGCGGGCCAGCTCGGCCAGCACCGCGACGCCGGCTTTCATATCGGCCGAACCCAGGCCCCAGCACACGTCGCCGTCGATTCGGGCCCTCTGGTTGGCGTTGGGAGGCACGGTGTCGGTGTGGCCGGCCAGTACCAGGCGCAGGGGCCGCCCCAGTTGGGTGCGGGCCACCAGGTTGTTGCCCACCCGGGTGAGATCGAGCCAACCGGCACCGTCGAGCAGCGACTCGAGGTGGTCGGTGATGGCCGCCTCGTGATGGCTCACCGACGGGATGTCGACGAGGGCGGCGGTGAGGGCGAGGAGGTCAGGCACCGGCCACACCGTGGTGGCGCAGGACCGACTCGAGCTGAGACTTGTCGTGGCGCTCGCCCTCAGGGAGGCGCTTGATCACCAGGGCGCAGGGCAGGCCGAACTCGCCGCCCGGGAAGGCCCGGGGCCGGGTGGCCATCACCGCCACGCACCACGGCGGGATCCTGCCCCGCGCCACCTGGTCGCCTGTCTCGGCGTCGATCACGGGAATCGACGCAGACAGGATCAGTCCGGCGCCGAGCACGGCCCCCCGCCCTACCCTGGCCCCCTCTACCACCATGGCCCGGCTGCCGATCAGGGCGTCGTCGCCGACCATCACGGGCGCGGCCTGGGGCGGCTCGAGCACGCCGCCGATGCCGACCCCACCCGACAGATGGACGTTGGCGCCCACCTGGGCGCAAGAGCCCACCGTGGCCCACGTGTCGACCATGGTGTTGGCCCCCACCCGGGCGCCGATGTTGACGTAGCTGGGCATGAGCACCACCCCGGGCTCGAGGAACGACCCCCGCCGGGCCGATGCCCCGGGCACGGCCCGCACGCCCGCGGCCTGGTATCCCTTCTTCAGCGGGATTCGGTCGGCGAACTCGAAGGGGCCGAGCTCGGTAGTCTGCATCGCCGACAGCCGGAACAGCAACAGGATGGCCTGCTTGAGCCAGGCATGAACGACCACCTCGTCGGTGACAGGATCGACCTCGGCGGTACGGGCTTCGCCCCGGTCGAGCAGGTCGATGGCCAGGTCGACCACGGCCCGGGCATCACCGTCGGCGGGACTGAGCTCGGCCCGCCTTTCCCACAGCTCCTCTACTTGTGCCCGCAGGTCTGCCACGACGCCTCCCCACGCCGAGCGTACCGACAGCGGGGGGCCTCCGCCCCCCGACCACCCCGCTAGGGTGGGCTGGGCTTCTACTGGCGATGGATCGGAGATGGGGATGGCTGAGCGAACCACGTACGCGCCGGGAACACCGTGCTGGGTCGATCTGGGCACCCCCGATGCGCGAGCAGCGGCTGCCTTCTACGCAGCGGTGTTCGGATGGTCGGCCGAGATGGACCCCCGACCGGAAGCAGGTGGGTACGGACTGTTCACGCTCGGCGGGAAGAACGTGGCCGGGCTGGGCCCGCAGATGAACCCGGACATGCCTCCGTTCTGGTCGGTGTACATCGCAGTCTCCGACGCCGACAAGACCCTGGCCGCCGCCACGGCGGCGGGGGGGAAGGTGGTGGTCGGCCCGATGCAGGTGTTCGACGCCGGTCGGATGGGCGTCGTCCAAGATGCCGTGGGGTCGTTCGTGTCGATCTGGGAACCCGCCAACCACATCGGCGCCCAGCTCGTCAACGAGCCCGGTACGTTCACCTGGAACGAGCTGTCCACGTTCGATCTCGATGCCGCCCGGGCGTTCTACCAGTCGGTGTTCGGCTGGGGCCTCGAACCCGCCGCCAGCAGCGACACGTCTGCCGTCTTCACCGTCGACGGCAAGGTGGTATGCGGAGCCCATGTCGCCGGTGAGGGCGAGCCCCCGGCATGGTCGGTGTGGTTCGCGGTCGACGACTGCGATGCCTCGGCGACGCGGGTCTCCGAGTCCGGTGGCTCGATCCTGATGCCGCCCGCCGACATGGACTTCGGCCGGGGTGCCGTCGTCGCCGACCCTCAAGGCGGCGTGTTCGGCATAGGCGTCGTGACCGACGCCGCCCAGGCGGCCACTGGCTGACCCATTCCCCGGTCGCCCCGGAGGCGGCCACCCTCCCAGCCAATGTCGAGCTCGTGCATTTGCCCCTATATGGGGTAATTGCGCGAGTTGGAGCGGGCAGTGGCCCCGGCGCCGCGCCGGTCAGGCCGCCAGGTCGCGAACGACGGCCTCGCCCAGGGAACGCGTGGCACGGCGGTTGACCTCGGCCCCGGCGACGGCGCCGGCCAGAAACGGCGCCAGCGTGGGCAGGTTGCGCAGGGCCCGGCGGGCCAGCCGGCGCTGCAGCAGGCGGGCCACCTCCCGGCGCGTCGACTGCCCGAGCGACTGTCCCAGGCCACCACTCTGCACCAGGGTGTGGGGACTGATACCCCGGCGCTCGGCCCAGGCCCGGGCCACAGCCAGGCCCCGCTCCGCGGCGGTGCCGGTGACGGGCCGCCCGTAGGAGGCGTGCAGCTCGGCCACCAGCTTCATCTCCACCGCCACCACCACGAGGGTCTCCACCACCAGCTCGGCCGGCAGGGCCAGCCAAGCGGGAGGGGCCAGCTCCTCGGCTCCCGCCACCGCGCCGGCCACCGCCCCCACCGCCGCGGTGGTACGGGCCGCGTTGCGGATCAGGGTGCCGGCCAGCTCCGGCCCCGACTGCCCGCCATGGTGTGCCTGCAACGTGGTGAGATCGCGCGCCGGCAGGTGGGGTGCGACGTCGAGCACCGTCTCGGCGAACCACCGGCCCGTGGCCACCGACCGGGCCCCGGCCGCTCTCATCGACGCCTGCGCCAGCCCCACCGTGCGCCGCAGCGCCTGGCGGTCACGATCGCCGCCAGCCAATTCCCCCACTGCCCGCCCGAGCTCGTCGTAGCTGTTCATAGTGGGGGTCTACCCCATCGGTCTGGCCGTCGACCGGGCGGTCAGTGTGACTGGGCCGCAATTGAGAACGTTCGAACGCGCCGCCCGAGTCCGGCCGCCAGGGGTACGGTCGGGACATGAGCCAGGGGAGTGCGGTCGAGGCCCTAACCATCGCCGTCGCCGCCCATGTGCCGGTGCTGTTGTGGGGAGCGCCGGGCACGGGCAAGACCTCTGCCATCACCGCCATGGCCAACCGCATGGGCTGGCCCTGTGAGACGGTGATCGCCGCCATCCGCGAGCCGTCGGACTTCGCCGGGCTCCCCATCGTGAGGGAGGCGGAGGTGGAGATGGCCCCGCCCCGCTGGGCCCAGCGCCTGTCCGCCGCGGGCCGGGGCCTGCTCTTCCTCGACGAGATCTCCACGGCCCCGCCCGCGGTGCAGGCCGCCCTGCTCCGGGTGGTGCTGGAACGGGTGGTGGGAGACATGCCCCTGCCTGAAGGGGTCGTGGTGGTGGCGGCCGCCAACCCGCCCGAGCAGGCGGCCGACGGGTGGGATCTGGCCGCACCGCTGGCCAACCGCTTCTGCCACCTCGACTGGACCATCGATCCTTCCGCCCTGGCCCGGGGCCTGGCCGGTGGTTGGGACGCTCCGGAGGTGCCGACACTTGGCGACGACTGGGAGGCCGCCATCGCCGCCACCCGGGGCGTCATCTCGGCGTTCATCACCGTGCGCCCCGGCCTGGCCCTCGACCTCCCAGCCGACGCGGCCCGGGCCGGGCGGGGCTGGCCCAGCCCCCGCACGTGGGACATGGCGGCCCGGCTGTGGACGGCGGCCCGGGTCGCGGGTGCCTCCACCGAGGCGGAGACCGCCCTGGTCACCGGGGCGGTGGGGGAGGGAGCCGGCATCGAGCTGCTCATGTGGGAGATGGAGATGGACCTGCCCGACCCCGAGAAGGTGCTGGCCGACCCCGATTCCTTCTCGGTGCCCGAGCGCGGTGACCGGGCCTACGCGGTGTTGTCGTCGGTGGCCGCCGCCGTAGCTGCCGATCCCACCGTGGAGCGCTGGCTGGCAGGCTGGCGGGTGCTGGGCAAGGCCGGCATCGAAGCGCCCGACGTGGCCGCCGTCCCCGCCCGGGTGCTCGCCGGCTGTCGACCCCGGGGCGCCCCCGCGCCCCCCGAGGCCAAGCTCTTCGCCCCCCTCTTCAAGGGCGCGGGCTGGGTCTGAGTGCCTGACCGGCAGACGGTCCGTCCCGAAGGAAAGGTGCTGGACACTGACAAGCTGGCCCTAGCCCGGCTTTGGGCGGTTGGACGTCACCCCTACATGGCGGCAGCCATCTTCGCCTCGCCCGTGATCGCCGCCCCCGGGCTGGGCAAGGTGACCGTCGACGAGTCGTGGCGCCTCTACGTCGACCCCGAGCTGGTCGACTCCTGGAGCATCGAGATCCTGGGGAGCCTCCTCGTGCACCACGCCGGGCACCTGGTGCGAGACCACGCCGGGCGCGCCCGCCGGCTGGGGGTCGAGCGCCACAACGCCAAGACCTGGGCCCTCGCCGCCGACGCCGAGATCAACGACGACCTGGTGGGCACAGGGCTGCGCCTCCCCGACGACCGCGTCGTGCCCCAGGAGCTGGGTTGGCGGCCAGGACGGTTGGCCGAGGAGTACTTCCACACCGAGCACCTGGAGACCGACAACGAGCCCGACTGCGGCAGCGGCTCCGACAGCCAGACCCGCGACTGGGACATGGCCGGTGACCAGGGCAGCGGGATGCCCCCAGGCGAGCGCCACCTGCTGCGCTGCCAGGTGGCCAACGACGTGCTCAGGTACATGCGCGAGGGCCGGGGCCGGCTGTCGGCGGGTTGGAAGCGCTGGGCCGAGAACCAGCTCGATCCCAAGATCGACTGGCGACGGGTGCTGGCCGCCGAGATCCGCAAGGGCGTGAGCACGGTCACCGGGCGCGTCGACTACACCTACCGGCGACCGTCGCGCCGGGCCCACGCCACGCCCGGGATCGTGCTGCCCGCCCTGGAGCGGCCAGTGCCCGAGGTGGCTGTGGTCGTCGACACGTCGGGGTCGATGTCGGAAGCCCAGCTGGCGCGCATCCTGGCCGAGATCGACGGGGTGCTGAAGGGGGTGGGCCTGGCTCGGGGCCAGGTTCGGGTGCTGTCCGTCGACGCCGCGGTGAAGAGCGTGCGCCGGGTGTCCACCGCCGCCGCCGTCGACCTGGTGGGCGGAGGCGGCACCGACATGGGAGCGGGACTCGACGCCGTCGCCCGCCTCCGTCCCCGCCCGTCGGTGGTGGTGGTGCTCACCGACGGGCTCACCCCTTGGCCCGACTCCGCCCCCAAGGCCATGCAGGTCGTCGTGTGCATGGTCACCAGCGACTCCCAGGGTCGGGGCGGCCGACCGTGGGCGACACCTGTTTGGGCCCGCGTCGTCCACGTCGACGACTGAACGCGACACGGTGACCCTTCCCCGCCGTCCTCGCTGGTACCACCACGTGGCGGCGTCGTGGGCCACCCTGGAATGCGAAGGGGAACGGCATCGGGTCTCGTGGCAGAGAGGCAAGTTCAAGCTCCACGACCATGACCTCGGTGCCGAGCGGGCCATGCTGGTGCTCGGCGGGGAGCCTTGCGCCTGCCTGCGTGCCCTGCGCATGTGGCGCGACCAGTTTGGCATGCCGCCCGAGGCCTTCGACCGAATGCAATCGTGGTTGGGCGACAACGCCGTGCTGGCGCCCCAGGAGATGGACCTGCCCCGCCAGCTGGGGATGATGCTGAGCTGGGCCCGCTCGTGGCGCCACTGGCGCTACCTCGACAAGCACGGACGGCTCCTCCAGGGTCGGGCCAAGGAGCTGGCCCTACCGCTGTTCCGACAGCACCTGCTGGCCGAGCGCCAGCGCTTCGGCAGCCGGGTGATCTCGGCGGCCAAGGTCGAGATCGTCCCCGACACCGCGGTGGCCGGTGTCACCGGCCAAATGGACAGGGTGAAGGTCACCGCGTCGGCCGCCCTGCACCCCTCCTGGCTGGTCGAGGTCTGGCCCCGGGGCTTCGCGGTGGTCGACGGGTATTTCGTGGTGGCCGTGCTGGAGGACTCCTGGGACCGGCCCTTGGTACGGGCGGTGCGCTGGAACGACCGGGAAGGCCGCATGCGCAAGCCGGTGGCGGCGCCAGCGCGACTCGAGAGAGATGACGGGTCATGGCGCCTCAGTTGGGTCGGCGACTAACGGCTCGACATCTGTCACAATCGACGACCCACTCCGGGCAACCACACCATCGCTCATGACCTCGCCCGCACTACCCGACGCTGCCACCACCCCGCCCGACGAGCTGGCCTCCGAGCAGGCGGTGATCGACCACGCCTACACCCGCATCGACGCCATGCGCGAGCAGGCCCTCAAGGTGGCCGACGGCCTCTTCGACTCGGGCGCGGGCGGCACCCACCAGGCCCGCCTGGAGCGCGACGTTCGCCTCCACGTGACCGAGCGTCGCCTGGGCGAGCTGCGGGTGGGCGACGCCCCGCTCTGCTTCGGTCGCACCGACCACGACGACGGCGAGCGCCTCTACATCGGCCGGATAGCCGTGTCTGACGAGGCCAACGACCCGCTCGTGGTTGACTGGCGGGCGCCGGCGGCCGAGCCCTTCTACCGGGCCACCGGGCGCCATCCCATGGGCCTCACCAGGCGCCGCCATTTCGTGCTCCGAGGACGCCGCCTGGTCGCCATCGACGACGAGCTCCTCGACGCCAGCCACCAGGGAGAAGGGATGGTGCTGGTGGGCGAGGGAGCCCTGCTGGCCAACCTCGAGCGGAGCCGTACCGGGCGCATGGGCGACATCGTCGCCACCGTCCAGGCCGAGCAGGACCAGGTGATCCGCGCCCCGTTGGCGGGCATCCTCGTGGTGGAAGGCGGCCCCGGCTCGGGAAAGACAGCCGTGGCCCTGCACCGGGCTGCCTACATCCTCTACACCCACAGGTTCCCGTTGGAGCGCGCCGGTGTGCTCCTCGTCGGCCCCAACCGCGTCTTCCTGCGCTACATCGAAGACGTGCTCCCGTCGCTGGGCGAGCACACCGTCAGCTTCGCCACGCCAGCGGGCCTCCGTCCCTCGGTGCCGGTGCGCGGTATCGACGCTTCGCTTGCGGCCCGGGTCAAGGGAGACGCCCGCATGGCCCAGGTGGTCGCCCGTGCCGTGGCCCAGCGCCAGCAGCCGCTGGCGACTGACACCGTCGTCGCCTTCGGCCGTCACCGCCTAACCCTCTCTGTCGCCGACTCGGCCCGCATCGTCGCCCGCGCCCGCCGTTGGACAGGAACCCACAACGCGCGCCGCGCCGGCGTGGAGCGCCAGGTGGTGCGCCACCTCCTCCGCCAGCTAGGCGAACGCGGGGCGCCGGTGGCCGATGACGCCCGGGCCGACACGGAGGCGGCCCTGCGGGAGGACGCTGCCTTCGTTGCCGCCTGTGACGCCATGTGGCCGGTACTCAGCCCCGAGGCCCTCCTCCACCGCTTCCTGGCCACGCCCGAACTGGTGGAAAGAGCGGCCGCCGGGCTCCTCGACCCCGCCGAGCAGGCCGCTCTCCATCGTCCGGCCACCAGTCGGTTGGCCGATGTGGAATGGACCGACGCCGACGTGGCCCTCCTGGACGAGGTCTCGGTTGTGCTGGGCGAGCGGCCCCTTCCGAAGCTGCGGTCACTGCGATCGGGCCAAGATGACGCGGGAGCGGTCATCGAAGGCACCCTCGACAACATCGGTGCCTACGACCCCTTGGTCCGGGCCGAGCTGCGCCGCCGGCTCGAGGCGGAGGCGGCCGAGGAGTTGGGTGAGCCTCCGGACCTGGCCACCCGCACGTTCGGCCACGTCCTCGTCGACGAGGCCCAGGATCTCTCGCCGATGCAATGGCGCATGCTGGCCCGGCGCTGCCCCAGTGGATCGATGACCATCGTCGGCGACCTGGGCCAGGCCACCGGTCCCTGGGCTCCCGCCAGCTGGGACGACGTTCTGGCCCAGCTACCCGAGCGGGCGGTACGTGTCGCCACCCTCACGGTGAACTACCGCACCCCCGCGGAGGTCATGGACGTTGCCGCCGGGGTGTTGGCCGCCGCCGCCCCCGCGATGCGCGCTCCAATAGCGGTGCGCCGATCTGGAGTGGAGCCCATCTTCGACGACGCCTCTGGCCGCGACCTGCTGGCGGCGGCTGCCGATGCGGCGCGAGCCGAGGCCGACGAGGTGGCGCCCGGCAAGGTGGGCGTAGTGGCGCCGTCCGCCCTCGTCGGCCCGTTGGCCGATCGCTTGGGACCCGACCTGGCCCGGGCGGGCACCGACGGTGCCGTGCTCGACGCCCGCGTGGCCGTGCTCGCCCCCCAGACGGCCAAGGGCCTCGAGTTCGACTCGGTGCTCGTGGTGGAACCGTCCCGGGTGGTGGCCGAGAGCCCTCAGGGTCTGAAGGGCCTCTACGTGGCTCTCACTCGCACCACCCGGCGCCTACGCGTGGTGCACACCGAAACACTGCCACCCGCCCTGGCCCGGGCCCTCACGGCACGCCACCTTGGCGGTGCCAGAATGACCGGATGACGGCCACCGTTCCCACCTCCGCCTCGACTGCGCCTACCTGGCGGATAGAGCCGGGTGGACCTCTGCGAGGGGAGGTGCGGATCAGCGGGTCGAAGAACGCCGTCACCAAGCTAATGGTCGCCTCACTGTTGGCCGACGGCCCCAGCACCATCCTCAACGCCCCCCAACTGGGCGACGTCGACATCACCGCCGCCATGCTGGCCTCGCTGGGTGGCGGCGTGGCCGTCGAGGATCCGGTGGGCGACGGTGGTGCCAGCATCGTCGTAGACCCCGAGTCGCTCACCGAGGGTCGCATACCCGTGTCCTACACCGGGCTCAACCGTGTGCCCATCCTGCTGGTGGGCCCGCTGCTGCACCGGCTGGGCGAGGCCTTCGTGCCCCTCGTCGGGGGCGACCGCATCGGCAACCGGCCCGTCGACTTCCACGTGGACTCGCTGCGGCGGTTCGGAGCCGAGGTGGAGCTGACCCCCGAGGGCCTCGAAGCCAAGGCCACCCGCCTGGTGGGCGCCCACATCAGGCTGGCCTTCCCCAGCGTGGGCGCCACCGAGAGCGTGCTGCTCACCGCGGCCAAGGCCGAAGGGCGCACCACTCTCGAGAACGCCGCCATTGAGCCCGAGGTGGTGGAGCTGGCCCTCTTCCTGCAACGGATGGGTGCGCGCATCGAGATGCAGCCCGACCGCGTCTTCGTCATCGAGGGCGTCCCCCGCCTCGGCCCTGCCCGCCAACGGCTGGGGGGTGACCGCATCGAGGCGTTCTCCTACCTGGTGGCGGGCCTGGCCACCGGTGGGAAAGTTCGCATCCGGGGCTGCTCCCAGGACCGCCTGGTAACTGCCATCTCCACCCTCTCGCGCATGGGCGCCCACTTCGAGATCTCCGAGGACGGCATCGTCGCCGAGGCGGCCCATCTGCGCCCCGCGGCCGTCCAGACCAGCACCCACCCTGGTTTCATGACCGACTGGCAGCCGCCTCTCGTCGTGCTGTTCACCCAGGTGCCGGGCATGTCGGTCGTGCACGAGACGGTGTTCGAAGACCGCCTGGGCTATGTCGACGCCCTGCGCGCCGTGGGCGCCGAGGTGGAGCTGTTCGAGCAGTGCCTGGTGGGCCAGGCCTGCCGCTTCCAGCAGAGCGGCTGGAAGCACTCCGCCCTGGTGCGGGGGGTCTCCGAGCTGTCCGGGGCCGAGATGCTCATGCCCGACGTGCGGGGCGCCTTTGCCTACCTCATCGCTGCAGCCGCCGCTTCGGGCACCTCCACCCTGCACGGCGTCCACCACCTGGCCCGGGGCTACGACCATCCCGTCGACAAGTTCTCCGAGCTAGGCCTGAAGATCACGCCTCTGTAACCTGCCGCCGTTTCCCGATGGGGTCGAGTTGGGTAAGAACCGGATTCACCTCGAGCCCAAGGAGATGATCACGTGCCTGGAGTCGACCCGACCACCGGGGAACCCGTCACCGACGATCCCGATCAGCAAGACGAGAGCCTCGCCGGAGGCAAGGGCCGGGGCGAGTCCGTGTCCGCCACCGAAAGCCCCTCCGAGGGTTCCGGGGTTGCCAGCGGTCCCGACAACTCCCGTGAGGCCCAGCCTGGCGCCACCCAGGGCGAGGGCCCGGAGCTGAGCGGCCCGGACGCCACCGGCGGCGCCTGAGCACAAGCTGTCCTCCCGGCGGGGGCGAAGCCGCCAGCAAGCAGACGGCCGGCGGCGGGGCAGGGGTCCCCGCCGCTTCGGAGGAGGGCGGGGTTGGGGCCCCGCCCGGGGCGGCGAAGCCGCCAGCAAGCTTAGCGGGCGATCTCGACGGGCACGCCTATGGGCAGGGTGGTGGCGAGCCTGGTGATGGCGTCGTTGGTCATGCGGATGCACCCATGGCTGACATCCTGGCCGACGCTCGTCGGGTCGTTGGTGCCGTGGATGCCGATAACGCCGTCGCCGCCGGCGAAGTTGTAGAGCACATCGGAGTAGCCCGACAGTCCGTAGGCATAGGGACCGTAGGGCCCGTCAGGGATGAGGCGGCCCCTGGAGTCGACGGGTTGCAGGAGTTCTTTGGTGTAGTACAGGCCACCGGGCGTGGGCGTGTCGTTGGTGCCCACGCCGATGGGCTCCTGATCGAAGATGGCATTGCCCTTCCACACCGTTATGCGGTGGGCGCCGAGCTCTACTTTGATGCGGTAGTCGTGGGTGGCCATGTCGACGTCGGCCCGCCGGATCCAGCCCATGCTGCCGTTGGGCCTCACGGGCAGGAGCACCCGTAGCCAATCGGGTTCCTGCTCGCGCACCAGGAACACCAGAGGGGTGCCGTAGGGCTTGGTGGGGTTGTCGAGGCGGCGCGCAGCATCACCCTGGCCAGGGGAGTCCCAGACGCCTACCGACGGCACCCGGGCCGTGGCCACCACGTTGAGCGGCTGCGTCGTGGTGGGTGGCGAAGTCGGGGGAAGCTGGGCCACCGGCATGGGGCGATGGGCCAAGGTGGCAGTACGGTGAGTCGTGGAGCCGGAGACCGTCAACAGCAGGACAGTCACCGCCACGGCGGCGACACGGCGAGACATCGCGCTCATTCTACGGGCACAGGCATCCTCCGGTTTGGCAAAGATGATTTGAGGGAACCCCGATGGCAGGCAACGCGTGGTCAGGAGGAACTGTGTACATCGGGGTCGGAGCCTTGATCCTCATAATCATCCTCATCCTGATCCTGACCTGACGTTCTCCAGCGAGCGAAAGGACAGGACGGCATGAGTCCCAAGACGACGTTCTTCTTCTATCTGGCGTCGGTGATCTGCTTCGTGATCGCCGCCGCGGGGGCCGAGTGGCGCTTCGGCCGCCTCGGTCGCCGGGGCGTTGCGCCCCGGCTCGTCCTCGTTCCTCTAGGGTTGGCGCTCTACGTCTTCCCCATCATGTGGACCACGGGGAAGCTGGCCTTCTAACACCGGGAAACTCAAACCATCGCCGCTGCCAACCCACAACTGACCACCGCCCTGGCCCCTCGGAGCGAGTCGCCTCGGCTCTGCCTGCGGGCTGACGACGGCCGGGTGGTCGCTGCCGGTGGTGTCCGCTGGCTCGACGAGCCTGCCCTCGAAGAGGAGACCGTGCTCGACATGGCCCTGGGGCCCGTGCTCGACGTGGGCTGCGGGCCCGGACGCCATGTGATGGCCCTCGCCTCCCGGGGCGTCATGGCCCTGGGGCTCGACATCACCCCCGCCGCGGTGCGCCTGGCTCGCAGCCGGGGGGCTCTGGTGCTCGAGCGCTCGGTGTTCGGCCACCTTCCCGGCCATGGCCGCTGGGGAAGTGCCCTGCTGCTCGACGGCAACATCGGCATCGGCGGCGACGCCGCCGCCCTGCTCGCCCGGGTGTCGACGCTGGTGCGGTCCGGGGGAAGGGTGCTTGCCGAGGTCGAGGGCTCCGGCGCCCCGTGCCAGCAGGTCACGGTACGCCTGGAGCACCAGGGACGGGGCGGCCCGTGGTTCCCGTGGGCTCGGGTGAGCACCGACCAGCTCCCGGCCCTGGCCGCGGCAGCCGGCCTGGCGGTGGCCGACGTGTGGTGCGCAGCAGGCCGCTGGTTCGCCTGCCTCGACCGTACGTAGCGCACCACGCCGTCGTATCCTCTGGTGGGTATCCGTTAGGAGGAGGTCCCCATGGGCTTCGTGATCAGGCGGTCGCTTCCCTCTCTGGGTGGGCTGGTGGCGCTGCTCGTCGGTGTCGGTTTCGCCGCGGTGGTGTTCGCAGGCGCTCCCCTGTGGTTCCCGGCGGTGTTCGCGGTGGCGATGATCGGCCTGCAGTTCGCCGTCAACCCGCGCATCATCGAGTGGCTGGTGCCCGCGTCTGTCGTCGGGAGCCTGGGCGACGGTTACGCCACCGATCACCCTATCGGCGACATCGTCGCCCGCCGCTGCCGGCTGGCCGGGATCCCGCTGGTCAGGCTTGGCATCGTCGACGACGGCACGCCCAACGCCTTCACGTTCGGCCACACCCCAGGTGACGCACGGATGTGGGTGACACGCGGGCTGCTCGAGCGTCTCGACGAGCGCGAGCTCGACGCCGTGGTGGCCCACGAGGTGGGCCATGTGAAGCATTGGGACTTCGTGGTGATGACGGTGGCGGCCGTCGTGCCTATGGCGTTGTACCTGCTGTACCTCGTGACCCGCCGCTCCGACCGCCAGGGCAAGGCGGTAGCCGTCGCCGCCTACGTGGGCTACCTGGTGGCGCAGTTCACCCTCCTGGCACTCTCCCGCGCCCGGGAGACGGCGGCCGACCACTGGTCGTGCCAGACCACCGGCGACGGAGACGCCCTGGCGTCGGCGCTGGTGAAGGTGGCTTACGGGATGGGCCAGGTGAACGCGGCCCAGAAGGCGGAGGCGGCGGCCCTGGTGGCTTCGGGGAAGACGGGCAGGAAGGAGGCAGCCAAGCTGGAGCGGCGTTGGAACCGGGCCCAGTCTCTGCGGGCCATGGGCATCTTCGAGCCCCGGGCCGCCGAGGCCATGGAGGCGGCGTTCACCGGGGGCATCGATCCCCAGCGGGCGGTGGCGGCCCTGCGCTGGGACGTGGTGAACCCGTGGGGCGCCACCCTGGAGAAGCTGTCGTCGCACCCGTTGGTGGCCCGGCGCATCGCCGCCCTCGAGGAGTCGGGCCTGCCCGGTGCCCCCCGGCAGTGGGGAGTTCTGCGATCGGCGGCCACCGCCCCTGCCGACCAGGTCATGGCCGCCCGGGGCCGCTTCGCCAAGGAGCTGGCTGTGGCCGTGGCCCCGTGGGCCATCCTGGTGGCCATGGTGGGCTTCGGGTTGTTCACCGGCTCCCTCTTCGCCGTGGGCCTCGCCCTGGTGGTCGCCGGGGCGCTCTTCTACGCCAAGCAGAACCTGCGCTACCCCGGCGACTTCGCGCCTACCCCCGAGGTGGCCGGCCTCCTCGAGCGCCTCGATGCCTCCCCGGTGGCCGGCATCCCCGTCGAGATACGCGGTCGGGTCATCGGGCGAGGGATGCCCGGCTACGTCCTCTCGCCCGATCTGGTGGTGCAGGACTCCTCCGGCTTCGTCCCCCTCGTCTACGGCCAACCCATCCCCTTCGCCCGGGAATGGTTCGGCCTGGCCAAGGTCAAGGCGTTCATGGGCACCGACGTCGTGGCCCGGGGCTGGTACCGGCGCACGCCTGGCCCGGTCGTCGAGCTGCGCGAGGTCACTACCGCCGACGGCCGCCGGGCCCGCACCTGGGACTGGCTGGCCCGCTACGTGGCGTCGGCCCTCGTGCTGGCCACCGGCCTGGTGCTCTGCCTGGTGGGCCTGGCCGCCTGACCAAGGCGCCAGCAGCTCTGCCTGGCGGGTCCTGATCAAAGGGCGGGAAGGTGGTGGCATACGACTAACAGGTGACCGGCGGGTGTCTCAGCGAGGACAGAGCAGATGAGTCTGCTGGCCTCGACCCACAACCGATGGGGGCCTCGCTGAGGGCGGTGCAGTCGCGTATCTCGACCTGGGTGATGCGATGGTTCTGGTTCCGGGAGGGGTTAGTTAGCTGAGCGGCTCGGGCGTGTGCTCGAGCCAGCGGTGCAGGCCGGTGGCGTTGGAGTGGATGCTGTTCAGCGCGTCCATGCGCTGGCGTTGGGCTGGATCCGCACCGGCCAGCTGGTCGCCGAAGGCACGGGTGAGGGCGTCGGCCACGTCGTCGCCTGATCTCCAGGCCCTCTCCGCCACTTCGGCCCATCGGCGCAACAACTCCTCGGCCTCGGCCAGCACGGGGCCCGGCTCACCGGGCACCACGCCGAAATGGGCTAGGGCCAGGGCCGATGGGCGACGCCCGGCCATGCGCCGCAGCGACATGATGGCGGCGCCGAGGTCGAAATCGGGCGGAGGAGTGGCGGGCCACAAGATGCCGATGTCGGGCAGGCGCACGCCCACGGCGTCTCCCGAGAACAGCAGGCCGCTCTGCGAGTCGTGCAGGCAGATGTGATGGCGGGCGTGGCCGGGGGAGTCGACCGCTGTCAACGCTCGGTGATCACCCAACGCCACCCCATCGCCGTCACCCAGAACCTGGATGCGCTCGTCCGCGGTCGGCGTCAGGCGCCCGTACAGCGAGTCGAGCCGGTCGCCGTAGACCCGAGCCGCCGATGCCACCAGGCGTGACGGATCGGCCAAGTGGCGAGCGCCCTTCTCGTGCACGTAGACGGTGGCTCGGGGGAAGGCCCGGGCTATGTCGCCCACTCCCCCGGCATGGTCGAGGTGGAGATGGGTGACGACCACCCCGGCCAGGTCGGCCGCCCCGATGCCCAGGCCGGCCAGGGCGTCGAGCACGACAGGTACCGATGTCTGGCTCCCCGTCTCCACCAGCACCGGCACCGGGCCGGTCAGCAGGTAGCCGGCGGTGACCTGGTGCCATCCCCCCAACCGGGTGTCGATCTGCACGACCCCAGGGGCGACCTCCCGAGGCATCAGCGCCTTCTGGTCGCTGCGGGCCGCCGCTTCGCTGCGGTCCTCGCTCAGCGATCCACCAGCTCGGGAAGGATCTTGTCGACGAACTCCTCCACCCGTGTTCGGCCCTGCGGCGGCCAGTCGGCCACCAGGTAGGAGAAGCCGGCATCGGCTAGCTCGGCCGCGGTGGCCCGCACCTGGCCCCACGGATCGGACAACGACAAGCTGGTGGCCCTGGTGATCGACGCCGGGTCGCGACCAGCGCGCCGGGCGTGCTCGTCGAGCACCGCCGCCTTGGCCCGCAGCGCTGCAGGCGAGCCGAACGAGTGCCACACATCGGCATAGCGGGCAGCGATGGGGATGGTGCGCCTCGTGCCCCCGGCGCCCACCCACAGCGGCGGGCGCGGGCGCTGCACAGGGCGGGGCAGGTAGGTGGCCTGGCGGAGTTGGTAGTGGCGACCCTCGAAGGCGGCGGGGTCGGTGGTCATGAGGGCGACGATGGCCTGGAGCCCCTCCTCCAAGCGGTCGATGCGCTCGGCAGCGGAGGGGAAGGGGACGCCCAGAGCGGTGTGCTCCGTCTCGTACCAGCCCGCACCGAGGGCCAGCTCCAGTCGCCCGGCCGAGACATGGTCGACGGTGACGGCCTCGGCGGCCAGCACCGACGGATGGCGATAGGTCATCCCCGTGACGAGGGCACCCAGGCGGATACGGCTGGTACAGGCGGCCAAGGCGGCGAGCAGGGTGTAGGCCTCCAAGCACGGTCCTGGACCCTCGCCGTACAGGGGCTCGAAGTGGTCGAACACCCACGCCCCGTCGAAGCCCGCTTCCTCGCCGAAGCGCACTCGGGCGAGCAGCTCGTCCCACCCGAGGCGGTGCTGGGAGACGTCGATACCGATCCTCACCGCCTCACTGTGTCCCCTTCTGCGTTCCGTGTCGACTTCACTACCGTGGAGGTGGTGAAGTCGACAAAGAACAGGGCGATGGCGGCCACAGACCTCATCCCCGAGTTGCCCATGCTCGACGCTTTGACCGCCGCCGCCGCCGGGTGCCGGGCGTGCGAGCTGTGGGGGCACGGTACCAGGACGGTGTAGAGGCCCGCCAGGTCAGGCCGCGCTGTGGTGGACTCGGCTCCATGGCACCCGGGGAACAGGACGAGGGCGGCCGCAGGGTCATCGTGGCCGCCTTCCTGGCCAACCTCGGCATCGCTGTGGCCAAGCTGGTGGGCTTCGCCTTCACCGGGGCAGCGTCGATGATGGCCGAAGGCGTGCACTCGTTGGCCGACACCGCCAACCAGGGCCTCCTGCTGCTCGGACGCTCGCGGTCCCGGCGGCCCGCCGACCCTGACCACCCGTTCGGCCACGGGCGGGAGCGCTATTTCTGGGCCTTCGTGGTGGCCCTTGTGATCTTCAGCCTGGGTTCGCTGTTCGCCCTGTTCGAGGGAGTGGAGAAGCTGCGCCAGCCCCACGAGCTGGAATCGCCTTCCTGGGCCGTCGGCATCCTCATCGTCGCCGCCGTCTTCGAGGGCTTCTCGTTGCGCACCGCGGTGAGGGAGGGCTCGACCGCCCGCGGTTCCCAGTCGTGGTGGCGATTCATCCGCCGCTCCAAGACGCCCGAGCTGCCTGTCGTGCTGCTCGAGGACTTCGGTGCCCTGGTCGGCCTGGCCTTCGCCCTGGTCGGCGTGGGCCTGGCCGCGGTCACCGGCAACCCCCGCTTCGACGCCGTCGGCAGCGTCGCCATCGGCGCCTTGCTGGGGGCCATCGCCGTCACCCTGGCGGTGGAGACGAAGAGCCTGCTCATCGGCGAGGCGGCGGCGCCGGCCGTCATCGACGAGATCCACCGCCGCATGGAGGCGATCGACTCGGTGCGCCGGGTGGTTCACCTGCGCACCGAGCACCTGGGCCCCGAGGAGCTGCTGGTGGCGGCCAAGCTCGAGTTCGACGCCGATCTCGACGTGACGGGGCTCGCCTTGGCCATCGACGATGTGGAGGCGTCGGTCCGCGACGGAATCCCAGCCGCCCGGCTCATCTACATCGAACCCGGCCTGCCCTGGGCGGGCAGCTGAGGCGCCGCCCCGGTCATCCGTGGGCTCGGGGTGCTCAGACGCCTGGACATGGACCAACGGCCGGGCCAGCGTGGGAGGCCGTGCTTGCGGTCGCGTAAGCCCGCGGCGACCTCCGCTACTGACCCCCCGTAGGCTCTCGTGCGGTCGAGCCCCTGCACGAGCTTCGAGCAGGAGGCGCAGGACGGAAGTTCCGTCTCGCCCTCGTGAGCCCACGGCCTCGCCGGCGTTGCATGTAGGCCACTGACAGGTGGCCATCGCGCAAGGCACTGTCGACGACGGCCTCCAGGTCCTCTCGGCCCAGGAACGAAGCTAGGTCGACAACGGTGCGAGCCGGCCGGGTCACCGGTATCCCGCCGACCTCGGAAACGTCGGCAGGCGAGAGTGCACGACCACGCCACCAACCCTCCGCTCACCTCGACCGGCGAACGTCACCTCCACACGCCCCTTCTCCAGCCCGTCGAAGCACCACAGTGCGCCTGCGGTCCTATGCGAAGCCACCGCCCCAGGGCCGACTGCCATGCACGCGCCCGGCACCTGTTCCCACGCCTGGGGGCACCCGCCAGGGCATAGACCGACGGGTCGACCCTCACCCAGAGCCCAGCGTGAATCCTGTCGTACGCCATCTTCGGTGTCAGGCCTGCGGCGAGGGCTTGGCGACGCTGGAACACGCCATGCTGTCGTCTCGCCAGCGCGACCAGATCCCGTTCTGTGCGCCTCTGGTTCCCGGGGAGGGAACTCATCCGTGCCACTACCCATCTCTGAGGCAACAACCTCGGGGGAAGGGCGGTCGCACCGTACCATTCGGGCTGACGTCGCCAGGCGGCGGTCTGGCACTACGGCGCCCGGTAGACCTCGGCGCCGCCGGCCACGAACTCGACCGACTTCTCCTCCATGCCCACGGCGAGGGCCTCTTCGTCGCTCACCCCGTGAGTGCGGGCGTACTCGCGCACGTCCTGGCTGATGCGCATGGAGCAGAACTTTGGGCCACACATGGAGCAGAAGTGGGCCGTCTTGGCCGGCTCGGCGGGCAAAGTGGCGTCGTGGTACGAGCGGGCCGTGTCGGGGTCGAGGGACAGCTCGAACTGGTCGGCCCAGCGGAACTCGAAGCGGGCCTTGGACAAGGCGTCGTCCCAAGCCTGGGCTGTCGGGTGGCCCTTGGCCAGGTCCGCAGCGTGAGCGGCGATCTTGTAGGCGATCACGCCGTCCTTCACGTCCTGGCGGTCGGGCAGGCCGAGGTGCTCCTTGGGCGTGACGTAGCAGAGCATGGCAGTGCCGTACCACCCGATCATGGCGGCGCCGATGGCCGACGTGATGTGGTCGTAGCCGGGGGCCACGTCGGTGGTGAGAGGGCCGAGGGTGTAGAAGGGCGCCTCGTGGCACAGCTCGAGTTGCAGGTCCATGTTCTCGCGGATCTTGTGCATCGGCACGTGACCGGGGCCTTCGATCATCACCTGCACGTCGTGATCCCACGCCACCTTGGTCAGCTCGCCCAGGGTGGCCAGCTCAGCCAGCTGGGCCTCGTCGTTGGCGTCGGCCACCGAACCGGGCCGCAGCCCGTCACCCAACGAGAAGGCGACGTCGTATGTGGCCAGCAGCTCGCACAGCTCCTCGAAGTGCTCGTAGAGGAAGTTCTCCCTGTGGTGGGCCAGGCACCACGCGGCCAGGATCGAGCCGCCCCGGCTGACGATGCCGGTCACTCGCTTGGCCGTGAGAGGCACGTAGGCGAGGCGCACGCCGGCGTGCACGGTCACGTAGTCGACGCCCTGCTCGGCCTGCTCGATGATCGTGTCGCGATAGACCTCCCACGACAGGTCCTCAGCCTTGCCGTCGACCTTCTCCAGGGCCTGGTAGATGGGCACGGTGCCGATGGGCACCGGCGAGTTGCGCACGATCCACTCGCGGGTCGTGTGGATGTCGGCACCGGTGGAAAGGTCCATCACCGTGTCGGCGCCCCAGCGGGTGGCCCAGGTGAGCTTCTCCACTTCCTCGCTGACCGAGGAGCTGACCGCCGAGTTGCCGATATTGGCGTTGATCTTCACCAGGAACTGGCGGCCTATGGCCATGGGCTCGGACTCGGGGTGGTTGACGTTGGCCGGGATGATCGCGCGCCCCCTGGCGACCTCGGAGCGCACCAGCTCGGCTTCGACGCCTTCCCGCAGGGCCACGAACTCCATCTCCGGGGTGACCTCGCCCCGCCGTGCGTAGTGAAGCTGGGTCACCGTCTTACCGGGCTGGGCCCGCAACGGCCGGCCTCGACCGCCGGTGGCGAAACCTGCGGCACCGCTCCCACGGCGGACGGCCGCCCGCCCGTCGTCGCGCAGGGTTCGGGCGCGCCCCTCGTAGGTCTCCACGTCGTCGCGGACGCGGATCCAGTGGCCCCGCAGCGGGGGCAGGCCCGCCTCGGGCGATGAACCGGGCCCGCTGGTGTCGTAGAGCCACACCGGTCGGTTGTGGGTGGGACCAGCCGGCGAGAGCGAGGGTTCGAGGGCGATCTCGGTGAACGGCACCCGTACGCCGTGCGCCCCGTCCACGTACACCTTGCGCCGCCGCGCCGTCTGGCTCTCCACTGGCACTCCCTCCGCGGGCATTACCCCGATCAGGTCAACGGTCGGCGCTACTGCGCCCTCTCAGCCCGGTGACCCGGGCTCCCGTCCCGCCCAGCTTGACACGTTCTTGGGCGCGCTGACCGCGCCGGGCGCGGCCAGCGCGCCAAAGAACGGCAGTATCGAGGTATGGCCGGGTTCGGTTACGTGTGTGCGGTGCTGCTGGCCCTGGTGTTCGTGCGGGCCGGCACGGCCAAGGTGGCTCGCCCGGCGGCGACCGCGGCCGGCTTCGCCGCCCTGGGCGTGCCAGCCGCACCGGCGATCGCCCGCGCCGTGCCGCTGGTGGAGCTGGCCCTGGCCGTGGCGCTGCTCGCCGTGCCCCGGGCCGGGGGCATCGCCGCCCTCGTGCTACTCGCCGGGTTCAGCGCCTTCCTGGCCCGGACGGTGCGAGCCGGCGTCACCGTGGGCTGCAACTGCTTCGGCCAAGCCGGGGCGGAGCCGGTGTCGGGACGCGACCTGGTGCGCAACGCCATGCTCGGCCTTCTGGCGGCGGCCGCGCTGGGCGCGACCCGGCCGACGCGGCCCAGCGCGGGCGCGGTGGCGACCGCGGTCGCCGCCGTCGCCGTCGATGCTGTCACCCTGCGCCTCGTGGGAAGCTGGAGAGGTGCACAACGGGATCGTCGAGGGTGAGCCGGGGATCTTCCCCCCCGATCCCATCGGCCGCCTGTTCCGCCGCCTGATAGGGCGGCTGTGGCATCGACACCGCCCGCCAGCCCCGCCCACTGCCGAACCGAACACTCCCGAGCATCGGGAAACCGAAGGCCCCTGACCGGCTCGAGGCGGCCCGCCCGGATAGGCGACCAGCGACCCGGGAAGGAAGACTCGGTGGCTGGTCGAGCGTGGTCTACGGCGATCGCCGACGTGGTCGAGGCGCGGTTACCCGGGCCGATGGCAGCGGTGGTGCGCCGGCTGCGCTCTGAGGACGTCTTCCTCCTGGCCGCGGGCCTTTCCTTCTATGCCCTGGTGTCGGTGGTGCCCTTCGCGGTGCTCGTGCTGTGGTTGGTGAGCCTGATCACCGGTAAGGCCCGGGTCCACACCGTCGCCGACCAGCTGGCACGCCACCTTCCCGCCCAGCTGGGCGTCGAGAACGCCTTTCAACGCGTCGCCGATCTCGGGGTCGGCCTGGGCTTGGGATCCCTCGCCGCCCTGATCTGGCCCGCCACGGCCTACGGGGCTGGCCTGCGCCGGTCTTTCGCTCGCCTCGCCCACAACAGGGACGAAGACGTCAAGGGCCTCCGCGGGCGGGCCCTGGCCCTGGGCCTGATCGGCGTGGTGCCCGCCCTCTCGCTGGTCGGACTGGTAGCCGCCTACCTCGGTACTGCCGTTGTGGGGCACGGGACCGTCGCCAAAATCACGGGATGGGCGCTCGCCCTGGGCTTCGGGTTCACCGCCAGCGCCATGGGCGTGGCCGTGATCTACCGGCTGTTCACTCCCCTCTCCCTCGGGTGGAGAAGCATTGCCCGGGGGGCGGTGGCGGCCGCCGGGGCCATCTCGGTTGTCTCCCTCGGTTACGTCATCTTTCTGAATTCCGGGGTCGATTTCCAACACAAGTACGCCACCAGCAGCCTGGCCGCGGTGGTTCTCCTCGCCTTCTGGCTGTTCATGACCAACGCCCTCATCCTCGTGGGGTTCCAGATCGCCCAGGAAGTGTCGGCGTGACGAGGGCGCCTGCGGGTAGGCCCGGGGGGGCGGGTAACTTGCGTTCGTGGCAGCCGCCCCCCGCAGCATCTTCCTGGACGCCTGTCGGGGGCGGGCCGTGGAGCACGTCCCGGTGTGGTTCATGCGCCAGGCGGGGCGGTCGCTGCCCGAATACAGGCGGGTGCGGGCACGAACGTCCATGTTCGACATCGTGGGCGATCCCGCGCTGGCCGCCGAGGTCACCATGCAGCCGGTGCGGCGATTGGGCGTCGACGCCGCCATCCTCTTCTCCGACATCGTCATCCCCCTGGTGGCCGTGGGTGTGGGCATCGAGCTGCGCGAGGGCGTGGGGCCCGTGCTGGACCAGCCCTTCCGCACCGCCGCCGACCTCGCCCGCCTGCGACCCCTCGAGCCGGCCGACCTGGCCTCGGTGCTCGAAACGGTCCGCCTGGTGGCCAAGGAGGCCGAGGTGCCGCTCATCGGCTTCGCCGGCGCCCCCTTCACCCTGGCCAGCTACCTGGTAGAGGGTGGCCCGTCGCGCCACCACGCCCGCACCAAGACGCTCATGCATGCCGACACCGCCACCTGGTCACGCCTCCTCGACGCGCTGGCCGACATGTCCCTCGCCTCGCTGCGGGCCCAGGTGGAAGCCGGTGCCGCCGCCGTGCAGGTGTTCGACTCGTGGGCCGGTGCCCTGTCGCCGTCGGACTACCGCCGGTTCGTGCTGCCCGCCAGCAGGCGTATCTTCGCTGGCCTGGCCGACCTGGGGGTTCCCCGCATCCACTTCGGCGTAGGCACCGGGGAGCTGCTGGGCCTGCTCGGCGAAGCGGGGGCCGACGTGGTGGGTGTCGACTGGCGAGTGCCGCTCGACGAGGCTCGGGGCCGGCTCGGACCCGATGTGGCCGTGCAGGGAAACCTCGATCCGGCCATCTGCGTGGCTCCCCCGCCCGTGGTCTCCGCCGCGGTGGCCGACGTGCTGGAGCGCAACGGCGGGCGTCCGGGCCACGTGTTCAACCTGGGGCACGGGGTGCTGCCCCAGACCGACCCCGACACCCTCCGCCGCATTGTCGACCAGGTGCACGCCTGGCCCGTCTCGTGACGAGAGGGGCACCCGCCGGTGTCCTGCTCATGGCCTACGGCACGCCGGCTACGCCCGACGACGTGGAGGCTTACTACACCCACGTGCGCCGAGGGCGGCCGCCCAGCCCCGAGCTGCTGGCCGACCTGCAACGCCGCTACGACGCCATCGGCGGTACGTCACCGCTGCTGGAGCTGACCCGGGCCCAGGCCCAGGGACTGGCCGCCGCCCTCGGCGACGGCTGGGTGGTGGAGCTGGGCATGAAGCACGCCGCCCCCTTCGTCGAGGACGGCATGGCCGCGCTATACGACCGGGGCGTGCGCCGGGTCGTGGGCTTGGTGCTCGCACCCCACTACTCGGCCATGTCGGTGGGTGAGTACGCAGCCCGGGCCCGGGCCACCGAGGCGGTCGTGGAAGGCGGCGTGGAGCTGACGATCGTGGAGTCGTGGCACCTGGCGCCCGGTTACCTCGACCTGTTGGCCCAGCGGGTATCCGAGGCCCGCGACCGCTTGGGGCCGCTCGGCGGGGTCGAGGTCATCTTCACCGCCCACAGCCTGCCCGCCCGCATCCTCGACACTGGCGACCCCTATCCCGACCAGTTGGCGGCGACGGCCGCGGCGGTGGCCGGCCGTCTGGGCCTGGCGCCCGACGAGTGGTCGGTGGCGTGGCAGAGCGCGGGGCGCACCGCAGAGCCGTGGATCGGTCCCGACCTGCTGGCTGTGCTGGCGGACCGGGCCGCGTCGGGCACAGCCGGCATGGTCGTGTGCGCCGCCGGGTTCGTGTCCGACCATCTGGAGATCCTCTACGACCTCGACGTGGAGGCTGCCGCGGTGGCCGAGCGCCTGGGCCTGGCCTTCGCCCGCACTGAGGCCCCCAACGACGATCCATCCTTCTGTGCCACCCTGGCCGAGGTGGTGAGCACCCACCTGGTCGGCGCCAAAGCTGCTGCTGGCCATGCCTGAGCCGCCACGGGTGGCGGTGGTCGGGGGCGGCATCACCGGGCTCGCGACCGCCTGGTACCTCCGCACCGGCGCCGGCGGGCTGCGGCCCAAGGTCGCCCTGTTCGAGGCTGCTCCCCGCCTGGGGGGGAAGATCCGCACCGAGGAGCTAGCCGGTGTGGCCGTGGAAGCCGGTCCCGACACGTTCCTGGCCCGGGTCCCCCACGCCACCGACCTGGCCCACGCCCTCGGCCTGGGCGACGAGCTGGTGGCCCCAGCTACGGGCGCCGCCTACCTATGGCACCGCCGACGCCTGCACCCGCTCCCCGCGGGAACCGTTCTCGGCGTCCCGGTGAGCGCCCGCGCTCTGCTGGCGACCGCCCTGTTGTCGCCCGCCGGCAAGACCCGGGCCGCGCTCGATCTCGTGCTCCCCGCCTCGCCTTTCGACCCCGACCCCTCGGTGGCCGACGTCGTGGGTGGCCGGCTCGGGAGGGAGGTGCTGGACCACCTGGTGGAGCCGCTGGTCGGGGGCATCCATGCCGGCCGGGCCGACGCCCTCAGCCTGCGCTCGACGGCTCCCCAGCTCTGCGCCGCCACCGAGCTCAACCGCAGCCTGATCCGGGGCCTGCGGGCCGACCACCGCGGGGCACCTCCTGCTGCAGGCCCGGTGTTCTATGGAGTGCGAGGCGGCATGGAGCGACTCGTCGACGGGCTGGCCTCGTCGCTCAACGACGTGGACCGGCGCGCCGGCACCACCATCAGCCGGCTGTCGCCGGCGGTCCCCGGCGACGGGGGGCACTCGCGCTGGCGCCTGCACCCAACCCACGGTCCGGCCATCGAGGCCGACGCCGTGGTGCTCACAGTGCCCGCCTTCGCCGCCGCGGCCCTGCTCCACGACGTCGCCCCGGAAGCGTCAGCCGAGCTGGTGGCCATCCGGTATTCCTCGGTGGTCACCGCAACGCTGGCGTACCGACCCGAGGCCCTCGGCCGCCCGCTCGGCGGTAGCGGCTTCCTCGTGCCCCGGGCCGAGCGCCGACTGGTCACCGCGTGCACGTTCACCTCGTCGAAGTGGCCGCGGGCCGATAGGAGCAGGCCTGTGCTGCTACGGGTATCGGCGGGCCGCTTCGGTGATGATCGGGCCCTGGGCATGGACGACCACGCTCTGGTCGACCGCCTGCATCGGGAGCTGGCGGAGATGCTCGGACTGGCCCACGCTCCAGTCGCCTCCCGGGTCGACCGCTGGCCCCAGGGGTTCCCCCAGTACGAGCCCGGCCACGACGCCCGCGTCGGCCGCATCGAGGGCCACCTTCCCCCCGGCCTCTTCCTGGCCGGCGCCGCCTACCACGGCCTCGGCATCGCCGCCTGCGTGGCCCAGGCCGTGGCCGTGGCCGGGCAGGTGCTCAACCAGCTTCGCTCGCAACCGGTGGCAACGCGGGAGACTTGAGGCATGGCCGAACTGCGCAGCGTCCCCATCGGCGACGAGCAGTTCGTCGGCAGCGGCGCGACGATCTCGGTGAGGTCGCCATGGGACGGCGCCGAGCTCGGCCTGGTGCCGAAGTGCGGCCCCCAAGACGTGAACCGGGCGGTGGCCGCGGCCAAGGCGGCCCACGACCGCGGCCCCCTCCCGCCCTGGCGGCGAGCCGAGATCCTCGCCAAGGCCGCCCGGCTACTCGACGAGCGAGCCGAAGACTTCGCCCGTATGATCGCCGCCGAGGCGGCCAAGCCCCTGAAGACGGCCCGCATCGAGGCCCGCCGTGCCGTTTCCACCCTCACCTTCTCGGCGGTGGCGGCCCGCACTCTCTGCGGCGAGATGGTCCCCGTCGACGCCGCCCAAGCCGGCGACGGCCGGCTGGCCTTCACCCTGCGGCTGCCGGTGGGGGTGGTGGGCGCCATCTCCCCGTTCAACTTCCCCCTCAACCTGGTGACTCACAAGGTGGGACCGGCCATCGCCGCCGGCTGCCCGGTGGTGCTGAAGCCGGCGAGCGCCACTCCCCTCACGGCCATCGCCCTGGCCGAGCTGCTCCTCGACGAGTGCGGGCTGCCCGCCGGCCACCTCAACGTGGTCACCGGCAGTGGTGCCACCATCGGCAATACCCTGGTCGACCACCCCGACGTGGCCTACGTCAGCTTCACAGGGTCAGGTGACGTGGGATGGGCCATCGCCGAGCGGGCGTCGCGCACCAAGGTGGCCCTCGAGCTCGGTAACTCCTCGCCCGTGGTGATCGACGCCGACGGCGACTGGGAGCGGGCTGCCGGCACCATCTCGGTAGCCGGATTCAGCCACGCCGGCCAGTCGTGCGTGTCCACCCAACGGGTGTACGTGCACTCGTCGGTGGCCGACGACTTCTGCGCCGCCCTGGCCAAGACGGTCGGTGCCCTGCGGGTGGGCGATCCCCTTGACGCCGACACCGACGTCTCCGCCCTCATCACCAGCGACGACCGCGACCGGGTGAAGGCCTGGGTCGACGAGGCGGTGGCCCAGGGGGCGAGAGTGGTAGCCGGCGGCGAGATCGTCGACGGCGTCCTGGCCCCCACGGTGCTGGCCGACGTGACCCCCGACATGCGGGTGTGCCGCGATGAGGTCTTCGGGCCGGTGGTAGCGGTGCAGGCGGTGGCCGACGTCGACGAGGGCCTGGCCCTGGCCGACGACACCCGCTACGGCCTGCAGGCCGGCATCTACACGGCACGCATCGACACCGCCCTGCAGGCCGCCCACCGCCTGCACTTTGGCGCGGTGATGATCAACGAGGTGCCCACCTGGCGCGCCGACCTGATGCCTTACGGCGGTGTGCGGGACAGCGGCAACACCAAGGAAGGCCCCGCCTACGCGGTGCGGGAGATGACCGAGGAGCGCCTGGTCGTCATCCAACCGTGACGGCCGCCCGCGGGTGGGTCGAGCCCCCGGTCCTTGCCCCCATGCTAGCGGGGTCGACGGGGATGCCCGCCGCTTCCCACGGGTGGGTGTTCGAGCCCAAGTGGGACGGCATTCGCGGCATGAGCCGGGTTTGGGACGGCCGGGTCACCGTGAGTAGCCGGTTGGGCAACGACGTCACGGCCGCCTACCCCGAGCTGGCCGCGCTGGGCGCTGCCCTCGACGGCAGGGCGGCCGTGCTTGACGGCGAGATTGTGGCTTTCGACGACCGAGGGCGGCCGAGCTTCGAGCAGCTGCAACGCCGCATGCACGTCCGCAACCCCGGCCGCCCGCTCGTGGCCGACGTGCCAGTCCTCTACGTGGTCTTCGACCTGCTGTGGCTCGACGGGCGCCTCCTCACCGGCGAGACGTTCACTGAGCGGCGTCGACGCCTCGAAGACCTCGACCCCAAGGGGCCGTCGTGGCAGATCTCCCATCTGCTGGGCGACCCGCCCGACGACGACCTGCTGGCCGCCTGCCGTCAGATCGGCCTCGAAGGCTATATGGGCAAGCTGGCGTCGTCGGCCTACGCGGTGGGCAAGCGCTCCAAGGCGTGGACCAAGGTCAAGTGCGTTCGCAGGCGGGAGCTGGTGATCGGCGGCTGGACCGAAGGAGCAGGTGGTCGGTCGGGCCAGATCGGCTCGCTCGCCGTCGGCTGGGTCGACCCCGAGGCGCCCGCGCCACCCGGTCACCCCTTCGCCCTCCGCTATTGCGGCCAGGTCGGGTCGGGGCTCAACGAGCTGCTGCTCCGACGCCTGACCTCGGCCTTCGCCGACCTGGCGAGCGAGACGAGCCCTTTCGTGCCCCCTCCGCCTGTGCCCGCCGGGGTCCACTTCGTGCGCCCCGCCTCCGTCGTCGAGGTCATGTTCAACGAGGTGACAACGGCCGGGGTTCTCCGCCAGCCGTCAGTGAAGGGCCTGCGTGACGACGTCGACCCCGCGACCGTCGGGTGGACCGAAGAGCTGTCGTGAAGGTGCCAAGAGTCGGAGGCCCTGGTCGAGCAGCCGGCGCAGCGTGACGGCGCCGTCGGCCAGAGCCACGACCTGGGCACCAGGGCCGACGAGGGCCAGGACCGCGCCACGGTCGGACAGCACCGCCGATGGCGGACCGGTGGCCTCCCATCGGGGGTCAACCATCACGACCGAGCCGAGTGCCCGGCTGCCCCCGCTGACGGCGGGACCGGCCCAGCCAGCCGACTCGCCCTCGACTCGCGCCATTACCCCGCAGAGGGGGTCGTTGCGCGAGTGCCGTGGGGCGCCGACGGCCAGCTCCTGGCGCAGCAGGGGGCGCCCGTCCACGTCTATCGACAGGCGGCTGGCCCAGGCCCCGGGAGCCTCGTGGTGGCGGCCGAGGACCACCTCATCGCGCCAAACCAGACGAGCATGACGGGCCATGCTGATCGTGCACTCCACCTGGTGCCAACAGCCGCCCGCCGCCACCGCCGGTTCGGGCAGCCACTCGAGCGTTCCGCCCTCGTCAACGAGGGCCTCGATCGCCATTCGCGACTGACCGGCGCCGCCCGGGCCTGGCAGCGCCACCGATGCAGCCGCGCTGTGAATGGTGAGCGCCGCACCTGGCCCTACCTCGATGACGAGCGACAGGTCGTCGCCGCCGATAGGGCCGGCGGCACCGCCGACCAGGTACAGGCCGCCGGGCGTCGGCCGCAACTGCAGAGGGCCGGCGGAGCGGAGGGTGCTGAGGCAGGTCTTGCCGTGGTCGTCGACCTCGGCCACCACAACCGCTCTGGCTCTCACGCCGGCATGCGCCACCAGTCCCGCTGTTCGCGCACCCAGGTCGCTATGGGCGCGGCTCCCGAGGGTTCTCGCAGCGAGACGAGGAGAACGGTCTTGTCGCCCCGCACCCGGCGGGCGTCGGCGGCCATCACACCGAGGTCGGCGCCGACGAGGGCGGCCAGGTCAACCTTGTTGATCACCAACAGGTCGGCGGTGGTGACTCCGGGGCCGCCCTTGCGGGGCACCTTGTCGCCGCCGGCCACGTCGACCACGAAGACCTGGCGGTCGACGAGGCCGTAGCTGAACGTGGCGGTGAGGTTGTCGCCCCCGCTCTCGATGAGCACCAGGTCGAGGGGGCGAAGCCGGGCTTCGAGCTCCTCGACCGCCTCCAAGTTGGCGGAGATGTCGTCGCGGATGGCGGTATGGGGGCAGCAACCGGTCTGCACAGCCGTGATGCGATCGGGCTCGAGCACACCGGCCCGTCGCAGAAAATCGGCGTCTTCAGTGGTGTAGATGTCGTTGGTGACGACGGCCACCTCGAGATTGCCTGCCAGAAGCCGGCACAGGGCGGCCACCAGGGCGGTCTTGCCACTGCCCACCGGCCCGCCGATGCCGATGCGCACGGGTCGTTCACGAAGCAAACAGGGCCACCTCCCGCAGGGCATGGCTCTCGGCACCGATGTCGAGCAGGGGGGCGGTCAGGCACGGCAGGCTGGCGAGAGGTCCGCCGGCCAGCCCGCTGGCGCGAGCCGCGGTGGCGTCGACTTCGGTGCCAAGGCGAGCCAGCAGGGCGTACGTGGCCACAGGGTCGAGCGACAGCAATCGGACGGCAGCCGACGCGGGGCCGGCCACCGCTCCATGGGCGGCGACAAGGGCGGCATCGGCAGGGCTCAGACCTGCGGCTCGGCCAACCGCGCCCAAGGCCACAGGGTGGTGAGGCCCGGCGGGGCCGGATGCCGCCGCCAACCCATGCAGCACCGGCCCCGGCCACAGCACCAGCCCGGTGCGCAGCAACTGCCGTCCCTGGCGGCGCGACGACTCGCGCAGCGCGGGCGAGGCGGTGCGGGCGTCGGCCTCGGCTTCGAGCACCTCCCAGCTGTGGGCGCCCGAGCAGGACGTCGCGGCCAGGGCGGCGGCCGCCAGCCCGGTTGTGGTCAGCCGGCCGCGGAGAAACCCCTCCAGGGACGCCACGTCTCGCACCCGTCCGGCGTTCACGGCTTCCTCCAGCCCTCCGGAATGGGCGTGGCCTCCCGAAGGCAGGCGGCCGTCGCCCAGCAACAGCAACGATGCCCCGCTCACGAGGCAGCCATCAGAAGAGAAAGTAGCGCTGGGCCATGGGCAGCTCGGTCGAGGGGGCGGGCTCGACGACCTCGCCGTCGATGCGCACCGTGAAGGTGTCGGAGTCGACCTCGATGCTCGGCAGGGCGTCGTTCTCCGGCATGTGGGCCTTGGTGCGGCGGCGCACGTCGGCAGTGGCGACCAAGCGGCGCTCGACCGCCAAGCGGTCGGCTATCCCGTCCTCGAGGGCGGCGGGAGCTACGAAGAACACGCTCGTGGCGGGCGCGGCCCGACCATAGGCGCCGAACATGGGCCGGGGCAGCACCGGCTGGGGCGTGGGGATCGAGGCGTTGGCGTCGCCCATGGCCGCCCAGGCGATCATCCCCCCCTTGAGGACGACGTGGGGCCGCACTCCGAAGAAGGCGGGCTGCCACAGCACCAGGTCGGCCAGCTTGCCCGGCACCACCGAACCGATCTGTGCCTCCAGCCCGTGGGCCATCGCCGGGCAGATCGTGTACTTGGCCACGTAGCGGCGCACCCGGCGGTTGTCGGCGGGCCCGTCGCCCTCCAACGCTCCCCGCCGCCGTTTGCCCACATGGGCCGTCTGCCACGTCCGCAGCACCACTTCGCCCACGCGGCCCATGGCCTGGGAATCGGAGCCGATCATGGATATGGCTCCCAGGTCGTGGAGGACGTCTTCGGCGGCGATGGTGGAAGGGCGGATGCGGCTCTCGGCAAACGCCAGGTCCTCGGGAACGGCCCGGTTGAGGTGGTGGCACACCATGAGCATGTCGCGGTGCTCGTCGACCGTGTTCACGGTGTGGGGCCGGGTGGGGTTGGTCGACGACGGCAGCACGTTGGCCTCGCCGGCCACGGTGATGATGTCGGGGGCGTGGCCGCCGCCCGCCCCCTCGGTGTGGTAGGCGTGAATGCCACGGCCGGCGATGGCGGCGAGAGTGGACTCCACGAAGCCGGCCTCGTTCAAGGTGTCGGTGTGGATGGCAGCCTGCACACCCGAGGCTTCGCACACCCGCAGACACGCCTCGACGGCAGCTGGCGTCGACCCCCAGTCCTCGTGAAGCTTGAAGCCCGACGCGCCCGCCCGCAGCTGCTCCCACAGGGCCGCCTCCGACACGGTGTTGCCCTTTCCAAGCAGGGCCACGTTGACCGGCCACGGGTCGAGGGCCTCGAGCATGCGCGCGAGGTACCACGCCCCGGGCGTGACGGTGGTGGCCTTTGTGCCCTCGGCTGGCCCCGTGCCCCCGCCGATGACGGTGGTGATGCCCGCACCAAGGGCCTCTTCGAGGATCTGGGGACATATGAGGTGGACATGGCAGTCGACGGCTCCGGCCGTGAGCAGGAGACCGTTGCCCGCCAGCACCTCGGTGGACGGCCCGATGACCAGGTCGGGGTGGACACCGTCCATGATGTCCGGGTTCCCCGCCTTTCCCAGGGCGGTGATGCGCCCGTCGCGCGCGCCCACATCGGCCTTCACCACGCCCCAGTGGTCGATGACGACGGCACCGGTGATCACCAGGTCGGGGGCGCCGTCGGCTCGGGTGGTCCGGCCCTGGCCCATCGATTCCCTGATGACCTTGCCTCCGCCGAACACCGCCTCGTCGCCACCGGCGCAGCGATCCTCCTCCACCTCCACCCACAGGTCGGTGTCAGCGAGCCTGACCCGGTCGCCGGCCGTTGGGCCGTAAAGCAGGGCGTAGCGGGCTCGGGAGAGCTCAGTCATGCTCGGCCATGCTGCCGGCATCGAGCGGGCCGCCTGCTTCGCCCCTCAAGCCGGCCACGATGCGGGCCCCGCCCAGGTCCACCACCTCCACCTCCCGCTCGATGCCGGGCTCGAAGCGCACTGCCGTTCCTGCGGGGACCGCCAGCCTCCGGCCCCATGCCGCGGCCCGGTCGAACGACAGCGCCGGGTTGGCCTCGGCGAAGTGGTAGTGCGAGCCCACCTGCACGGGCCGGTCACCGGTGTTGACGACCACCAGGGCCGTCACCGGCCGACCCGCGTTGATGACCACCGGCCCGTCGCCCACCTCGATCTCGCCCGGCTTCATGGGATGGGATCGTGCAGGGTCACGAGCTTGGTCCCGTCGGGAAAGGTGGCCTCCACCTGCACCTCGCCGATCAGCTCGGGCACGCCTTCCATCACATCGGCCCGAGTGAGCACGGCCCGCCCTGTCTCCATGAGGTCGACCACCGACCGACCATCGCGCGCCCCTTCCAGAACGAACGACGAGAGGACTGCCACCGCCTCGGGATGGTTGAGGCGCAAACCCCGAGCCCTCCGTTGGTGAGCCAGGCCGGCCGCCACGTGGACGAGCAGGCGCTCCTGCTCGTGGGGCGTGAGCCTCACACCGCCAGCAGGCGGCGTAGGGCGCCGTCTTCCATGGTGGCCGTCTCGCCCGCCGCTATCACTGATCCGGCGTCGAGCACCACGTAGCGGTCGGCCAGGCGGAGGGCGAACTCCACGAACTGCTCGACGAGCAGGATGGACATCCCCCGGGTCGCGCTCAGGCTGGCGATGGCGTCCTCGATCTCCAGGATGATGGAGGGCTGGATCCCCTCGGTGGGCTCGTCGAGCAGGAGGATCCGGGGGCGGGTGACGAGGGCCCGGGCGATGGCCAGTTGCTGCTGCTGGCCTCCCGACAAGAACCCGGCCCGCCGGCCCAGCAGAGGCCGCAGGCGGGGGAAGAGATCGAGGGCGTCGTCGACCGCGGCTCGCCCGTCACGATCACGGACGGCCGTGGCTTCGGCCACCAACGCGAGGTTCTCGGCCACTGTCAGCTGGGGGAAGCCTTCGCGGCCCTGGGGCACATAGGCCAGGCCGGCCCGCACCCGGTCGTAGGGCCGAAGGCGGGTGATGTCGCGCCCGTCGAGCATCACCCGCCCACGGGTAGGCCGGAGCACACCCATGATCGTGTGCAGCAGCGTCGACTTGCCGACCCCGTTCCGTCCCATGCAGCACACCAGGGCGTCGTCAGGCACCTCGAGGGAGACGCCGAACAGCACCTGGGTGCGCCCGTAGCCGCCGTCGATCTCCTCGACAGTGAGCATCAGCCGTCGGCCCCCCGGGCCGCGCCCGCTGCGGCCGGCTCGTCCTTGTGGCCGGCGGCTCGGCGGCCTCCCTCCGGGCGGCCCAGATACACCTCCTGCACGGTGGGATCGGCCTGGACCTCGGCCACCCCGCCCTCGCATAGGACCTTGCCCTCGTGCATCACCGTCACCCGGCTGGCAAAGCGGCGGAGAAAGTCCATGTCGTGCTCCACGACCACGACGGTACGGGTGCGGGCGACCACCTGGAGCAGCTCGCCGGTGCGGCTGCGCTCCTCCCTGCTCATGCCCGCCACCGGTTCGTCGAGCAGGAGCAACCGGGGATCCTGCACGAGGAGCATGCCGATCTCCAACCACTGCTTCTGGCCGTGCGACAGCTCGCCGGCGGGACGGTCACCATGTCCGGCCAAGCCCACCGTCGCCAGGGCCTCGGCCACCGGCGGGTCGACGCCCCGGCGACGGCGGAACAGCGTGCGCCAGGGCAGACGGCAGCCGGCAGCCAGGTCGACGTTCTCGATAACCGTGAGGTGGTCGAAAACGGTGGGTGTCTGGAACGTGCGGCCCACTCCCAGGCGAACGATGTCCTGCTCGCGGCGGCCGACCAGCTCGTCCGCGCCGAAGCGCACCGAGCCCGCGGTCGGGCAGGTGAGGCCGGTGATGGCGTCGACGAGGGTGGTCTTTCCGGCCCCGTTGGGCCCGATGAGGAAACGCAGCTCACCCTCGGCCACCGACATGGTGAGCCCGTCGATCGCCTTGAAGCCGTCGAAGTCGACGACCAGGTCTCGTACCTCCAGGTCGCTCATGCCGCTTCCAGCGTGGGAACGGCCGAGCCGCCCACGGGAGGAGGCGACGGCCGGCGTCGTACGCGGGCGACCAGGTCGCCGAGGCTGGCCAAGCCCCGAGGAGCGAAGGCGACGACCACGATGAACAGTGCCCCCTGCAGGTAGAGCCAGCCCGATGGGTAGTGCTCCGACAGCGTAGTGTGGGCATAGTTCACGAGCACCGCCCCCACCACCGCCCCCACCAGCGTGCCCCGGCCACCGACAGCCACCCAGATGGCCATCTCGATCGACGGCACCACGCCGAGAAGCCCGGGGGAGATGATGCCGACCACCGGCACGAACAGCGCACCGGCCAGGCCGGCCATGCCGGCGGCCACGGTGAAGGCCACCACTTTGACGTTGGTGGGGTTGTAACCGAGGAAGCGAACCCGTCCCTCGCCGTCGCGCACCGCCATCAGGAGGCGGCCGAACCGGCTGCGCACCAGGTGGCGAGCCAGGAGGAAGACGGCGCCGAGGAGCACGACGATCAGCAGGTAGAGGGCTCTCTGGTTGGCAGGGTCGGAGAGGTCGTAGCCGAACAGGGTCTTCACGTCGGTCAGGCCGTTTGTCCCACCGGTAAGGCCCTGTTCGCCCACGAGCAGGATCACGAAGGCAGCGGCCAGGGCCTGGGTGAGGATGGCGAAGTAGGCACCGCGCACTCGCCGGCGGAAGATCAGGGCGCCGAGCCCGGCGGCGACGGCCATGGGTAGGATCACCGCTGCCGGCAGGGCCACCCAGGGCGAGGCGAACGGCTTCCACAGCAGGGGCAGCTTCTCGACCCCGCTCCACGACATGAAGTCGGGCACCTTGCCGGGGCCAGCCTGGGCCAACTTCAGGTACATGGCCATGGCGTAGCCACCCATCCCGAAGAACACTCCCTGCCCTAGGGTGAGCATGCCGCCGTAACCCCATGCCAGGTCCACCCCCACGGCCAAGATGGCGAAGCACAGGTACTTGCTGAGCAGGCTCAACCGGAAATCGGATATGAGGAGTGGCGCCGCCAGCAGGATCAGGGCGGCGGCGGCGAACGTCGCCCGCCGGGCGACGGTGCTCATGTGAGCGTCCTGGTTCGGAGCACCACCAGACCCTGGGGCCGGAGCTGCAGGAAGGCCACGATGGCCACGAACACCACCACCTTGGCGAAGCTGGCCTGGGTGCCGTACTCCACAAAGGCGTTGAGCACGCCCAGCGCCACTGCCGCTATCACCGCGCCCCGAAGGTGACCGAGGCCGCCGACCACGACAACGAGGAAGGCGTCGACGATATAGTTGGTGCCCAGGGTGGGGCCGATCGAGCCCAGCAGGGTGAGGGCCACTCCGGCAACACCGGCCAGGCCCGAGCCGATGAAGAAGGTGGTGCGGTCGACTCGATCGGTGGCTACCCCGCTGCACGCCGCCAGCTCCCGGTTCTGGGTGACGGCCCGGATGCGCCGACCCTCAGGAAGGCGGTTGAGGAAGGCCCAGATACCGACAACGGCGGCCACCACCAGGGCGACAATGAAGACGCGGGACCACGGCAGGTCGACACCCAGCACTGTCGTCCCGCCCCGCAGCCAAGAGGGCGCGACGACCTGCACGTTGGGGGCCCCGAAGATGTCACGGGCCAGTTGCTGCAACACCAGGCTCACACCCCAGGTGACCAGCAGGGTATCGAGGGGGCGACCGTACAGGCGATGGATCAGCGTCGCCTCCAGGATCACCCCCATGAGGCCGGCCACCACGAACGCCACGACCAAAGAGACGAGCAGCGATGGGCCGGCCAGTTGGGCGCCCAAGGCTCTCTGCAGCACGTAGGTCGTGTACGCACCCGCCATCAGGAACTCGCCGTGGGCCATGTTGATCACGTTCATCTGGCCGAACGTGAACGTGAGGCCCAGTGCGATGAGCAACAGGATCGACGCCACGCTCAGGCCGGCGACCAGCTGCGACAGGGCGATGTGCATGCCGGTCGGCCTCTAGGAGAGGCCCTTGGCCCAGTCGTAGGTCTTGAGATAGGGGTCGGGCTGGATGGGCCCGCCCGAGCTCCAGACCTCTTTGATAAGGCCGTCGGGCTGCACCACGCCGATGCGGGCTGTCTTGGAGATGTGGTGGTTCTCGCCGTTGACCGTGACCGTGCCCTCGGGAGCGTCGAAGGTGATGCCCCCCGCCGCTGCCTTGACCTTCTCCGGGTTGGTGGAGCCCGCCTTGGCCACCTCCGCCGCCCACAGCTTCACCTGGGTGTAGCCGGCCTCGATAGGGTCGTCGGTGACACGGTTGGCGCCGTACCTGGCCTTGTAGGCGGACACGAAGGCGCTGTTGGCCGGTGAGCTGGTCGTCTGGTAGTAGTTCCAAGCGGTCAGTTGGCCGGCGATGTTGTCGGCGCCGATTCCCCGCACCTCCTCCTCGGCCACGCTCACCGAGATCACCGGTAGGGCGGAGGCGCTGATGCCGGCGTCCTTGAGCTGCTTGAAGAAGGCCACGTTGCTGTCGCCGTTTAGGGTGTTGAACACCGCCTGAGGCTTGGCATCCTTGATCTTGTTGATGATGGTCGTGTACTCGGTGGCGCCGAGGGGCGTGTACTCCTCGCCAACGATGTCCATGCCGTTGGCCTTGGCGTAGGCCTTGATCTCCTTGTTGGCGGTGCGCGGGAACACGTAGTCGCTGCCGAGCAGGAAGAGCTTGGTCTTGCCCTGCGACTTGAGATAGTCGAGACCGGGGACGATCTGCTGGTTGGTGGTGGCGCCGGTGTAGAAGATGTACGGTGACGACTCCAGTCCCTCGTACTGCACCGGGTAGTAGAGGAGCGCCTTGTTGCGCTCGAAGACGGGGAGCATGGCTTTGCGGCTGGCCGAGGTCCACCCGCCGAACACGGCCGCCACCTTGTCGACCGAGATGAGCTTCTGGGCCTTCTCTGCGAACGTCGGCCAGTCGGAGGCCCCGTCCTCGATGACGGGTACGAGCTTCTTGCCCATGACCCCGCCCTGGGCGTTGATCTCGTCGATGGCGAGTAGCTCGGCGTCTTTCACCGATACCTCGCTGATGGCCATCGTGCCCGACAGCGAGTGGAGGATCCCGACCTTTATGGTGTCGCCGCTGATGCCCGGCTCGGCGGCTGTGCTCGGTGCCCCTGTGGTGGTCTTGGCCTTGCTCCCACACGCCGAGGCGACCAGAAGGACGATGATGCCGAGAGAGAGGAAGACGCGCTTGCAGAGCCCCGAACGCTTCATGCCGGTCCTTTCGAACGATTTGCGGAGACGCGCCGTTCGTCCTTGGGCCGAAGCTAGAGGCGTCGCTTTTCGGCCTCACTTCGGTGAGGTTGCGGCATCATGAACGATCCCTGACGGAAAGCTGACATGGGCCTGCGAGGTGCCATGGTCACCTGGTCCCGCCACGGACGTGACTTCAGTCCGGCGGTAGCGCCCCGGCCACCGTGACGCCCACGGTGTCGACCTCGACCGCTATGGGTCACAGCGCCGCCACCGCTCGAGCTCGGGCACGTCGTAGGCGACCACGGCCACGACGATACGGCTCCTGGTAGCGGCCGGTAGCGTCGCTTCCATGACGACGGTGCGTTGCGCGGTGGCGCCCGGCGCGCCGGCGTCGGCCGTCGCCAGGGCCGTCGTCGACGGCGGTGGCCAGGTCGTAGCCGTTGAACGAGCAGAGGCTCTGGTGTGGACCGACCCGTTCGACGCGGGTGCCCTGGCTTCGCTCCTGGCCGAGGCTCCGGGCGTGGCCTGGGTGCAGCTCCCGTTCGCCGGAGTCGACCAGTTCGTGTCGCAGGTCGACCGGTCCAGGACCTGGACTTCCACCAAGGGCGCCTACTCCGACCCCGTTGCCGAGCACGCCCTGGCCCTCGGCCTGGCCGGGTTACGCCAGCTCCCTGGGCGGGCACGCGCCAGCCACTGGGGCCGTCCCGGTGGGCACCGCCTGATGGGAGGCAGGGTGACCGTCCTCGGCGGCGGGGGCATCGCCCGCGGCTTCATCGCCTTGCTTTCGCCGTTCTTCGTGGATGTGACCGTCGTCCGCAAACACCCCGACCCGGTGCCGGGGGCGGGGCTGGTGGTCGGCCCTGACCGTCTCCACGACGCGTTGCCCGGCGCCGACCTGGTGGTCATCGCCCTGGCCCTCACCCCGGAGACAACCGGGATGATCGCCAGCCCCGAGCTCGACCTCATGGAGAGCCACGCCTGGCTGGTGAACGTGGGTCGCGGCGCCCACGTTGTCACCGACGACTTGGTGGGCGCCCTGACGGCAAGCCAAATCGGCGGCGCTGCCCTCGACGTGACCGATCCAGAGCCACTACCAGACGGTCATCCTCTATGGCACCTGGACAACTGCCTCATCACCCCCCATACCGCCAACACATGGGAGATGGCCGAGCCCCTGTTCGCGGCGCGGGTGCGCGAGAACGTCAGCCGGTTCGGCGCCGGCCAACCGCTGGTTGGAGTGGTCGACCCCGTGCTCGGATACTGACCCCATGGGTGTTCAGACCCTGATATTTCGGTAGCGCCAGAGCAGCCGGGGTCAGCGACTGGCGTCACAGCGACGGAGGCGAGGTCCGGCGTTGGGCACCGAGGAGGAAGGTCACGTCATCGGGGCGGAGGTGGCCGTCGCCGTCGGCGATGAACCAGCGACCGGCCAGGTTGTCGATCACACTGGAACGCTCTCCACCTGTCACCTGTTCAGCGGCCCGGATGGCCCCACCGTGGATGACGACGAGCACGGTGTCGCCCAAGCCTGGCGATGTGACCACCCTGGCCAGCGCCGCGCTCACCCGAACCAAGAAGGCGGCGCGGGTCTCGCCTCCGGGCGTGGCCAGTAGACGCCCCTCCCGCCAGTCGCCCAGCTGTTCGGGCCAGCCTGCCTCGATCTGAGAACGGGTCAGGCCCTCCCAGTCGCCCACGTTGTACTCCCGCAGGTCGGCCTCGACGACCACGGGCCCGAGGCCGAGGGCGGCGGCGATGATGCCGGCCGTCGCACGGGCTCGCTCCAGATCCGACGCCACTACGCCGGTGAGGCCAGCGTCGGCCAGGTGGGCGGCGGCCTCTGCGGCCTGGGCGCGGCCCAGGTCGCTCAGGGGCGGGTCGGACCAGCCCTGCCAGCGGCCTTCGGCGTTCCAGGTCGACTGGCCGTGGCGGAGGAGCAGGAGGCGGGTGGGCACGGCTGCATTATCGGCGCCGGGCCGCCGGTAGCATTCCAAGGGTGCCTGGGACCGTGGTCGTCGGGACCCAGTGGGGCGACGAGGGCAAGGGAAAGCTCACCGACCTCCTGGCCAGGGAGATGCAGTTGGTGGTCCGCTACCAGGGGGGCCACAACGCCGGGCATACCTTGGTCGTTGGCGAGGAGTCCTTCGCCCTCCAGCTCGTGCCCAGCGGCGTCCTGTACCCATGGGTGACCCCCGTGATCGGCAACGGCGTGGTGGTCGACCCCGCCGTGCTGGTCGACGAGGTCGACGGCCTGCAGGAACGAGGGGTCGACTGCGGCCGGCTAAAGGTGTCGGGCAACGCGCACTTGATCATGCCCTACCACCACGAGCTCGACCGCCTCACGGAGCGTCACCTGGGCAAGGCCAGGCTGGGTACCACCAAGCGGGGCATCGGCCCGGCCTACGCCGACAAGGCCACCCGGGTCGGCCTGCGGGTGCAGGACGTGCTCGACCCCAAGATCTTCAGGCAGAAGCTCGACGTGGTCCTCAAGGAGAAGAACCTGGTGCTGGCCAAGGTGTACAACCGCCTGGCCATGTCCGCCGACGACATAGCCGACCTCTACCTGGGCGAGCTGGCCCCCCGGCTGGAACCCATGATCGCCGACACCGTGGGCCTGGTGCACGACGCCCTGGAGGCGGGCCGCCACGTGCTCTTCGAGGGCGCCCAGGCCACCTTCTTGGACCTCGACCAGGGCACCTATCCGTACGTGACCTCGTCGAACCCGGTGGCCGGGGGGGCCTGCACCGGCGCCGGGGTGGGCCCCGGCCACATCGGTCGCATCATCGGCATCGCCAAGGCCTACGTCACTCGGGTGGGCTCGGGCCCCTTCCCCACCGAGCTCCACGACGAAGCCGGCGATGCACTGGTCGCCCGGGGCCACGAGTTCGGTACCAACACCGGCCGCCAGCGCCGCACCGGGTGGTTCGACGCGGTGATGATGCGCCAGGCGGTGCGGCTCAACTCGCTCACCGAGGTGGCCATGACCAAGCTCGACGTGCTCGACAGCTTTCCCACCCTCAAGGTGTGCGTGGCCTACGAGGCCGACGGTGAGCGCTTCTCGCACATGCCCTACCACCAGTCGGTGCTCCACAAGGTGAGGCCCGTCTACGAGGAGCTCCCCGGCTGGCAGGCCGATCTGTCGTCGGTGACGTCGCTCGCCGATCTGCCCCCGAGGGCACGCCAGTACGTCGACTACCTGGCGGCCCAGGTGGGCGTACCCATCCGCCTCGTTGGGGTTGGGCCCGGTCGCCACCAGTTCGTCGACTTCGGTCCCCCGCCCGCCGAGGGCCCGAGCGGCCCCCTGAGCGGGGGGGAGACCGACGATGACGACGACGAGGACAAGTGGTGGGAGGACGACGAGGACTTCGGCCCCGGCACCCTGGTCCTGTGACGTCGGCCTGATGCGGGTCTGTGTAGTCGGCGGCGGAGGCCGGGAGCACGCCCTGGCGGAGGCCCTGGCCGCCACCGCCGACGTGGTGGTGACCCCCGGCAACGCCGGCATCGCCGGTTCCGTCGCCACGCCTCCCGAGGAGGTGGAGGCCGACCTGTTCGTGATCGGCCCCGAGATGCCCCTGGTGGCGGGGCTGGCGGACCGGTTGCGGGCGCGGGGGCGCCTGGTGTTCGGGCCAGGGGCCGACGGTGCCCTACTCGAGGGGTCGAAGGAGTGGATGAAGGACCTGCTGGTGTCGGCCGGAGTGCCCACCGCCGCCCACGCCGCGTTCTCCGAGGTCGAGCCCGCCCTCGCTCACCTGCGCATGCTCGCCCCGCCCTATGTGGTGAAGACCGACGGGCTGGCCGCTGGCAAGGGCGTGCTCGTCACCGAGTCACTGGCCGAGGCGGCCGACGACGTGGCCGCCAAGCTGGCGGGGCGGTCGTTTGGTGACGCCGGACGGCGGGTGGTGATCGAGGAGGCTCTTACCGGCCCCGAGGTGTCAGTGCTGTGCGTATGCGACGGCACCCGAGCGCTGCCCCTGGCCCCCGCCCAGGACTTCAAGCGCCTCGGCGACGGCGACGCCGGCCCCAACACGGGTGGCATGGGCGCCTACTCACCGGTGCCGGTGGCCGGTCCGGCCGTAATAGAGGAAGTGGTGGAGCGGGCGATGGAGCCCACTCTCGCCGCCCTGCGTTCCCGCGGCATCGACTACCGGGGCGTGCTCTACGCCGGTGTCATCCTCACCGCCGAGGGGCCCCGAGTGCTCGAGTACAACGTGCGCTTCGGCGATCCTGAGGCCCAGGTGGTGCTGCCCCGCCTCACCGGGGACCTGGCCGCCCTTCTCGCCGAGGCTGCCGCCGGCCGGCTGCGCTCTGCGCCGGCCTTCACCGACCAGGCCGCGGTCACCGTCGTGCTCGCCGCGCCCGGCTACCCGTCGGCCCCGAAGGTGGGCGGGGCCATCACCGGCATCGAGCGGGCCGAGAAGCACCCGGGCGTCAAGGTGTACTGCGCCGGCGTTGCTGGCAGTGACTGTCCGGGCTTGGCTACCGCAGGGGGCCGTGTTCTCGACGTCACCGCCCTCGGACCTACGATCGGCACGGCCCGCAGCAGGGCATATGCCGCCATCACCGAGATCGGATTCGCGGGCATGCAGTACCGCACCGACATCGCGGCCGCCGCCGCCCGACAGGAGTGTTCATCATGAAGGTCGCCGTGCTAATGGGTTCGCCATCCGACAAGGACAAGATGGCTGCCGCCACCACCACCCTGGGCGACCTCGGGGTGGAGGTGGACGAGCGGGTGCTGTCGGCCCACCGCACCCCCGATGCGGTGGCGACGTTCGCCAAGGGGGCCCGGGCGGCTGGCTACGCCGCTGTCATCTGCGGGGCCGGCATGGCCGCCCACCTGGCCGGAGCGGTCGCCGCCCACACCACCCTGCCCGTGGTCGGGGTGCCCCTGTCGGGCGGAGCCCTCAACGGCGTCGACGCCCTCTACGCCACCGTACAAATGCCGCGGGGCGTCCCAGTGGCCACGGTGGCCGTCGACGGGTCGCTCAACGCCGCCCTCCTGGTGGTGCAGATGCTGGCCATCACCGACGAACGCCTGGCCGCCGCCCTCGACGAACGCCGCGCCCGGGCTGCGTCCGCCGTCGCCCGCGAGAGTGGTACCTCAGCGGGCCAAAGTCGCGAGTTGGGGCAGTGATCGCCCGCTACTCGCTGCCGGCGATGGCGGCGCTGTGGAGCGATGAGGCCCGCCTCGCCACCTGGCTGGAGGTGGAGGTGCTGGCCACCGAGGCATGGGCGGCACTGGGAGTGGTGCCCGAAGACGATGCCAAGACGGTGCGGGAGCGGGCGCCGCACGCCGACGCCGCCCTGGTGGTCGCCGTAGCCGAGCGTGAGGCCGTCACCGACCACGACGTGGCCGCCTTTGTCGACGTGGTGCAGGAGGCCGTCGGGCCGCCGGCCGGCAAATGGGTGCACTACGGGCTCACCTCCAGCGACGTGGTGGACACCGCCCTATGCATCATCCTGGCCCGGGCCGCCGACATGCTTCTGGCCGCCAGCCACGCCCTGGTGGGCACCCTCAAGGCTCGGGCCCTCGAGCTCCGGGACACGCCGATGGCCGGCCGTACCCACGGCATGCATGCCGAGCCCACCACCTTCGGGGTCAAGCTGGCCCACTGGTGCCTGCAGGCCGACCGCGACCGGGCCCGCCTGGAGGCCGCTCGCACCGCCATCGCCGTCGGCAAGCTGTCGGGGGCGGTGGGAACCTTCTCCAACGTCGACCCCGTGGTCGAGCGCCATGTCTGTGCCGCCCTCGGCCTGCGCCCGGTGCCGGCCACCCAGGTCGTGGCCCGTGACCGCCACGCCGAGTACCTGTGGGCGTGCGCGTCGGTGGGGGCCTCGGTCGAGTCCTTCGCCACCGAGGTTCGCCACCTCCAACGCACCGAGGTGGGCGAGGCCGAGGAGCCGTTCGGGGCCGGCCAGAAAGGCAGCTCGGCCATGCCTAACAAGCGCAACCCCATCACGTGCGAGCGCCTGGCGGGTCTGGCCCGGGTGCTGCGCGCCAACCTGGGGGCGGGCCTGGAAGACGTCGCCCTGTGGCACGAGCGCGACATCTCCCACTCGTCGGTGGAGCGGGTGGTGCTGCCCGACTCATCGCTGCTCGCCCACTATGTGCTGGTGCGCATGCGGGGAGTGATCGAGGGCCTGGTCGTGCACCCCGATCGGATGCTCGAGAACCTCGACCGCTCCTTCGGCCTCGTGTTCAGCCAGCCCGTGCTGCTCGCCCTGGTGGCAACCGGGCTCACCCGTGACGTGGCCTACCGCATCGTGCAGGAGGCGGCAGCCACGGCCTGGGCCGAGCGCCGCTCCTTCCGCTCGGTGCTGGAAGCCGACGACCGGGTTCCGCTCACGGCGGCCCAGCTCGACGAGGCCTTCAGCTTGGAGCGCGCCCTGCGCAACACCGGCGCCATCTTCGATGCCCTCGACGGGGTCGAGGCATGACGGGCCTGCCCAAGGTCTACTCGGGCAAGGTGCGTGACGTCTATGACGCCGGCGACGGGTTGCTGCTCATGGTCACCTCCGACCGCATCTCGGCATTCGACGTCGTCATGCACGAGCCCATCTCCGACAAGGGCAAGGTGCTCACCGGTGTCACCGCCCACTGGCTCGACGAGGTGGCCGACCTTGTGCCCGGCCACCTCGTGTCAACAGATCCCGCCGACTTCCCCCCCGGCGCAGCTGCGATCGGGGATGTGGCGGGGCGGTCCATGCTCGTGCGCGGGGCCGAGATGCTGCCCATCGAGTGCATCGTGCGCGGTTACCTGGCCGGTTCGGGTTGGAAGGAGTACCAGTGCTCGCAGACGGTGTGCGGCATCCCGTTGCCCTCCGGCCTGCGCCAGTCCGACCGCCTCCCCGGGCCGCTCTTCACGCCGTCCACCAAGGCCGGTCAAGGCTCGCACGACGAGAACATCTCACCAGCACAGGCCGCCGAGCTGGTCGGGCCCGACGTCTACCGGGCGGCCGAGGAGATCTCCCTCGCGGTGTACAGCCGGGCCGCGGAGGCGGCCGCGGGGAGGGGGCTCATCGTGTGCGACACCAAATTCGAGCTGGGTTTCGTAGACGGCGCCCTGACCCTGTGCGACGAGGTGCTCACCCCCGACTCCTCTCGATTCTGGGACGCTGACACCTGGGAGCCGGGCACGTCGCCGCCGTCGTTCGACAAGCAACCCCTGCGTGACTGGCTCGAGGCGAGTGGCTGGGGCAAGACACCGCCCCCGCCCTTCCTTCCCTACGACGTGGTGCGCGAGACCCACGACCGTTACGTGGCCGCCTACGAGCGGGTCACAGGAAGGCCCTTCGCCGACTGGGTGGGCGGGGCCTGATCGGGTGAGGTTTCCCGTGCTGGTGGAGGTGACCCTGCGACCCGACGTGGCCGATCCCCAGGGGGCCACCATCGAGAGGTCGCTGCCCGCCCTCGGCTTCGAGGGCGTCGACGGGGTACGGGTGGGCAAGGCCATCCGGTTCACCATGGAGGCCGAGGACCAGGGTGCCGCTCGTACCCTGGTGGCCGATCTCTGCCGCCGCTTCCTCACCAACCCCGTGATCGAGGACGCCGAGGTGACCATAGGGTGACTGCCAGCATCGGCGTCGTGCAGTTCCCCGGCTCCAACTGCGAGCACGACGTGGTGGAGGCGATAGGCGAGCTGGGTGCCAAGGCACGGGTCATCTGGCACGGCGAGGGCCGCCTGGACGACGCGGACGCGGTGGTGCTGCCCGGAGGCTTTGCCCACGGCGACTACCTGCGCCCGGGCGCCATAGCCCGCTTCAGCCCCATCATGGCCGACGTGGTGCGCTTCGCCGCGGCCGGTGGGCCGGTCGTGGGCATCTGTAACGGCTTCCAGGTGCTCACCGAATCAGGCCTGCTCCCCGGGGCGCTGCAGAAGAACCGGGGCCTGCGGTTCATCTGCACTACGGTCGCAGTACGGGTGGAGACGGCCCGATCACCGTTGACCGGCCAAACTCACGTGGGCGATGTCCTGAGGCTGCCGATAAACCATTTCGAGGGCAGTTACACCTGCGACGCGACCACCCTCGACCAGTTGCGGTCCGACGATCGGGTGGTGCTGCGCTATGTGGACAATCCCAACGGCTCTGTCGACTCGATTGCCGGTGTTTGCTCGGCCGGGCGCAACGTGGTGGGCCTCATGCCTCACCCCGAGCGTGCCGTCGACCCACTCGGCACGTCACAGGACGGCCGACCACTGCTGGCCTCGATGTTGGCCAGCACCGGCGTGACCGCTTAGGGTCCCTCTCCCCGGCGGATGCCGGCCCGGCGCAGCAGGCCAGGGTCGACCCCGGCCTCCCGCCACGCCTCGTAGGTGATGCCCTTGCGGCGCCCGTAGGGTCCGGCGGCGGCGGCGAACTCGTCTTCCAGGCTGGACAGGTCAAGGGCATTGTCACCCGCCGCCAACTGGTTCTCCAGGTTCATTCGCTCCTGTAGCAACTGGACACGCCTGAGAGGGTCGGCAGTGGGCAGTTGCTCCTCGATGACCAGGAGGCGGTTCTGCATGGATTCGGGAGTGCGCTTGCGACCCCGCTTGGGCTTGTGGGCTTCGACGGCTTCGAGGTAGCGGCGCACTGCCCTTCCCTGCTCACGGCCCTCGGCCAATGCTGCCTTGTGGCTGTCGGACATGGGCGCTCTGGACCGCTTGTTCTTGGTTGCCATTTGGATATTGTGCCTGTTGGACTCGGGAATTTCAAGTTTTCGCGGTCAGAACGTATTCTTGCCCCGCTGGCGGCGGTGGCTGGCCCGGTATGGTGGCCCCGTGGCCCCGTCCGCACCTGCCTCCCCGGTCGGCACCGCGCCCCTGCACCGGGCCCTGGGGCTCACCGACGCCGAGGCGGCCGACATCGAGCGGATACTCGGGCGTGCTCCCAACGATCTGGAGCTGGCGCTCTATGCCGTCATGTGGTCGGAGCACTGCTCCTACAAGTCGTCGCGGGTCCATCTCGGCCGCCTGCCGACGAAAGCCCCGTGGGTGTTGGTCGGCCCCGGGGAGAACGCCGGGGTGGTCGACGTGGGAGACGGGCTGGCCGTCGCGGTGCGCATCGAGAGCCACAACCACCCTTCGGCCATAGAGCCCTACCAGGGGGCCGCCACCGGGGCCGGTGGCATCCTGCGGGACATCTTCACCATGGGCGCCCGCCCCATCGCCCTGCTCGACTCGCTGCACATGGGCCCCCTCGACGACGCCCGCAGCCGGTGGGTGTTGGAGGGCGTGGTGAGCGGTATCTCCGGCTACGGCAACGCGGTGGGCGTGCCCACCGTGGGCGGCGAGCTCGCCTTCCATCCCCGGTTCGCGGGCAACCCGCTGGTGAACGTCATGTGCGTCGGCGTCATGGCCCGTGAGCGCCTGGTGCTGGCATCAGCCGAGGGGGTCGGCAACCTGGCCGTGCTCCTGGGCTCGACGACGGGGCGCGACGGCATCGGCGGGGTGAGCGTGCTCGCCTCCGCCGCCTTTGACGACCAGTCGGAGAACAAGCGGCCGAACGTTCAGGTCGGTGACCCCTTCGAGGAGAAGCGCCTCATCGAGGCCTGCTTGGCCCTCTATGACGCCGGCCTGGTGGTGGGCATCCAGGACCTGGGCGGTGCGGGCCTGGCCTGTGCCACCAGCGAGACCGCCTCCCGGGGCGGTATGGGCATGGACGTCGACCTGTCGGCGGTGCCCCTGCGCATGGGGGACATGACCCCTCCCGAGATCATGACCAGCGAGAGCCAGGAGCGCATGCTCGCCATCGTCCGCCCCGACGACCTGGAGGCCACCTTGGAGGTGTGCCGCCGGTGGGAGGTGCGGGCCACCGTCGTGGGCACCGTCACCGAGGGCGACCGCCTGCGAGTCCTCGACCGTACCGGCGGCGAGGTGCTGGCCGACGTCCCCGCCGCCTCCCTGCACGACGAGAGCCCCAAGTACGACAGACCCCTACGGCCACCCGCCGGCTTGGACAGCCGCCGGGCCGACGACCCTGGCCGCCTTCCCGCTCCGGACGACTGCACCGCAGACCTCATGGCCATGCTGGTCGACACCTCGTGGGTATGGAGCCAGTACGACCACCAGCTCTTCCTCAACACCATCGAGGGCCCGGGCGGCGACGCCGCCCTCCTGCGCCTCAAGGCCCCGGGGTTGCCCGCCCCGGGGGACCGCGGTTTGGCCGTCACCACCGACAGCAACAGCCGGTGGTGCGGGCTCGACCCCAGGCGTGGTACCGGGTTGGTGCTGGCCGAGGCGGTGCTCAACCTGGCCTGCGTGGGGGCCCGTCCCCTGGCCGTGGTCAACTGCCTCAACTTCGGCAACCCCGAGCACCCCGAGGTGATGTGGCAGCTGTCGGAGGCCATCGACGGGTTGACCGAGGCGTGCCTGGCGCTCAGCGTGCCTGTGGTGGGCGGCAACGTCAGCCTCTACAACACATCGGGCGGGGCCGACATCGAACCCACTCCCGTGATCGGTGTGGTGGGCCTGGTCGACCACCTCCGACGGCGCCCTCCTGGGACTGGGCTGGTGGAGGGTGGCGAGATGGTTCTCCTCGGGTCGGTGGGTGCGACCAACCTGGCCGGCTCCCGCTGGGCCTGGGAGGCCCACGGCCACGTCGGTGGGTGCCTTCCCGCCCTCGACACCACCGGCCACCTCGCACTGGCCGAGCTGGCCCGCGCCCTGGTGGCCGACGGGCTTGTCGCCGGCATCCACGACGTGGCCGATGGAGGCCTGGGGCTGGCCCTGGCCGAGATGGCGGTGCGGTCGGGAATCGGCGTGTCGGTGGCAGGTATCGCCGGCCACGCCGGCCTGTTCTCGGAGCAGCCTTCGCGCATCGTGGCCTGCTTGGCTCGCGACGCTACGAGCGAGGTGACCGCCCGGGCGGCCGCCGCCGGCGTCGCCCTCACCTCTTTGGGCCGGGCCGGCGGCGACCGCGTAATGGTCGAGGGCCTGGTCGACGTCGCCCTCGACTACGCCGTCAGCCGATGGCGCCGGGCCCTGCCCGAGGCCCTGGGGGAATGACGGGGTCTCCACCCCCGTTCTTTGCGCGCTTTTCAACCGTCAAGGTTAGAAATCGCGCAAAGAACGGAGGGGATGCCAAGATGGACGGCGTGGCCGCCGACGACCGCCCCCGGGAGGCATGCGGGGTCTTCGGGGTGTACGCCCCGGGCCAGCCGGTGGCCCACCTCACCTACCGGGGGCTGTACGCGGTGCAGCACAGGGGGCAGGAGTCGGCGGGCATGGCCGTCAGCGACGGCGACAGCATCACCGTCGTCAAGGACATGGGTCTGGTCACCAACGTGTTCAACGAGCGCAACCTGGCCCCGCTGAACGGCCACCTGGCCATCGGTCACACCCGCTACTCCACCACCGGCGCCAGCACCTGGCTCAACGCCCAGCCCATCTACCGGGGTGTCGGCGATGCCGAGTTCGCCCTGGGCCACAACGGCAACCTGGTCAACACCGCCGAGCTGGCCGCCGACCTGGGAGTGCTGGCAGGCACGGTATCGAGCGACAGCGACGTGGTGGCCGAGCTGTTGCAGGAGGCCATCGTGGAGGCAGGGCCGGGGGCGCGCAGCGACGGGCGTGATCTCGAGCGGGCTCTGCTCGGGGTGCTGCCCCGCCTCCGGGGGGCCTTCTCGTTCGTGCTCATGGACGCCGCCCACGTGATCGGCGTGCGCGACCCCAACGGGTTCCGGCCCTTGTGCCTGGGTCGCCTCGACAGCGGGTGGGTGCTGGCGTCGGAGACCCCGGCCCTCGACATCGTGGGTGCCCACTTCGTGCGCGAGGTCGAGCCCGGCGAGATGGTGGTGATCGATACCACCGGCGCCCGCTCTCTGCACCCCTTCGCGGCCGAGGCCATCGAGCCCAAGCTCTGCCTCTTCGAGTTCGTCTACTTCGCCCGTCCCGACAGCCGTCTCTACGGCCAGACCGTGCACAGCGCTCGCCAGCGCATGGGCGAGCTGCTGGCCGACCAGGCGCCCCTGCCGGCGCCTGCCCCCGGGTCACCCCCAGGGTCCGAGCGGCCCTCTGAGCGGGCGACAGGCGAGGCCATGGTCATGCCCGTGCCGGAGTCGGGAATCCCCGCGGCCGAGGGCTATGCCCGGCGCAGCGGCATCCCCTTCGGCCACGGCCTAGTGAAGAACCGCTACATCGGCCGCACGTTCATCGTGCCCACCCAGAGCGAGCGGGCTTCGGGGGTGCGCATGAAGCTCAACCCCATCGGCGACAACATCGCCGGCAAGCGCCTGGTGGTGGTCGACGACTCCATCGTGCGGGGAACCACCACCCGGGCCATGGTGGCCATGCTGCGCGAGGCGGGCGCAGCCGAGATCCACCTGCGCATCTCCTCGCCGCCCTACCGGTGGCCGTGCTACTACGGCATGGACACGGGGAGCCGCGCCCAGCTCCTGGCCGCCGACCTCACCATCCCCCAGGTGCGCGACTACCTGGGCTGCGACACGCTCGCCTACCTCGAGCTCGACCACCTCCTCACCGCCACCGGCGCGGCCGGCTCGGGCTTCTGCACCGCGTGCCTCACCGGTAACTACCCGGTGCCCGTACCCGGCATGGCCCCGGCTGTCGCCGACGACGCGCCGGCGGTACCTGCACCCGACGGGCCCCTGGTCGACCCAGTCCACCCCTGTGGCTGAGACCTACGCCCGGGCCGGTGTCGACATCGCCGCCGGCGAGGAGGCGGTGGAACGCATCAAGGGCAAGGTCGCCAAGACCTTCCGCCCCGAGGTGCTAGGTGACATCGGCGGCTTCGGCGGGATGTTCGCCCTGGATGTGGGCCGGTACCGCCATCCCGTGCTGGTCTCCTCCACCGACACGGTGGGCACCAAGGCCCTGGTGGCCGCGGCCACCGGACGCTACGGGACCATCGGCATCGACCTGGTGGCCATGGTGGTCGACGACATCGCCGTGCACGGGGCTGAGCCGCTCTTCCTGCTGGACACCATCTCGGTGGGCCACCTGGTGCCCGATCAGGTAGAGCAGATCGTGGAAGGGGTCATCGAGGGATGCCATAGGGCGGGATGCTCCCTCATTGGCGGCGAGATGGCCGAGAACCCCGACCTGTTCCCGCCCGACCGCTTCGACCTGGCCGGCTTCGCGGTGGGAGTGGCCGAGCGTGACCGCCTGGTCACCGGCGACAGAGTGCGACCCGGAGACCACCTCATCGGCCTCCCCTCGCCGGGGCTGCGCTGCAACGGCTACTCACTGGCTCGCCGGGTGCTCCTCGACGTGGGGGGCCGGTCTCTCGACGATCCCGCCTGGGAGGGCGCCCACAACCACACCGTGGCCGATGAGCTGTTGCGCCCGTCGGTGATCTACGCCCCCGCGGTGGTGGCCCTTTGCCAGGCGGTCGACGTTCGGGCAGTGGCCCACATCACCGGTGGAGGCCTACCTGCCAACATCGCCCGTGTCCTCCCTCACAGGTGTGGCGCGGTCGTGAGCACGGCATCCTGGGCGAGGCCCCGGGTGTTCTCCGAGATCCAGCGGATCGGCCAGGTGGCCGACGAGGAGATGGCCAAGGTGTTCAACCTCGGCATCGGTATGGTCGTCATCGTCCACCCTCCCGACGTATTCAAGGCCCACGATGTGCTGCGCAGCACCGGCATCCAGAGCGTCGACATCGGCGAGGTGACGCCCGGCGACGGCCAGGTTCGTCTCGACAGTCGGGGGGGGGGGGGGTCCCCCACACCCCCCCCAACACAAAAAAGAA
>JBPCJQ010000087.1:0-6081 GCA_051005135.1 Acidimicrobiales bacterium
GCATAACCCACCGTGAACAAGAGAACGAGTCCAATGAATGAACCCGCCGCCCAAATTGCTTCCGATGTTGACAACCCTTTATCAGCAGCCTTTAGGGACACTCCAATAACGAAGACACCTGTCCAGAACAGAGGTCGTCTTCAGGCCGTAGCCACGGCCGGTGTTGCGGTACTGGCTGCCGTCCTGGGGGCCTGTTCAAGTGGCGGCGCGAGCTCGTCGTCGACGCCGGCGACCCTCCGCTTTGGCATCGGCCCCTACCAGCCCACGGCCACCGATACCCGCAAAGCATGGGAACCCTTCTTCGCCTACGTGGCCAAGCAGGTGGGCGCCAAGTACGAGCTGGAGGTGACGAACGACTTCGGCGGCATCGCCGTCGCTCTGGGGAGCAAGAAGGTCGACCTGGCCTGGCTGGGACCGTATGGGTACGTGATCGCCAACCACAGCGGTGGCGCCAAGGCCATCGCAACCGCCAACTACGACGGCAAGCCCGTCTACCACTCGATCGTCATCGGCCCACCGGACTCGCCGGTCCGCAACTACCCCGACGACGCCAAGGGCATGTCGATGTCGTTCGCGGAGGTGGACTCCACTTCGGGCTGGCTGGTCCCGACCTACTTCCTCAAGACGCGCAACATCGACCCCCACACCTGGTTCAAGTACTCGGAGGGGGCAGCCCACCCTGCCCAGGAGACGGCGGTGGCAGCGCGCAAGGTCGACCTGGCCACTGACTACGACCGCAACCGCACGGCCATGATCGAGGGGGGCGAGATAAAAGACGGCGACACCAAGGTGGTGTGGACGTCGCCCGACTTGCCCAACGACGCCATCGCGGTGCGATCAGGGCTCAGTCCGTCCCTGGCCAAGAAGCTGCAGGAGGTGATCACCAAGATCACTCCCGAGCAGGCGGCAACCCTGCTGCCCAAGCACTACGACGGCTTCGTCGTCGCCACCGACGACACCTACAAGATCATCCGCGACGCCGCCACCAGCTTGAACAAGCTCGCCGGCTGAGCCCCCCGGTGACCGACACGGGAGCTGGTCTGGAGCCCCGGGGCCCTGCTTCCCGCTCAGGGGGCCGCTCGGGCCCTGCTTCCCGCTCAGGGGGCCGCTCGGGCCCTGCCGAGCCGCCGTTCGGCGCCACGTCGGCGCCGAAGGCGGCGAACCCCGTGGGAGAAGGTCCGGCGGGTCGGCATCGCTGCCGTCGTTGCCGCCGCGTACGTCGAGTCGATCAGGCTGGTGCGGGTCCGACCCCGTGAGCTGGCTCTCGGCGTCCCGACCATATGGGGCTGGGTGCGACGGGCGTTCCCGCCTGCTACCGGGGAGATAGGCGTGCTCAGCTATCGGGCCGCCCAGACCGCCGCCATCGCCCTGGTCGGCACCTCCATCGCCGCGGTGCTGGCTCTTCTCGTGTGCCTGCCGGCGGCGCGCAACGTCAGCCGCAACCCTCTTGTTCGCCTTCCCGCCCGCCTCCTGCTCAATGGGCTGCGGGGGATCGACTCGTTCGTGTTCGCCCTGCTGTTCGTGGTCGCCGTGGGCCTGGGCCCCTTCGCTGGCGTGCTGGGCATCGCGTTCCACACATGGGGCAGCATGGGCAAGTTGTTTAGCGAGACGATCGAGGGCCTGCCCCGAGGCCCGATGGAAGCGGCTGAGCTGACCGGGGCCAGCCGGTTCAAGGTCGCCCTGTTCACCACCTTGCGCGATGCCATGCCCGGACTGGCGTCGGTGGGCCTGTACCTGCTCGAGTTCAACGTGCGGGCCTCGACAGTGCTGGGCATCGTGGGGGCCGGGGGGATCGGCCAGGATCTCAAGAACAGCCTCGACCTGCTGGACTTCCCTAGGCTTGCCACGATCGTGGCCGTCATCTTGGTGATGGTCACCGCCATCGACCAGTTGTCCTCGGCGCTCCGTCGCTCCCTCGGGTGAGGCCGACGCCCGTGCTCAGCGTTGCGGGCCTCGTCCACCATTACGGCGAGCGCCGGGTGCTCGACGGCGTCTCCTTTGAGGTCGACGCTGGCGAGGTGGTGGCCGTGATCGGGCCCAGCGGCGCGGGCAAGACGACGCTGTTCCGCTCGGTCACCGGCCTTGTCGATCCTGATGGCGGACGGGTCTGCATCGGCGGACGAGAGCTGGGTGCCCTCTCGGGTGCGGAGCTACGGGCAGTGCGCCGGGAGATGGGCGTGATCTTCCAACAGTTCAACCTGGTGCGGCGCCACAGCGCTGTCGACAACGTGCTCGTGGGGCGGTTGGCCGGGGTGCCCCTGTGGCGGGTGGCCCTGCGCAGGTTCCCCGCTGCCGACGTGGAGATCGCCCTTGACTGCCTCGACCGGGTGGGGCTGGGCGACTTCGCCGATGCTGGTGCCGACCTCCTCTCTGGCGGTCAACAGCAGCGGGTGGCGATCGCCCGGGCCCTTGCCCAGCAGAGCACCCTCCTTCTGGCCGACGAGCCGGTTGCCAGTCTCGATCCCGCCTCGACTCGCACGGTGCTGGCCACGCTCGGACGCATCGCCCACGAGGACGGCCTTGCCGTTGTGTGCAGCCTCCACCAGATCGACCTGGTGGCAGGCTTCGCCGACCGGGTGGTCGGCTTGCGTGACGGCCGCGTGCTGTTCGACGTGTCCGCCCCTCAGCTCAGTCCTCGTCACCAGGCCCTCGTCTACGACGGCTAGGAAGGTGGCCGATGGCCACGAGCGCTGAGCCGGGAGGCGACCGTCTGGTCACCGTCGGCCACTGTGCGCTGGTGGCGACGGTGGTAGCCACCGTGGTAGCCGTACCCTTGGGATCCCAAGCCAACGCGGGGTCTCGTCTGGCACTCACGGTGGTGGCCTCGGTGGCGTTCGGGGCGCTGCTGGTGGTCGAGGCACGGCGGCCCTTTCTCACCGTGCGGCGGGTGGGAGCAGGAGCGTTCACGCTGCTCGTTGTGGCCGTAGCCGTGCCGCCCCAGGGCTCCGCCGACCTTTGGAGCTACGCCGCCTACGGCCGCATGGTGGCCCACTACGGCCGCAGCCCCTACCGGGCCGACCCCGACGACGTGGGGCCCGACGCCGTTACGGCGCGCGTGGCCCCGGCCTGGAAGGGCACAAAGTCGGTGTACGGGCCCGTCTTCGTAGCGGTGGCCGCCGGCGGGTCGGCCATCGCCCGATCGTCACCCGCCGCCAATCGCCTGTTCTGGCAGGGCCTGGCGGCAGCCGCGGTGGCGGTCTCGCTCTTCGTGCTGACCCGCCAGGGAGCTGATTCCGGTGCCCTGGCTTTCATCGGGCTCAACCCCGCCATCGTTCTCGGCGTGATCAACGGCGGCCACAACGACGCTCTCGTCGGCCTGTGCGTGGTCGCCGCCGCCGCCCTTGCCCACCGCCGGCCCGGGCTCGCCGGAGCGGTGTTGGCGGTAGGCGCCCTGGTGAAGCTGGTGGCCCTGCTGCCGCTCGCTGCCCTGGTGGTTTGGGCCTGGAGGCGGGGGGAGAGGGCCGGCGCCGCCCGAGCGGTGGCCGCCGGCTCGACCATCCTTGGAGCCAGCTATTGGCTGGCCGGCGGCCGGGTAGCCCTGCGCCCTGTGCTCGCTCTCGGTGCTGCCCACAGCCGGGCGTCGATATCCACCTTTGCCGCCAACGTCCACCCCGCGCTCGGCGCACCCGTTTTCAGCGCATTAGTCGTGGCGGCGGTGGCGCTGGCAGTTGTGCTCGGTCCTCGGCGGCCGCCGCTTCCCCTGCTCCTGGGCTCGGTGCTCGTGGCCTACTTGGCGGGCACGCCCTACGTCTTGCCCTGGTACGTGATGTGGGCGTTGCCGGCTCTGGCCCTCGACTGGCGATCGCCGGTCGCCGCCATGGGAGCAGTGGCTGCGCTCGGCCTGACCGTCGCCTACCTCGGGGCTCCTCGGCTTCATGATGGGTTCTTGCGTATGGTCGTCCACCCTGTCTACGCCGTGGCCCTGCCCCTGTTCTTCGCCGCGTCCCTGGCCTGGCTGGTGGCCAGGTCACGACAGGCCTCCGGCCGCACAGGTCCTATCCTCGACACAGGGGGATCTCAGATTGGTGCCGCACACTGAGGGGAGCGCCATGGTGGCGATCGGAGCAAGGGAAGGGCTTGGGCAGTGAAAGAGCCGATCGGTGACGCCCCAGAGCGGCCCGCCGGCAGTGAGTCACGGCCGCCGGGGTGGTACACCGACCCGTGGTCCGACCGCCAGCATCGCTACTGGACCGGTGAGGCGTGGACTTTCTGGACCACCGATCCCGGTTCAACGGCCAACCCGCCTCCGCCCCCGCCCACGACTACGACCGACGCACCGGCACCACCACCACCACCGTCGTCACCGTTGTTCACCGGCCGGCGCCTGGCTGGCGTGATCGCCCTGGGCCTGGTCGTGGGCTTCCTGATCGCGTTCGTCGTCTTCAGGGGGCGCTCGAAGTCGGCTGCGCCCGATGCGTCGCCGTTCGGGCCCCTGACGTCGGCCAGCCGGCTTCCTCGTTCGACCACTACCCTTCCTCGTGACCCGTCGGCCGCTGCCCTCGACGGGCTGGTCGTGCAACAGGCCGACGTCGGCTCCGCCCTGAACGTGCTACCGCTGCCCCGAGGCAACCAGGTGGCAGGTGAGCCGACCCTCGACCTGTGCAACGGCCGTTTCCCGAGCGAGTCGTTGCGCACCGCCCGCCTGCAGGTGGCGGCCGTCGACGACCAGGGAAACCCTGCCCTGAGCACCGAGGCCGTGCTCTATGCCAAGCCCGAGACCGCGGCCCAGGCGATGTCGGAGGTGCAGTCGGTGGCTACCAACTGCCCCAGGGCACCTGTCCCCAGCCCCGTCGGCGAGCCCACGCTCAGCACTTCGTTCAACCCCGCGCCCGACAAGGGCTGGGCTCAGACGCCGGGGGTCGACCGCCTCGCCTTCGACTTCACCACCACTGACCAAGCCGGCCAATCCACCCACGACGTCGTCGTCTACCTCCGGCGGGGACGGGTCCTGATGGGGGTGTACTTCTGGCAGCCGGACGCTCCCCAAGCGGCGGTGGCCGGCCAAACGGACATGGCCGGGATCGTCGCGGTGTTCGCCTCCCGGATGGCGGCGCTGCCGGCCTCGGTGGTCAACGGCTGATCCTCAGGCGTCACGGCTCACCAGTCAGACCGGTAACGCCAGAGCTCCCTGGTCCGCGTGCGACGATGGTCGGGGCGACAAGTACCGGAGTGACCAGATGGAGTTGACCAAGACCCATAGCTCGATGCGGCGGTGGTTGGCATGGGCCGTCCTGGTCGGCGCCCTGGTGGTCGCGGTGGCAGGCTTCGGGGTGCATCCCGGCTCAGCGGCTGACCCCCGGTCGTCGTTCCGTTGCCCGCCGCCGCTGGTGAGCGCCTGGGGCCACGCCAATGCCCTCGAGCGCTCGTCGGCGGTCGGATGGGTCGCCGACCGTGAGGTCGAAGTGCGCTGCGGCGCACCTGCCCGCCGGCGCATGGCCCTGGCGTTCGCGGGCGTCGGCATCACCGTGTTCCTGGTCGTGGGTGAGGGCGGGCGACCGTTGGCATCGGTCTGACGTTGCACGAGCTCGAGGAGGGGGCACCCCCTGACCGGTCCTCGCCAGTTCTCTGGACCGGGTTCGCAGCCCCCATTACCGCGGCCGTTCTGGCCACCGCCGCGGTGGTCATGGGGTGGCACGGGGTCGACCTCCCGGCCCAGCTGTACCGCGTCGGCCTGTTCCATCGCAGTGGCCTCACCCTGTGGGACAGCCAGTGGTACAGCGGCCACTGGACGCTGAGCTACAGCGTGATCTTCCCGCCGATCGCCGGGGTAATCGGCGTGGAGCTCACCGAAGTGGCCAGCGCGGCTTTGGCGGCATGGGCCTTCGATCGCCTGGTGGTCAACCACTTCGGCCCGTCGGCCCGCATCGGCTCGATGCTCTTCGCCGCCGGCACCCTGGCCCAGGTGGCGATCGGCCAGCTCCCCTTCCTACTGGGTGAGGCCCTCGCCCTGTCTGCGTACTGGGCCGCAACCACTGCGTTCACAGTCGGGGGGCGCCGGCACCCGACGGCCCCCCAAAACGCCCCTGCGTTCGGACCACGCCGGCCGACCCCCACATCCAGGCCACACCGGCAGGACCGGGG
>JBPCJQ010000088.1:0-7947 GCA_051005135.1 Acidimicrobiales bacterium
CCAAAGAACGGCCGTAGCTTGCATCCCATCGAGCGGCTGCGCATGGTGGCCCGAGCGCAGGGCGAGGACCCCGCCCTCGTCGCCCGGGAGGCCGCTGAGGTCCTGGCCGACTGCGCCGGCGATCCGGCCGCGCTGGTCACGGGCTGCCGCCGCCTGGTCGACCACCAGCCCACCTCCGGGCCCATCTGGTGGCTGGCCGCGCGTGTGCTCAGCGCCGCCGACCCCGAGGAAGAGGCGTGGCGCTCGGCCGACCTGCTGGCGGGTGATGCGACTCCCGGAGCCCTGGGATACCACCTGCCCGAGGACACCACGGTGCTGGTGGTGGGGTGGCCCGACCAGGCGAGCGAGGCTCTGCGCCGCCGCGGTGACTGCCGGGTGCTGGTGGTGGACGACATCAGTACGGGTGGGGGTCTGGCCAGGTGGTTGCGCAGGGCCGGCAGCGACGCGCTGGTCGTCGAGCACGCCGGGATGGGCCCGGCAGCCGCGGCCAGCGGGCTCGTGCTGTTGGAGGCGACTGCCCTGGGTGCGGCGGGCGACGGCGAAGCCGGGTTCGTGGCCGCGGCCGGCTCCCGGGCCGCTGCCGCGGTGGCCCGGTCGGCGGGCGTGCCGGTGTGGGTGGTCGCGGGCGTAGGCAGGGTGCTGCCCGGGCCCTTGTGGCAGGCCATGGTCGGTCGCCTCGAAGCCGGCACCGACCCCTGGGACCGTCCCGACGAGGTCGTCCCCCTCGCCCTAGCCGACCAGGTGGTGGGTCCCGGCGGCCCGTTCCCCGCGGCCGAGGCACCGGCAAGGGCCGACTGCCCATCGGTACCCGAGCTGACCCGTACGGTGGCCATGCCGGGATCGCGACCTCGAGGTGGGGCCGAGCCCCACCATGGGTAGGCACGCCGGCATGGGTGAGATCGTCGAGTATGGCTCCGCCGCCGGCGGCTACCAGGCCGCCGCCGACATGGGCGGGGCCGTCGACTTCCTGCAGGGCCACCCCGCGGTACGGGGCAGCGGGCTCGGGGTGGTGGGCTTCTGCATGGGTGGCGGGCTGGCCCTGTGGTTGGCAACTCTGCGCCCCGACGCCATCCTGGCCGCGGTCTGCTTCTATGGCCTGGCCCCCCGGGGCAAGCAGCCCGACTGGTCGAAGCTGGCCGCCGCCGTGGAGGGCTACTACGCCGAGCACGACGACCTGGCCGGTTTCGGTGCCGCCCGCCAGCTCGAAGCCGAGCTCACCGAGGCGGGCAAGGAGGTGCGGGTCTTCCTCTACCCGGGCACCGCTCATGCCTTCTTCAACGACACCCGCCCCGAGGTCTACGACCCCGACGCCGCCCGCCAGGCCTGGGTGCGTACCCTGGAGTTCCTCAGAGCCAGCTGGGATAAGTTTTTCAGCGGAAATGTTGCAAATCTTCCGGGCAGACCGTGTAGGGTTGTGTTTGTGAAACACTTCACAAACTCACTCCCCGAGGAGCTGCCATGGTTGATCGTTCCACCGCTCTGACCGCCGAACACCTAGCCGAGGCGCTCGCCGACAGCGACCGCTTCCACCGTGATACCAGCGTGGGCGCCATCTACCACCGAGGCAAGGTCTCCTTCCGCGAGAAGACCCCCATCGACAGCCTCCACGTCATCGTCGAAGGCAATCGCATGTCGGCCCACATCGATCGCATCTCGCCCCTGAAGCACCGACCCGACGGCACCGTCCGGTACTCGTTGGGGCGGGTCTTGGCTCACAACCTGGCGGGCATGGGTGGCGACCTCGGTCGCCTGGTCGGCCGCCGCCGGGGCCAGCAGCGCTGCCGCCTGGAGTGCGTGATCGAATGGGTCGACGACGAACCCACCCCGGAGCCCGAGGCCGCATGAAACGAGCCGTGTAGCTCAGCCTCCCTTGCGGCCGATGGCCCGGGCCAGCTCCTGCTTGGTCATCGACGAGCGCCCGGGCACGTCGAGCTTCTTGGCCCGCTCGTACAGCTCCTGTTTGGTGTTGCCGTTGGCGTCGACACCGCCGTAGGTCTCCCCTTTCCCCCGCCGCTTGTCGGCCGTCGACTGCTCGGAGCGGGGGTCGGACGGGCCCTTGTGGTCCTTGGCCACCCAGCGGTCGCCCTCCTTCTCGTGGGTGTGCTTGAGGGCGCCGAAGGCGGTTCGGTGGGCCCGCTCGCCCTCGCCGTAACTGTCCACCGCCGCGTCGTGGGCCTTGCCCCAGGTGCGCTGGGCCTTCGGCGAGGAACGCTGGACGGTAGAAGGCATCTCCTTCTTGGCCGGCATGCGGTCACCTCCGTTGAAGATGTGTGACTGATCTCTTCCCCGTCGGCCCGTCGCCGACACGGGAGACCAGGCGTCGCCCTACCATCGACTGGATGTCATCGAGACAGGCGGGCGGGCCTACCATCGACGTGGTCATCCCCGCCCGCAACGAGGCCCCCACGGTGGCGGCCGTCGTGGAGGCATGCCGGTGTTGTGCCTTCGCCCGAGAGGTGATCGTGGTCGACGACGGGTCGCTCGACGGCACCGCCGACGCGGCCGCCGCCGCCGGGGCCAAGGTGGTGCGCCGGGAGGCCGGGGACGGGGGCTCCAAGGCCCACGCCCTGGAGGCTGGGGTGGCGGCCAGCGACGCCGAGGCGTTCCTGTTCTGCGACGCCGACCTCATCGGCCTCCAGCCTCACCACCTCGATGCCATCTGCCGGCCATGGTTGGAGGGGCGGGCGGCCATGTCGGTGGGATGGTTCGACTACGGCCGTTGGAACCCGTTGGTGGTACGCATGGCCCCCACCACCGGCGAGCGGCTGGTGCCCCGCTGGGTGTGGGACGCGGTACCGCCCAGCAAGCGCCACGGCTACTCGATCGAGATCATGATCAACGAGGTCATTGCCGAGGGCCACCTGCCGACCACCGCTCGCATCCTGCCCGGCGTCACCCAGCGAACCAAGCGGGCCAAGTACGGCCGCCGCCACGGCTACCGCGAGACCTGGCGCATGTTCTGGCACCTGATCGGCCTTCCCGCCCGCGGTGTGGTCCGCTGGAGGACCTACTGGTTCTACCTGCGCGAGCTGACGGTGGAGGGCTGAGCTGACTCTCGACATCACGGCACAGTTCGCCGTCGGGAAGGAGCCATTTTGGGCCACGAGTGCCCAAAGTACGACGTCGACGGTCGCGCGGAACAGTTGTAATCCTGGGGCTGTTGGTGGCGTGGGCGCTGGTGGCGGTCATGGTCCTGCTGTTGGCCCGCCGCAATATTCAGAGCGGGTTGAAGGTGGTGCCCGTGGCCCGGAAGAAGGCCAATGTCGCAACGATCACCGATGGCCGGCTTCTCTTCATTTGTTCACATCCGCGGCGGAGGGTCAGCGTCCTTGTGTCGTCGATAGGCGTCTCGCGGCAACGAGAGGTTGGGCCGAGCGCCGGGCGCCGACGGCCAGAATCGCCAGCTGTTGGGCTCGTTCCAGATCTCGTCGACGTGCAACCTCTTGGCCGGGTACCGGTTGACAATGGCTATGACGAAGGACGCGCAATCGGCCGGGTTGCTGGGCTTTCAGTAGCTGTTCCAGTGGTCGCCAGATACGTCGTGGCATTTCGCCGGGCCGGCCGACGCCCGGTAGGGCACGCCGTCGGCCAGGGGCATCAGCACCGCGATCCCACTTAGCCGCAGGGCGTCGACCGCGTAGTCGATGTCGTCCGGCCAACCCGCGCCGAGCCGGCCCTTGGTCCTGGGCTTGACGCCGCTCCGTCTGAAGTCGGCGCGCCCATCGCACCCCGGCGTCCCGGAGGGCGGTCACCTGCGGTCCATGTCGAAGGGGGAGAGGGTCAAGGCAAGCCACCAGGCGACCGGGGCTCGTCGTGCGGTTCTCGGCGAAGGCGATCAGTGGCATGGTGACCTCGGTCTTCTCGGTAGGGTCCTTGACAGTGAGGTGGTGGAACCAGACTGCACGGATTGTGCACGCTGCACGCACGGCGTGTCAAGTGTCTTTTGACCTTTTTGGCGGAGAGGTGGTAGCGTGCCGCCCGAGGAGCATCCGACACGATCATCGGGAGTGGCAGTGACTCAAGGCCAAGGCCTCTTGCAAGACGACCGCCAGACCGACCTTCAAGGCGAGGCGGTCCTGGAGACGCTGGTGGCCAGCTCGGCCCAGCGTTTCCGGGTCGCCCGGGTGAGCAGGCGGATCAGCCAGGATGCCGCGGCCCGGGCGGCCAGCGCTCTGTTGCCGCCGTGGGCTGCCACCATCAGCCGGGAGATCATCCGCAAGTACGAGACGGACGGCTTTGCCGGCAAGGACAGCGCCGAACCGCTGCGGGTGGCGGCGCTGGCTCAGGTCTACGGCATCAGCCCCCACTGGCTGGTACCCGACCTGAAGGTGGGCGACGATGAGCTGAGCGCGGTGGAACGCCTCATCGCTGCCCTGCGCGATGGCTGAGCCCGGGCCCGATGCCTGGGCACCGCGTAGGGAAAGGGGACCGGGCCCTTTGCCGCACGGCTCACGTGGAGAGGCCAAGTCGCCCATGGACCGGCTGGCCAACGACCTGCGCAACGCCCGGGGCACCATGACTCCCGCCGAGGTGAGCGAGGTCGATCGGATGGCCGCCGAATGGCGAGACGGCTGTCGCGACTACGGCCTGGATCCAGCCGACCCGCAGGTGCCGGCCACGATGCTGGTGACCTCCAAGCTGATGGTGGGTCTCATAGACAACAAGCTGGCCACCCGCCCCGATACCCGGCCCGACGATGTGGCCGCCTCCCTGTGGGCCGCTGGCGAGTCAGCCCTCGTAGGCCTCAGCCTTCTGGAGACGGCTCACAGGGATTCAAAGCCTTTGGCCGCCACCGCCAAGCACGCGCGCACGCGCCCGCCTTTGGTTGCCGTGCTGTGCTCGTTGGCTCTATTGGTCGGGGTTCAAGTCGTGGTTGCGAAGGCGCACCGTCCACCACCGACGCTGCGGTCGGTGCCGGCAGTGACCACGGCGCCGACCACCGGGGTGGCGCCCCCAGTGTCGTCGCCGGCAGCGTCGACCCAGGGAAATGGCGTATCTGGTCCTTCTTCCCCTTCCCCTTCGGCCGCCAGCAGCACTGCGTCCGCGGTGCGGACGCCGCCCGCAGCCGCGGGAGCAAGATCTACAGGCGTTTCCCCGGCGCCAGCTTCGCCTGCTCACGCTCCCGCTTCATCGGATACCCAACCGCCGCCACCGTCGGCCCCGGCCGATCCCCTGAAGGCCGTGACCGATGTGGTGGGAGGGGTCGTCAAGGGACTGGCGAACACCCTCGGCTTGTAGATCCAGCCCCGGAGAAGATGGGCGAGCGAAGAGAGCACCGAAGGTCATGAGCAGGATCTTCACGTCGAACGGGCGGGTCCATTTGCCGAGGTAGTGATTCTCCCACTCCGATCGGCCAGGGAGCGTCGCCAGCGCGGGCCTGGGCCCAGCTCACGAAGGACGCCTGAGCTGGAGGTCGCCTGCGAGCTACGGGCCGAGGCTGACCGCAGAAATGATGACGCGCCCAAATAAGCCCGCCACCACACCAAGCCCACTGAGCGAGCGGCCGCAGGTGCTGGTGCTTTAGGCCCCCCGGTGCCAGCCGCTTCAGCCGAAGCGGCTGGCGTTGACAGGGGTCCGCCACCACAGCTGGCGGAAGCGGTCCTGCTCGCGTCTCATGCCCGTCAGGCGTTCGAAGATCTCCGCCTGCTCGTCACCGGAGGCCAGATCGGCTGCCGACGTCAGGTAGGCCTCCGAGCGCGACAGCCAGCATCCCGCCTTTACGAGCACGATGCCAGGCTCGGCAAGGGATTCGGCCCGGTCCAGCCGGGTGCTCGCCACCCGCAGTGCGTACACGCCTCTCAGGTAGCGGCATCGCCAGTCGTCGGCACCGCCGATGGTGAGCGCCCGGCCCAGCAGGAGGTACGCCTCCTTGCAACGGTCCTGGGCCGCTTCGGCCTCGGCCTCTTGTATGAGGGACTCGTACTCGCTCACATGACCTCCAGGGGTCACTCCAAGCCTGTCACGGAGCCGCGGGCCGCCGGGCGACGACGGTGACCAGCGGCGGCAGTATCACCGGGTCGTGGCCGGGATCGACGCCGGTGAGATGGCCCAGGTAGTCGGCCACCGGCCCAGGCCCGCAGCCGGCCTGGGACTCGGCCCATGCGTCGACCACCTCCAATCCGGCGTCGCCGACCAGGACGGGCAGCAGGGCACCCACATCGGGGTGGGTGGCATCGGGCATGGAGAGCGGTCGTCCGCCCAGGCGACCCGCCGACGTCACCGGTTCCTGGGCCACTACCCAACCCAGCGGGCGTACGGCACCGCCCATGCGGCGGAGCACCAGCAGAGGGTCGACCACGTGCATGAGGACGAAGCGGCAGAAGGCCAGGTCGACCGGTTCGGGCAGCAGCAGGTCTTCACCGGCCTGGGTGATGGCCACGATCTGGCTGTGGGCGGAGGCCGCCTCCGCTACCTCGTCACGGGCGTGTGGGTCCGAGTCGACGGCATAGACGCGGCCGTCCTTGCCGACCACCTCGGCCAGGGCCACGCTCACGTCGCCCCCGCCCGCTCCGACGTCGACGCACCTCCACCCCTCCCGCAGGCCCAGGCGGTCGAGGGCAGTGGTGAGGGGCCGTCGGTACACGTCGTTGCGCAGCCCCAGCTCGATCACCGAAGCGACGATAGGCGCCAGCGCGGTCGCATCGCCCACCGGCCTAGCCTCGGTGTTGCGTGGTCGAGCGTCCGTGTTGAACGTCACCTGCTCCCGTAGGCCGGAAGCGCTCCAGTGAGCGCCAGCGGCGTCCCCGACGACCCGTTGGCGCCCGGTGTGGTGACCACCGACGCCGGCCCGGGTGGCATCGACGCCGCTCGGTTCCGCCAGGTGCTCGGCCACTACGCCACCGGCGTCACGGTCGTGACCACGGCCGACGGCGGCGAGCCCGCCGGCCTGTCGGTGAACTCGTTCACGTCGGTCTCGCTGGCCCCCCCCTTGGTGGCGTTCTGCGTGGCCCGCCAGTCGTCGACGTGGCCCCGGATCCGCGCCACGGGCCGGTTCTGCGTGAACATCCTGTCCGAGGACCAGGAGGACCTGTGCCGGGCGTTCGCCGTCCATGGCGGCCAGGACAAGTTCAGGGGAGTGGGCTGGCGCCCCGCCGAGTCGGGGGCGCCAATCGTGGCCGGGGCCCTGGCCTGGGTCGACTGCACGGTCTACGCCGAGCAGGTTGCCGGCGACCACATCATCGTGGTGGGCCAGGTGGGTGACATGGGAGTAGCTCACGAGGGCAGGCCCCTGGTCTTCTACCGTGGTGGCTATGGCCGTTTCGAACCCTGAGCCCACCTCACCCGCTGAGCCTTCGTCACCGACCATGGCCGATGTGGCCGAGTCGGCCACGATCGTCGGCGTGTGGGTGGTGAGCCCCACCTCGCTCGGCGACGCCCGCGGGCGCTTCAGCGAGACCTACCGGCGTTCCTGGTTCCCCCACGGCAGGGAGATGGTGCAGGCCAACCGCTCCGACAAGGTGGCAGGCAGCGTCGTGGGGCTCCACTACCACCTGCACCAGGCCGACTACTGGTACGTGCCCCGGGGGCGGGCACAGATGGTGCTGCACGACCTGCGCGACGGTTCCCCGACGGTGGCGGCCACCCTCGAGCTCGAGCTCGGCGATCGCAACGAGCAGGGCGTGTACATACCTCCAGGGGTCGCTCACGGCTTCGCCGCTCTCACCGACATGACCATTACCTACATGGTCGACCAGTACTACAGCCCAGACGACGAGCTTGGGGTGGCGTGGGACGACCCCGACATCGGCGCCGACTGGGGAGTGGCCGACCCGGTGCTGTCCGAGCGCGACCAGGCCAACCCCCGGCGGGCCGACCTGCCCCACGGTTTGCGCCCCCTGCTCGGCCCCGGCCCCGCTTCCGCGGTGGGGTGAATCGACCCCAGGTGGGCAACCCGAAGCGAGAAAACCGCTGGGGGGCGTTTGTTGCCCTCCCCAAAGACCGAACCAA
>JBPCJQ010000089.1:0-7804 GCA_051005135.1 Acidimicrobiales bacterium
TGTTCATCTGCGGTGGGGCGTTCGCGGGCATCGAGAAGATCATCGAGAGCCGAACCGGCCACAAGGGCGTCGGCTTCGGCGCCGAGCTGCGCCGCACTGCCACCAAAGACGTGGGCTACATCCTGTCCAAGGTGCTGCCCGAGGACCTCCTCAAGTTCGGCCTCATCCCCGAGTTCGTCGGCCGCCTCCCCGTGATCGGGGCGGTGTCCAACCTGGATCAGGATGCACTAGTTCGCATACTGATGCAACCAAAGAACGCCCTGGTCAAGCAGTACCGCAAGATCTTCGAGTTCGACGGGGTGGAGCTCGAGCTCACCGACGACGCCCTGGTGGCCATCTCCGAGCAGGCACTGCTGCGTGGCACGGGGGCGAGGGGGTTGCGGGCCATCCTCGAAGAGGTGCTCCTCAACGTCATGTACGACCTGCCCAGCCGCAGCGACATCGGCAAGTGCGTCATCGACCGCTCGGTTGTGCTGGAGAAGGTTAACCCCACGCTGGTGCCCCGAGTGGAGCCCGAGCGCTCCTCCCGCCCCCGCCGGGCCGCCTCCTAGCCCCCTTCCGACGAGCTCGCGCCATTACCCCGCGGAGGGTGTACTTTCGCGAGCGGCGAGGAAGGTGACGACGTCGTCGCGGTCACGGGTGCGGCGCATCGGGGGCAGGGCGCGCAGCAGCGGGTGGCGGTAGTCGGCTTCGGCCAGGCGGGGGTCGAGCACCGCCACCACTCCCCGGTCCGACGCCGAGCGGATCAGCCGGCCTGCCCCTTGGGCCAGCCTGATGGCGGCATGGGGGATGTCCACGGTGGCGAACCACGCGGGGCCGGCCCGCTCGCGGCGGGCCTGGGCGACGGGATCGTCGGGGCGGGCGAAGGGGAGGCGGTCGACGGTCACCAGCGAGCACGACGGGCCCGGGATGTCGACGCCCTGCCAGAACCCCATAGTGGCGAACAGGCAGGAGCACTCGTCGGTGCGGAACGCCTCGATGAGGGCGGGCTTGGGCAGGTCGTCCTGGCCCAGGACCCGGTAGACGACGTTGCCCTCGATGGCAGCCCGAGCGGCCCGCATCGCCCGCCACGACGTGAAAAGGGCGAGGGTGCGCCCACCGGCGGCCGCGATCAGCAGCGCCATCTCGGCATGGGCTGCCTCCTCGTGGCCGGGGTCGAGGGGGCCGGGGAGCCGGGGTACGTAGAGCAGGGACTGGCGGCGGTAGTCGAACGGGCTGCCGACATCGATCGAATCCGTCCCCGCCCCCAGGCCCAGGCGCCTGGTGATGCCGTCGGGGATGGTGGCCGAAGTCAGCACGCCGGTGGCATGGGACCACACCACCTTGGCCATGTGACCGCCCACGTCGACGGGCGCCATGCGCAGTGCGGGCTGGGCGCCGGTCTGCTCCACCCAGGTCACGGTGTCATGGCCGTCGGCTGACAGCACGCTGTCGACGTCACAGGCGAGGGCGTCGAGAGCCTTGGCCGCCCGCTCGAGCCGGGGCGCCATCTCCTGTCCGTCTTGGCGCGACCTCGCCGCGGCGTGTTCTTGGCGAACGGCCTCGGCCAGGTCGTCGAGGGCCTCGGCCACTGCGTCAACGGCAGTCGCCGTCGGAGCCAGGCGCTGCCCCACGAGGGGCTCGAGCACACGAGAGATGGCATCGGCGTGACGCACCAGGCCGAGCTTGCGTACTCGCCCGGGAGTCAGGGTCACACCGAGGGCTGAGGCCAGGATGTCCTCGGCGGCGTGGGCCTCGTCGATCACCGCCACGTCGTGGTCGGGGAGCACGTGGCCGCCGGAGGCGACATGGGCCCCCAGCAGATGGAGGTTGACCACGATCACGTCGGCCTGGCGAGCCCGCTCGTAGGCGGCCTCGGCGAAACAGGAATCTCCGTGGGGGCAGTCGTCGGCTCCCGGGCACTCGTCGCTGCCCACGCTCACCGCCGACCAGGCGCGGGGCCGAGGCTCGAAGTCGAGCTCGGCCCGGTCGCCGGAACCGGTCTGGCGGCCCCACGACAGCAGGCGGGCCACCTCAGCGGCGTTGCCGGTGGCGTCGGAGCCACCGTCGTCGAGGTCGAGCTTCGGACTGGCCGCCTCCTCGGCGGCCTCGGCTGCGGCCTGGCGGCACAGGTAGTTGTTCCTGCCCTTGAGCACCGCCCACGCCAAGCCCGGTTCCACCGCAGCCGCCACCGCGGGTAGGTCCTTGTTAGCCAACTGGTCCTGCAGGGCCTTGGTGGCGGTGGCCACCACCACAGTGGAACCCGGGGAGCCGATCAGTGCACCCACCAGGTAGGCCCACGTCTTGCCGGTGCCCGTGCCGGCCTGGACCACCAGATGGCTCCCACTGGCGACCGCCCGGGCCACCGCCTCTGCCATCGCGGTCTGGCCGGGACGAGCCTCACCCTTGCCGTCCATGGCCTCGGCCAATGCCTGCAGCGCGGCGCCGACCCGCCGTTCCACCGCTTCGTCGGCGCTCATCCTTGCCAGGCTACGGTGAAGAGCCCGGTCGGAACGTGGGGTTAGCCTCATACAAGTCGAACGTTCGCGCTGACCAGAGCGCCCAAGGAGGCCGTGATGAGAAGGACCGTCAAGTACGCAGTGGTGGCTGCCGTGGTGGGCGGCGGCACCGTCGTGGTGCTGTCGATCCGCAGCGAGGAGCCCTCCGAGGATCTGCCCCGCCGGGCGGCAACCGCGGCCGGGGCGGCGGCGGTGGCTGGTGGGGTGGCCGGCCTCGTCGTCGACCGTCGTAGCCGCAGGCGCCAGGCCAAGAAGCGCCTCAAGCGTGCCGCGAGACTGCCCATAACCGCCCCTGCCCTGGGCGTCACTGCGGCCAAGGGTCGCAAGGCTGCCCGCCAGGCGGCCCAGCGCGCCGCCGAAGCGGTTCGGCCCTCGCTCGAGGCGGCGGCCGAAGTGGGTCGGCAACGGGCGCTGTGGGCGGCAGAGGCAGCCAAGCCCGCGGCCGAGAAGGCAGGCCGGGCGGCGCGCAAGCAGGCCAAGAAGGCCGCTAAGGCAGCCCGCAAGCAGGCCGACAAGGCGGCCATCGCAGCCCGTCCTCACGCCGAGAAGGCGGCCAAGGTTGCCCGCAAGCAGGCCGAGCGGGCGGCCGAGGTGGCCCGGCCCAAGGTGGAGATCGCAGCCGAGCTGGCCCGGGAGCAGGCCGCCCGGGCGGCGGAGGCGGCGCTGCCCCGGGTGGAGCAGGTCGCGGAGGCGGCCCGCGTCCAGGCCCAGCGCCTCGCCGACCCCGAGTGGGTCCGCCGGGCCAGCTAACAGATTGGTCATTGCGCCGGCGGCCAGCCTGCATTACCTTATTCTCGCCTGGTCAGTACCAGGAAAGGTTTCGGGTGCCCTAGGTCGCTTTTGACTATAGGCATACGACACCTAGTGATTTTAGACAGCTGCTGGCGGGCGCTTGCCTGGTTGGCCGTGACGGGAGAGGAAGTCTTCATGAGCAGATTCAGGAGCATCACCAGTGGGCTTTGCGCGCTCGGGCTGGGCCTCACCGGGCTGGTGCTGTCGGCAGGGCCGGCCGCGGCCGCCCATGTGGGCTGTGGCGCGGTCATCACCCAGAACACCACCCTCGACTCGGATGTCGGTCCCTGCACCGGCGACGGGCTGGTCGTGCCCATGGGCACGAGCAACATCACGATCGACCTCAGCGGCCACCGCGTGTTCTCGGTGCGTGCTCGGGGCGATATCGCCGGCGTGCGCCTGGTGAATACCACCAAGGTGACGCTGCAGAACGGCCGCGTCGAGGGGTTCAACGACGGCGTGGCTATCTTTGGCGGCTCGGCCAACACCGTCCAGGGCATCACTGCCGTCAACAACGTCAGCGACTTCGGCGTCGACGCCTCCGGCGGGTTCACCGGCGACACCTGCGATCTGGGCGACGGCATCGGCCTCTTCGACTCGCCCGGCAACCTGATCCGGGGCAACACGGCTAACAACAATGGCCCCTACGGCGGCATCTCCCTCGTCGGCCATTCGAGCGGGAACCAGATCCTCGGCAACACCACGAACATGAACAACATCGCTTCGCCGACTGGCGACAACCACCCAAACTGCATCGACAACGAGCAGCAGGACGAAGGGATCCGGATTGAGGGCCCAGGCGCCCAGAACAACCAACTCAAAGGCAACACCGTCAACGGCAACCTGCTGGCAGGCATCGGCATCCACGCCGCCAACAACATCGACCCTGGGGCCGATGCAACTCCCAGCAGCAACAACTTCATTCTGGGCAACAAGCTCAGCAACAACGGGCACACCAGCGGTGACAACAACGACAGCGGCATCTCGATCCTGGGGACGCCCGGGGTCAGGTCGTTCGGCAACACCATCACCGGTAACACCTCCACCAACAACTTCGCCAACGGGATCTACGTCCCCGCCACCTCGCACGACAACAACATCCAGGGGAACACCGTCAACAGCAACCAGAAGGACGGCATCTACCTCACCGGACCCTCCTTCGGCAATCGGTTCACCAACGTGGGTCCGACACTGTTCCAGCAGGTGTCACCCAACAACGTGATCTATGTCCAAGGGACCGACTACGCGGTCCTGTCGGGCTCAGGCAGCGGGAACGCCACCGCCCGGCTGGTTCCGGTCGGGGCCATCAACATTCCACCCACCGGCTTCGATACCTCGACCAGCGGCTGCTCGCCAGCCGACTTCGCCGGGTTCCCCCCCGGCGCCGTAGCCCTGGTCCAGCGGGGTTTCTGTGACCGGGCCACGAAGGTGGCCAATGCCCAAGCGGCCGGGGCCAGCGCCGTCATCATGTTCAACGAGGGCTCGCCTGGCCGCACCGGGCTCCTCACCGCCGGTGTCAATCCCACGACCATCCCGGTGCTGGGCACCACTTACGCCCTGGGTGTCCAGCTCTACAACCTCACCCAGGCGGGGCCGGTAACGGTCCACGTGATCACCAACACCACCAACGTGAGGGTGCAGACGGGTCCGGGGGCCGAGAACAACACGTTGGACCGGAACCGCGGCGTGGGCAACGCCGAGCACGACGGCCACGACAACAACCTCGCCCCACCGTGTGACAACAACCGCTGGAGCGGCAACCTCTTCGGTACCGTCAACCAGGCCTGCGTCGCCGCCGGGGGAACGGGCACCGTCAAGCCGTAGCTGTTACGCAATGAGGGAAGAGCCTGCCGATCCCGGCGGGCTCGTCCCTCATTGCGAGTCGGCCATGCAGCCCACTCGCCGGGCGGCCGCTTGGAGGCACCCGTCCCCCGTCCACAGCGCGGCATCGGGAGTGAGCTGGGCCGAGGCGATCAGCTGGGTTGTCCGCACGGTTGGCGTCCTCCCGGGAGATATGACAGTTGGCATCATATGATGCTATGGATCGTGCCTCGTACGCCGAGAGTACAAATTGGTCGGAATAGCCGACCTTCTTGCACGCTCGGCGCTGGCCCGGTGTGCCCATAGGCTTGTACCGAAATGGATCTAGCCGGTGCGATGGCCTACCTGGCCGACCACGTCAACCTGGAGAACGACCCGGCGCCATCGGCGGCGGCCCGGCGCCTCGACGGCATTCGCCGCCTGGTGGAGCTCCTGGGCGACCCCCAGTCGGCCTATCCGGTCATCCACCTCACTGGCACCAACGGCAAGGGCTCCACCGCCCGCATGCTCACTGCCCTGCTGGTGGAGCGGGGGCTGTCGGTGGGCACCTACACCAGCCCCCACCTGCAGCGGGTCAACGAGCGCTTGGCCTGGAACGGCGAGCCCATCGCCGACGATGCCTTCGTCGACGAGGTGGCGGCGGTGGCCCGGCTCGAGCCCCTTCTGCCCACCCGCCCGTCGCACTTCGAGGTGCTCACCGCCGCCGCCCTGCGCTGGTTCGCCGACGTGGCCGTCGACGTGGCCGTGGTGGAGGTGGGTCTGGGGGGACGGTGGGACGCCACCAACGTGGTCGACGGGCAGGTAGCGGCGGTCACCAACGTGAGCCTCGACCACGCCGAGACCATAGGCCCCGAGCTGTCCGACATCGCCAACGAGAAGGCCGGCATCGTCAAGCCCGGTTCCACCCTGGTGCTGGGCGAGACCGACCCGGTGCTGGCGCCGATATTCCACCGGGCGGGGGCCCAGGCGGTTTGGGAGCGCGACGTCGACTTCGGGTGCGACGCCAACGCCCTGGCCCACGACGGCCGGCTGGTCGACCTGTGGACGCCAGGGGCCCGCTACGAGGAGGTTTTCCTGCCGGTGCACGGGGCGTTCCAGGGCGACAACGCGGCGGTGGCCCTGGCCGCCGCCCAGGCCTTCTTCGATGCGCCTCTCGACGCCCGGGTGGTAACCGATGCCATGGCCGGGCTACGACTGCCGGGCCGGCTCCAGGTGGTGTCGCGCTCGCCACTGTGCATCCTCGACGGAGCCCACAACCCCGCCGGCGCCGCGGCCGCTTCGGCGGCGGTGGCCGAGGCCTTCGCCGCCGTACCGGGATGCATCCTGGTGGTGGGCATGCTGGCGGGCCGCGACCCCACCGAGATGCTCACCGCCCTTGGAGCCACCCGGTGCCGTCTGGTGGTGGCCTGCCCGCCACCGTCGCCCCGGGCGCTCGACCCCGAGGCCGTAGCGGCCGCTGCCCGCGGCCTGCGTGGCCCGAACGCAACGACCGGCCTGGGCGTGGACACCGAGGTGGCCGACTCCGTGCCCGCTGCGGTGGCCCTGGCGCTGAGCCTGGCCACGGCCGACGAGCTGGTGCTGGTCAGCGGGTCGCTCTACGTGGTCGGGGCGGCGCTGGGCGCGCTGGTGGGCGACGACGCTGAGGGGCGGACGCGCCGGCAGAGCTGACGCTCGGAGTGGGCGGCCAGGGGTAGTACCCGCCCCCGGTAGCGGATTCCTCCCCAGCGCCAGCGGCTCTGCACCGCGAGCCAGGAGCACACCGCCCGTTCGGCCACCCAAAGGGGTGCGAACCACGAGCAGGAGGCCGGGAAGACGGCTTTGCCCCCCGCCCGCCGCCGGCCTCGCTCGGCCACCGCCACCGACGCTGCCGCCGCCGCCAGCACCGCCCGGGGCCGGCGGCGGAGGGCAACCACGGCCAGAGGCAGGACCGCCAGCGACACCACCAGGCGAGGAGGCTGGGCGAAGTCGTCGTAGGCCTGGCGCACCCGCTGGCCGAGGAACTGGCGGGTGGTGGGCGGCAGGCGGCGTACGTAGAGGTCGAGGGGGCTGGCCACGGTACCGCCCGCGGCCTCGACGGTGCGCACCAGCTCGAGGTTCTCGAACATGGCATCGCCGTCGTAGCCGCCCGTGCCCAGCAGAACCGAGCGGCGCACGCCGACGGTGCCTGGCCAGTCGGCGCCCAAAGCGCGGTTGAGCAGTGACCGTGCGGTGTCCCAGCGGGCATGCCAGGGAAGAGGGTCGAAGTAGTTCTGGGGACGCACGACGTCGGCATCGGCCAGTAGCTCGGCTACCCGGGCCAAGGCCGATCGATCCCAACGCACGTCGTCGTCGGCCACCACCACCGCGTCATGGGTGCATCGCCGCAGGCCGGTGAGCACGCCGTCGACCTTGCCGTTGGCGAAGTGGTAGCAGGCGTCAGGCGCGAGGTGTTGGACCCCCTGGGCCCGAGCGGCCCCCTGAGCGGGGTGATAGCTCAAGGCGGCCTGGTGGGCGGCGAACACGGGTGGCGGGGACCCGTCCACCACCAGCAGCTCGACGTGGGAAGCCAGCTCCGCGGTGTAGGCGGCCAGCTCGGCGATGTCGCCGACGCGATCCCGCCTCAGGGGAAGGACGTAGGAGAGCGGCACGACGCGGCTCGAGGAGCGAACTTTGGCGGGGGGGGCCGAACCTTGGGGGTGGAGAGACGCAAAAAC
>JBPCJQ010000090.1:0-12265 GCA_051005135.1 Acidimicrobiales bacterium
TGCCCCCAGGACTCCCCACACTCGGTTGTGGTTGTCGGGGGCTTGCCCCTCCGCTTTTTGGGGGGGGTGTTGTCCCTCCCCCCCCCCGGGGCGCCGAAGGCGCCAGCCAACACGGCCGGCGGCGACGTCGTAGCATGAGAGGTATGAGAGTGTCGACGAGGGGTGACTACGCCTGTCGCGCCCTGCTGTCGCTCGCCCTCCACAGCCCCGGTGACGGCGTCAAGGTACCCACCTCGGTGCGTGACATCGCCGAGCGCACCGGTCTCCCCCAACCCTACCTGGAGCAGATCCTGCTCGCCCTCAAGGGCGCGGGGCTGGTGCGCTCCAAGCGCGGGGTAGGTGGTGGCTACGTTCTGGCCGGCTCGCCGGCCGACATCACCCTGGGCCAGATCGTCAGCGCCGTCGACGGCCCCATCGTGGTCGGCGACTTCGGAGAGCCCCACCAGAACGGGGCTTGTGACCACGAAGGCCAGTGCGTCCTGTTGAGCGTGTGGGCCGACGTCGGCGAGCACATGCGCCAGCACCTCGACTCGTTCACCCTGGCCGACATGATCAGCCGCCTGTCCGGCGCCCGCCGCTCACCCTCCGCTTCGCTCGCCTCTCCAGTGAGCCACTAGACGGCTTCCCGCAGTCTGCTGGCGCCTTCGGCGCCCGGGCGGGACCCCGCCGCCGGCCGTCTACGCGGGGCGGACGGGCGGGTCGTTGGCCTTCACCGTCTCCTCCGGGCGAACACCTCTCTCCGGCGTTCCTGGCTTGACATCGGCCGCGGGCGCCACGTCGACGAGGCGCACGGCAGGTGACCGGACCTGGCCCTGGAGGGTGGCGGCCTGGCCCCTGACCACGGCGCCGAACACCAGTGGGCCGTCAGGCTTCACGCTGTCGATGAGCTTGCCCAGGCGGTCGATCTCTTGGCGGTAGAAAGCCTTGAACTGGGCGTCGTCGACCGTGGGCAGCAGCTTCTGGATCTCATCTCGCTCCGACCGCTGGTCGGCGACCTGGGCTTTGACCCAATCGGCGAACGGCCCCATGACCACCGATGGGGCACGGCCCGGGACTGCCGCCAGCAGGGCGATCACCGGCAGCGGCCCGGCGGCCGCTCGGGCCTGGGCCTCGGTGAGGTACTTGGGGAACGACACGATCGCCACCCGTACCCCTTTTGCCGCGGCCAGGGCCAACGCCCGCTCCCTCGTGTAGGTAGCCAGGTCGTCGCCCGGCTGGGGCCCCAAGCCGCCGGCCTTTACTCCCCCTGCTGGCGATGTATTGGCGTCGTCCAGTGAGCCCGAGCTGCGGCTGCGGAACACGGTGTACGCCACGATCCCGGCCACAGCGAGCACCACCACGCTGACCACGAAGAGAGCGATCACCCGCCGAGTGATCTGCTCGCCGTGATCACCTTGGCGCGCTGGCGGGCGGGGCTCATTGGAGAAGCTCACGGATCTCCTCCAGCTCGGGGGGCAGCGGTGACGTCCAGCGACACCGTTGGCCCGTTGTCGGGTGGTCGAAAGCCAGCTCGGCGGCATGCAGGAACGGCCGGTCGAGCGACAACGCAGGACGGGCCCCACCATATCTGGCGTCGCCGACGACGGGATGGCCGATGGCCCTGAGGTGCACCCTGACCTGGTGCGTCCTGCCCGTCTCCAAAACGCACTCGAGCATGCTCAGGGCCGTGGGACGGTCGTGGCGCGACAGCACCCGGTAGCGCGTGCGTGCCTGGCGACCCCCGGCCGAGACCGCCATGGCGGTGCGGTCGCCGGTCGACCGCCCTACCGGCGCGTCAACCATCCCCGAGGGAGCCTCGACCCGGCCCCAGACGAGCGCCACATAGCGACGGTCCACTCCGCGTGCCGCCATCTGGGAGACGAGCGACGCATAGGCCACCGGCGTGCGGGCCACGACGAGCAGTCCCGACGTGCCGGCGTCGAGGCGGTGGACGATGCCCGGCCGTTCGGCGTCGCCAACCTCGGATATCTCGGGCCAACGGGCGACCAACCCGTGGACGAGGGTGCCGCCCCGATGGCCAGGCCCGGCGTGCACGACGAGCCCGGCTGGCTTGTCGACGACGATGAAATGGTCATCGACGGCGACCACTGGGACCGCCACCGCGGGGTCGGGCTCCACGAGCGGCCGTTCTGCCATCGGCGGCAGGTCGACTTCGACAACGTCACCGTCGACCACCCGCTCAGAGCGCGCCGACGCCTGGCGGCCACCTACCCGAACACCGCCGAGCTCCACCATGGTCGCCACCTCGCTGCGGGTGAGCCCCCACAGCAGGGCGACCACCCGGTCGACGCGCTCACCAACCAGGGCACGCGGCACCTCGATGCGCCGAGCCCGAGCGGCTCCCTGAGCGGGAAACCCGCTATCCATCAGTGCTGCCACGCCATCCCGACAACAGCAGCAGGAGACAACCACAGGTGATGGCGGCGTCGGCCAGGTTGAACACCGGCCACCAGCGCAGGTCCACGAAATCGACCACAGCACCGCGCAAGAGCCCAGGGGCGCGGACCAAGCGGTCCACCAAGTTCCCGAACGCACCCCCGAGGACCAGCCCGGCGGCAGCGGCCGGCAGAGCCCTGCGGGTGACGTCACTGCGGACGACCAGCAGCACTACTCCTACGACGGCTGCCACCGCGAGGAACGGCACCAGCGACCCGCCCAGGCCGAAGGCCCCGGCGGTGTTACGGGCGAGGGCCAGGCGCACGGGCCCCAAGAGGTAGAGAGGGCCGTCGGCGAGGGTCCGTAGAGCCCAGGTCTTGGTCAGTTGGTCGACGACCATCACGCCCGCGGTCACCGCTGCCACCAGGGTGAGGCCCTTGAAGCTGGCGGTCAGCCGAGGGCGCGGGTGGGCCGCCGGCTCGCGGTCAGCGACGCGACAGCCCCCCGCTCTTGCAGGCCACGCACAGGGCGGCGGCGGGCATGGCCTTCAGGCGAGCCCGCGGGATCGGGCGGCCGCACTGCTCGCAAGTTCCGTAGGTACCGGCGTCGACCTTGGCCAAGGCTCGATCGACCTCGTCGACGGCGGCACGTGCCTGAGCCGACATGGCCAGGTCGCGCTCACGCTCCACGTTGAGCGTGCCTCCCTCGCCCGACTCCTCGTCGAATTGCGTGTCGCCCGGCTCCATCTCCTCGGCCAGCTGTTCGGCTTCGGCCTGCAGCGACTCTGCTTGGCGCAAGGAAGCCTCTCTCTCGGCGAGCAGCAGCGCCCGTTGCTCTTCGAGGAAGCGGCCGGCGCTCACCGCTCCCCCCTTGGTGGTGGTGCGCTTGGAGCGGGCCCGGCTGGCGGATTGCTTGGGCGCGACTGCGGTCTTGGGGGGCTTCGACATGGTGCACCGGCTCTTGGGGTGGGGGGCTGAAGGGGCTGAAGGGCGTGCATTCTACCAAGCTCTGAGCCCCATCCTCGCCCGTTCCCGCAGCCCATCTGCTCGCAGTTCTGTCGCGGTGCCCCACCCAGTCTTGGCCGTATCGTTGGGGCCATGGCCTTCGGACCGGTCGATGCCGCCGTCGACTTCGTCGCCCTGGAAGAGAGGGTGCTCGCTCGCTGGCGTGACACCGGCCTGGCTGGCGCGGTCGCCCGCCATCGCTCCGGTGCCCAACCTTGGATCTTCTACGAGGGACCCCCGACGGCCAACGGCCGCCCCGGCCTCCATCACGTCTGGGCCCGGGCCTTCAAAGACTTGTTCCCCCGCTTCCGCACCATGGCGGGCTACAACGTCCCCCGCAAGGGCGGCTGGGACTGCCACGGCCTGCCAGTGGAGATCGAGGTGGAGAAGGAGCTCGGGTTCGCGGGCAAGGACCAGATCGAGCAGTTCGGCATCGCCCGCTTCAACCAGCAGTGTCGCCAGTCGGTGCGCCGCTACGTGGCCGACTGGGTCACCCTCACCGAGCGCTCCGGAGTGTGGATCGACGCCGACGACGCCTACTGGACCATGTCGAACGAGTACATCGAGTCGGTGTGGTGGCTGCTGCGAAAGCTGCACGACGCCGGGCTGCTCTACGAGGGGCACCGGGTCACTCCCTATTGCCCCCGCTGTGGCACCGCCCTGTCATCGCACGAGTTGGGCCAGCCTGGGGCCTATCGCGACGTCACCGACGCCAGCGCCTACGTCCGCTTCCCGCTGATGGAGGGGCTCTCGGGACCCTCCGACCTGGTGGTGTGGACCACCACACCTTGGACGCTGGTGTCCAACGTGGCTGCCGCCGTCGGTGCTGACCTGCAGTATGTCCAGGTCGCAGATCCCGCCGGAGGCCGCGACCTGGTAGTAGCCGAGGCCCGTATGGCCGACGTCGTGGGCGAGGGCGCCGAAGTGCGGGCCCGGTTCCCGGGTAGCGAGCTGGTCGGCTGTCGCTACCGCCGCCCCTTCGACCTGGTCGAGATCGACGACCGGGGCCAGCGGGTCGTCGCCGCTAGCTTCGTCGCCATCGACGAGGGCACAGGCATCGTGCACCTGGCGCCCGCCTTCGGCGCCGACGACATGGAGGCGGCTCGGGAGTGGAACCTGCCGGTCCTGAACCCGGTCGGGCCCGACGGTGCCTTCGACGACCGGGTCGTCGCCTGGGCGGGACGCCAGGTGAAGGACACCGACGGTGAGGTGATCGCCGATCTGGCCGCCCGGGGCCTGCTGCTGCGTAAGGAGCCCTACCGCCACGCCTATCCCCATTGCTGGCGATGTGGCACCGCCCTGATTTACTGGGCCAAGACAGGCTGGTTCGTGCGCACCTCGCAGCGGCGGGCCGATCTCCTTCGCGAGAACGAGCGCGTCGCCTGGCACCCCGAGCACATCAAGCACGGCCGCTTCGGCGACTGGCTGGAGAACAACGTCGACTGGGCGCTGTCGCGCGACCGGTACTGGGGCACACCGCTTCCCATTTGGCGCTGCCCCTCCGGCCACGACACCTGCGTCGAATCGGTCGCCGAGCTGGCCCGACTCGCCGGTCGCGACCTGACCGGCCTCGACCTGCACCGCCCCGCCGTCGACGAGGTAGAGATCACCTGCGGGGACCAGGCTTGCGAGGAGACAGCCCGCAGGCTGACGCCGGTGCTCGACGCCTGGTTCGACTCAGGCTCGATGCCCTCGGCCCAGCACCACTTCCCGTTCGGGGGTCTCGACGGCCCCGTGCCTGGCGATCCCGTGCCTGGCGATCCCGTGCCTGACGATATGGTGCCCGACGCCTTCCCCGCCGACTTCATCTGCGAGGCCGTCGACCAAACTCGGGGGTGGTTCTACTCCCTCTTGGCCGTCAACACCCTGGTGTTCGGCAGCACGCCCTTCCGCAACGTGGTGTGCCTGGCCCACATCGTCGACGCCGACGGGCAGAAGATGTCCAAGAGCAGGGGCAACGTCATCGACCCCTGGGACGTGTTGGCCACCCATGGCGCTGACGCCCTGCGCTGGTACTTCTTCTCCGCCGGTTCACCGTGGACGAGCCGGCGGGTGTACGAGGATGCCATCCGCGAGGCCGCCCGCAAGACGCTCGTCACCTTGTGGAACGTGTTCGCCTTCTTCGCCACCTACGCCGACATCGACGGTTGGTCACCGCCCGCGGCGGCCGGCGAGGGTAGCGGTGCCGGGGTGGGCAAGCTCGCAACCGGGCACGTCCTCGACCGGTGGGCGCTCGGCCGCCTCGATGCCACCGTCACCGCCGTCACCACTGCCCTCGGTGACTTCGATGCCCTGGGGGCCGCCACCGCTGTCGGTGTCCTCGTCGACGACCTGTCCAACTGGTACGTGCGCCGGAGCCGCCCCCGGTTCTGGGGCGGCTCCGCCCCCCGCTCGGAGGGCCGCTCGGGCCCGGGCCCCCGCTCGGAGGGCCGCTCGGGCCCCGCAGGCGGGCGGGGCGACGCCTCCGCCCTGGCCACCCTGCACCGCTGCCTGGTCGTCACTGCTCAGCTCCTGGCCCCGTTCTGCCCCTTTGTGGCCGACGAGATCTACGTAGCCCTTACTGGCGAAGCGTCGGTGCACCTGTCCGACTGGCCGATGGAGCACACCGCGCTCGCCGGCGACCCCGTCATCGCGGAGATGGAGGTGGCCCGCCGCCTGGTGGCCCTGGGGCGGGCCGCCCGCAGCGAAGCAGGAGTCAGGGTTCGCCAACCCCTGCGCCGCGCCCTGCTCCTGCATCCAGGCACGGATCTGTCCGAGGAGGTGCGACGTCAGATCGCCGAAGAGCTCAACGTGAAGGCCCTCGAAGACGTCTCCTCCCTGGCCGAGCTCATGACCTGGCGGGTCGTGCCCAACTTCAGGGCTTTGGGACCCCGGCTGGGCCCGCGGGTCAACCAGGTCAAGGCCGCCCTGGCCGACGCTGACGGGTCCGAGGTGCGGGCCGCCCTCGAGTCACAGGGATGGGTGGAGGTGGCAGGCGAGCGCCTGGGGCCCGACGACGTAGAGATTCGCGCCGACCACCATGACGAGCTGGCCCTGGCCCAAGACAGTGGATGGGCGGTCGCCCTAGATCTCGAGGTCGACGAGGAACTGCGACGCGAGGGCACCGCCCGCGAGCTGGCCCGAGCGCTCAACGACCTGCGCAAGCGGCTCGGGCTGAACCTCACCGACCGCGTGAGCCTGCGCATCGCCCCCGGCCCGCGGGTGGCCGCCGCCCTCGATGCCCACGGCTCGTGGATCGCCGCCGAAGTGCTGGCCACCGAGCTAGCGATGGGCGAGGTGGCCGAGGGTGACACTCTCGAGATCGACGGTGAGCCCGTCGTCGTGGCGGTGGGCCGGCCCTAAGAGGCTTCGGCGGGCCGCTAGCGCCGCTTGGCAGCCCGCTTGGCCGAGGCCTTGGTGGTTGGCGCTCGGCCCGCCACCTTGCGGGCCGGGGCCTTCTTGGGGGCAGGAGCGAAGACCGCCCGCTTGGCCACCACCGCCCGCTGGGCCGCGGGGGCCTTCTTGGGAGCGGGCCCGGCGGCCGCCCGGCTGGAACGGGCCTCGACCCGCTTGGCCGCTGTGGACCTGACGGGCGTGGCCTTCTTCTGGGTAGCCTTGGCCCTCAGGGGTGCCTTGGCCGCAGGTGCCTTCTCAGCGGCCGCCTCGGCCGACCGCTTCCTGGCCCCCGGCACCTTGGTCGCGAGTGCCTTCGCAGCAGGCGATCTTGGCTTCGTCGCACGTCGGCGAGACGGCGGCGGCGGTGGCGGCACGACGAGGGTCTCTGATTCCGGCGGGGCCTCCTCCATCAGGCGGTCGATGCGGTTGAGCACCATGGCCCGCCTGCCGCCCCGCTCCTCCCGTTGGCGCACCATGCGCAGCTCGGCCACGTCGAGGTCGGGGAGGCGGCCCAGCACTTCCAGCGCCTTGAGCTCGTCGTAGTCGGGAATGGGGAAGGCGGCCGAGCCCGCAGGGGTGGGGCTGGTGACCAGCTCGTCTTGACCGGCCACCTCGCCCCAGCTCTCGTCGTCAGCGTCCCCGCCGCCGGCGGCCTCCCGCGACTGCTTCTCGTCGTCGATGCGGCTCAGGATCATGAAGCGGCCCTTGCCCGCCTGCTCGTGCTCGCGCACCGCTTCGAGCTGCTCGTCGGACAGGTCGCGAAGCATGGGCAGGATCTCGGTCGCCCGCAGCCGGTCGTAGTCGTGGATGGGGAAGGTGTCGGTGACGCCCACCGGCTCCCCCGTCTCGACGGACTCGAGCACCTCGGTGCGATCGGCCCGTTCACCTGCTGCGGCACCCGCACCCACCAGGACGGGCTCCCGCTCGACCGGCGCGGGGGGTGGCGGGGGCGGCGGGGACCCGGCCTCCGATGAGGCTGCGGTGGGCACTTCGGCGGGCTGACCAGGCTGGCGGGCCGGGGCACCGGCAGCCTTGGGCTCGGGCCTGCCCCGCACCACCGCGATCACCAGGACGATACCTGCCAGCAAGCTGCAGGCGATCGACACGACGATGATCCCGAGCCCGGACTGGAACAACCCGATCACCAGGGTGATGGCCGCCACCACTACGAGGACGAAGCTCACCAGGACCACAAAGTCACCATCCGATCAGTTGAAACTACGGCGGCCGTCCGCCGACAGGGGTCGTCGGCCTGCCCCGATGCTATCCCGAGGCTCCCGCCCTCACCCACAGAGGGCGCCGCGGATCACGAAGAGCACGATTATCACGATCGTCGGTGACAGGTCGAGGCCCATGCCGCTGACACCGACCGGAGGGATCACCCGGCGCAGCGGGCCGAGCACCGGTTCGGTCACGGCGTAGAGGAACCCGAAGACGGTGGCCATGGTGGACCCCGCCTCGATCGGGAACCATGAGAAGACGATGCGGGCGAAGATGACGACTATGTAGGCCTCCAGGAGGCGGCAGACGAGGAGCACCGATCAGGCTCGGTAGAGCCCGCGCTCCTGCAGCCGCCGCTTCTCCTCGGCCGGAAGCTCCACGTCGGACGGCGTGAGCAAGAAGACCTGTTCGGCCACGCGCTCCATCTGGCCACCGAGGCCATAGGTGAGCCCGCTGGCAAAGTCGATGAGGCGCCGGGACAGGTCGCGGTCGACGCCTTGGAGGTTGACGATTACAGGCTGGTTGGCCTTGAGCTTGTCGCCGATCTCCTGGGCGTCGTTGAAGCCGCCCGGTGCCACCACGTGCACCTTGGGCTGCTGGGTGGTGACGATCGAACGCACCACCGGCGGGCGCTGAATGGTTATGCCACTGTCGACGTCTCGGACCTCCCTGGGCGGGTGGACGTCACGGGTCTCACGGGGAAGCGTACGCACGCCCACGGCAGGCTCGGGCTCGAACGCGGGCTCGGGCATTGCCGGCCGGCGAGGGGTGGGCTTGGGAGGCGCGGGAATCTCCTCGTAGGCCTCGTATTCCTCGTATTCCTCGTCGTCGACGAGTCCGAGGTAAACCATGGTTCGTCGCCACATCGATGCCATCTGCACTGCCTCCCTTGGCGTCGCCAGCCTATCGTCGCAGGTCTCCGGCGCCGATTCGAGGACCGAACAGTCCCCTGCCTATTCTCACCATCGTCGAGCCCTCGCCGACCGCCACCTCCAGGTCGTCGGTCATCCCGATCGACCGCACGCCGAGGCCGAGCCGGTCGGCTAGGTCCACCAGCTGTCGAAAGCCGGGTCGGGCATCCTCGACCGGGCCCGCCGGGCCCACCGCCATGAGACCGCGAACGTCGAGGCCGCGGGACACCAGGTCTTCCACCAGCATGGGTACCTCCTCGGGACGGCACCCATTCTTGGCCGCCTCCCCTGACACGTTCACTTGGACCAGCACCGCAGCACCCGGCGCCCGGCGGGCGATCTCCGCGCCCGCCGCGGGGCGGTCGACACCCTGCCACAGGTGCACGTGGGAGGCGACAGCACGCACCTTGTTGCGTTGCACATGGCCGAGAAAGTGGCACCGGGCGCGACGCCCACCGGCGGTGACGGCAGAGGAGGTGGCCACCAGGGCGGCGGCGTAGTTCTCGCCCACGTCGCAGAGGCCGGCGTCGAGGGCGGCCATGGCCGCCGCCGGACCGTGGCCCTTGGTGACGGCCACCACCGTGACTTCGGCTGGTGACCCGCCGGCGGCGGCGATGCGATGGCGGATGGTAGCCAGGCTGTCGGCTACCCGGGCAGCGACCTCGCTCGTGCTCGATTGGTCGCTGCGGGCCGCCGCTGCGCTTACCGTTGCGTTCTGGCCACGCAGGCCGGGGTCCTCGCTCACCGCCATACGACCGTCGCCTGGCGTTCGCGCTCGTGGCGTGCCCGCCACGAGAAGTACTGCCCGGTCGCGCACGCGGTGCACGTACCCGTGTCGGCGACCTGGTCCACGCCGGCGCGGGCCAGGCAGATCCGCACGCCGGCGGCGAGGTCGAGGGCCGGCCCGCCGCCGGCCGTGCAACCTTTCACCTCCGGTCCCAGGCCGGTCGCCACCCGGTCGAGGTCGTCGGTGCCGAACTCGTAGCACGCCGGGCGGATGCACGGCCCGATGACGGCATCGATCTTCGACCCCCCCAGGCTGCGCATGGCGTCGACGGTGGCCTCCAATATGCCGGCGGTAAGCCCAACCCACCCGGCGTGGGCCACTCCGACCACCCCCTCGTCACTGGACAGCACGACAGGCGCACAGTCGGCGGTGAGCACAGCCAGCGCGCAGACCGCCTGGTCGGTCACCAGGGCGTCACCGGTGGTGCCAGCGCACCCACCCGGTTCGGTGACGATACGGACAACGCCGGAGTGGACCTGGCGCAACCACGTCCACGGCAGGTCGACGACGGCCCGCCGACGCGATTCCACCGCGACGGCCACCTCCGACACGTGGCGCCCGCCGTGTCCCATGTCGCCCTCGCCTCTGCCGGTGAACAGGCAGTGGCCACCCCCGGCCAGCTCGAAGACCGTCATGACAAGGCGGTGAGCGCTGTGCCTGTTTCAGGAGCTGTGCCTGTTTCAGGAACTGTGCCTATTTCAGGAACGACGGGACGTCGAAGTCGTCGTCCTCCTCGTCGAGGTCGAGCGAAGTGCCCCGACCGAACAGGTCGTCGTCTTCGTCATCGGCCAGCCCCAGGGGCGACGCCTGGCGAGCGGGTTCGGCCAGGGGCGGCTCACGGGTGTCGTCCCACCGGTCGAACCCGGCGGCGATCACCGTGACCCGCACCTCGTCACCCAAGGCGTCGTCGATGACCATGCCGGCGATGATGTTGGCGTCGGGGTGGGCGACGTCGTGGATGATCTCCGCCGCCTCGTTCACCTCGAAGAGGCCCAGGTCACTGCCACCGGAGATGTTGAGCAGGATCCCCCGGGCCCCCTCGATCGACGACTCGAGCAGGGGGCTGGAGATCGCCGCCCGGGCCGCGTTGAGGGCCCGACCCTCGCCCGAGGCGTAGCCGATACCCATGAGGGCGGAGCCGGCGTTGCTCATTACCATCTTCACGTCGGCAAAGTCGGTGTTGATCAGGCCGGGAGTGTTGATCAGGTCGGTGATGCCCTGTACGCCCTGGAGGAGCACCTCGTCGGCCATCTTGAAGGCGTTGAGGGCCGAGGTCTTCTCGTTGGAGACCGTGAGCAGACGGTCGTTGGGGATGACGATGAGGGTGTCGACCTTCTCCTTCAGGGTGGCGATGCCCTGCTCGGCCTGAACCGCCCGCCGGCGGCCCTCGAAGGCGAACGGGCGGGTCACCACACCCACGGTGAGGGCGCCCAGCGACTTGGCGATCTCGGCGATGACAGGGGCGCCTCCGGTGCCGGTACCACCGCCTTTGCCGGCGGTGATGAAGACCATGTCGGAGCCCTTGAGCACCTCCTCGATCTCGTCGCGATGCGCCTCGGCAGCCTGGCGGCCGACGTCGGGGTCGCTACCGGCCCCCAGTCCCCGGGTGAGCTCCCGCCCGATGTCCAGCTTGACATCGGCATCGCTCATCAGCAGGGCCTGAGCATCGGTGTTCACGGCTATGAACTCGACCCCCTTGAGGCCGGCATCGATCATGCGGTTGACGGCGTTGACTCCCCCGCCTCCGATGCCCACCACCTTGATCAGAGCCAGGTAGTTCTGCGGTGCACCGATCATCATCTGCCCTCCGTGGTCGTGCCTAGTGGTCACCGGGCGTGACCGTTTGGTGACAGGTGCGGGGACTGCTTGGCGCCGTGGCATCGTCGACCTCAGATCCCTCACCTCTACCTCCACTACAGGTTCATAGTTATGTCAACCTGTCCTTGGGATCGATACTGTACTAAGGGATCATCCCCGAGTCAACACCGGGGTAGCCGGAATGCGGACGTCAAGTGTGGCCACCACCCTGCCGTCCACAGTTGCGAGCACCGTGAGGGCCGCCTGCAGCTTCTGGTCGATGCCCCCTGCCTGCAGGCCGGCGAGGGAACCGAGGAGCACCACCCCGGCGGGCCGCAGGCGAAGCTCCACATCGCTCCCAGCACGCATGACCGAGGCCACCCGGGGCGCTAGGCCGCGAGGCAGTGAGGTGGCCACGCGCAAGGGATCCGATGCCGGTGGTCCCAACACCGTCCCCGGTGCGCCCGCGGCGGGCACACCCTCGATCACCGGCAGTCCCTCGGGAAGCCGATCGACTTGCTCGAGCACCCGACCGGTGGCGTCGACAACGGCCCAAGTTCTGGCATCGTCCCTGGCCACAGCGGCGGGACGGCGCTCTGTCACCCGGATCACCACCGTGGCTGGCCATCTGCGGATCACGGTGACGCCAGAGATCCACGGCTGGGCGCCAACCCGCCGCGCCACGACCGCGCCGCTCACCCTGGTCATGGCCATGCCCGGGCTTATCGCTGCTGCGGTGGGTGGGGGGGGTGGGCCAAGGGGAAAAACAAACCCCACACCGAAACAACCGGAGC
>JBPCJQ010000091.1:0-26613 GCA_051005135.1 Acidimicrobiales bacterium
GAATAATGCTCACTCGACGGCGATGCCACCACCCATGACCTCCTCGCCCCGGTAGAGGACGACGCTCTGGCCGGGCGCCACCCGGCGCCGAGGCTCTGCAAACCGCACGATGGTGCCGTCGAACGTCGCCTCGACGGTGTCGCCGTGGGCGCTGGACTGGACCTGCACCGGGCCCTTTACCGCCTCGTCCACCCAGCACAGCTCGGTGAGTGCGACCGACTCGGCCAGCAGGTCGGCGGCGTCGCCGACCAGCACGGTGCGGGAGGCGGTGTCGACGTGCAGGGCGTAGCGCGTGGCCCCGCCCCCCGTGCCCAGCCCGCGGCGCTGCCCGACGGTGACCAGCTCCAGAGCGTCGACCCGTCCGACTTCGGCGCCGGCCGTGTCGACGACCCGGCCCGGATGAAGCGCGATGCGGGAGGACAGGAGCGCCTCCCGCCCCCCGCTGGTCGTCACGAAGCAGACGTCCTGGCTGTCGGGCTTGTCGGCCGTGGGCAGGCCCAGGGCGGCGGCCTCGGCCCGTACCTGAGCCTTGGTCATGATCCCGACCGGGAACCGGACGCGGCGGAGCTCGTCCTGGCCCAGCACGTAGAGCACGTAGGACTGGTCCTTCAACGGATCCGCCCCCCGAAGCAGCCGGTGGCGACCGCCGTCGTCCACGATCCTGGCGTGGTGCCCGGTGGCGACCGCGTCGAACCCGAGCTGGGAGGCGCGTCGCAGGAGGCGGCCGAACTTGAGGTGGCGGTTGCACTCGATGCACGGGTTGGGCGTGCGCCCGTCGGCGTGGGCGGCGAGGTAGGGCTCCACCACCCGGTCGTCGAAGTCGTCGGTGAAGGAGAAGACCCAGTGGTCGATGCCCAGCTGTTGGGCCACCCGGCGGGCGTCGTCCACGTCGGCCACCGAGCAGCACCCCGAGTCGGACTCACCGCCCCACAGCTTGAGGGTGACACCAACCACCTCGTGGCCCTGCTCGGCCATCAGGGCGGCGGCCACCGACGAGTCGACGCCGCCCGACATGGCAGCCAGGACCCTCATCTCTACGAAGCCGTGCCCTTTGGCCCCGGCGGGGCCCCATCCCCGCCTCCTCGCCGGAGCGGGGCCCCAACCCCGCCCGGCGCAGTCCGCAGGCGGCCTACCGCTTCGGGGACGGCAGCCAGGGCCAGGTCGACGTCGGCGTCGGTGGTGGTGGTGCCCAGCGACAGACGCAGTGACCCCACCGCCCGCTCGCGGGGTACGCCCATGGCCGCCAGCACGTGCGACGGCTCTATGGCACCGCTCTGGCACGCCGAGCCCGCCGACGCGCACACGCCGGCTCCATCGAGCAGCACCAGCAGGGCTTCGGACTCGATGCCGGTGAACGAAAGGTGGCAGTTGCCGGCTACCTTGGCGGAACGGTCACCGGTCTCGGCGCTGTCGGCGACCGCGGCCAGCAGGCCGTCGGCCAGCCGGTCGCGCAGGACACCAACCCGGGCTACGGTGGCCGCCCGGCGGGCCACTGTCACCTGCATGGCGGCGGCCATGGCCACGATGCCGGCCACGTTGTGGGTGCCGCTGCGCCGGCCCCGTTCCTGGCCCCCGCCGTGGAGGACGGGCGCCACCTTCACCCCGTCGCGGACCACCAGAGCGCCCACCCCTTTGGGGCCGCCGAACTTGTGGGCGCTCACCGCGACCAGGTCGACGTCGGCCGCCAGACTGGCCACGTCGAGCCAAGCGAAGGCCTGTACCGCGTCGGTGTGCAGCACCGCTGCGGGCGCGCGCTCGCGCACCACCCTGGCGACCTCGGCCAGGGGCTGGACCGTTCCCACCTCGTTGTTGGCCAACATCACCGACACCACCGACACGTCGGGGTCGAGCGTTGCGGCCAGGGCGTCGAGATCGACCACCCCGGAGGGCAGCACCGCTGCCACCCGGCCTCCCAGGGCCTCACAGCAGTGGAGCACGGCGTGGTGCTCCACCGCCGAGCACACCACCGGACCGGGCGCCACCGCATGGTGCCCGGTGATGGCCAGGTTGTCGGCCTCGGTGCCGCCCCCGGTGAACACGACCTCGCCGGGTGTTGCCCCCAGGCACTCGGCCACCACGTCACGGGCCTCGTCGAGCGCCTTGCGGGCGTCGCGCGACACCGAATGCGAGCCCGACGGGTTGCCGAACCGCTCGGTGAGGAACGGCATCATGGCCTCGACCGCCTCGGGATGCAGCGGCGTGGTGGCGGCGTGGTCCAGGTATGCGGTCACCCCACCAGAGTACGCGGTCGTCGATCAGGAGAGCTCGGCCTGCGACGATCAGGGAGGTGTCACGCCGCGAGCGATCCGCGGCCACCGATCGCAGGGCCCATGGGAGACGTGACCGATCCAGGCGGTACCGTTCGGGCATGAAAGGCGTGATCCTGGCGGGTGGGAGCGGCACCCGGCTCTATCCCCTCACCCGCATCACCAACAAGCACCTGCTGCCAATCTACGACCGGCCCATGATCAGCTACGCCATCGAGGCCCTCGTGCAGGCGGGCGTCACCGAGCTCATGGTGGTGAGCGGAGGCACCCATGCCGGCGAGTTCCTACGCCTGCTGGGCAGCGGCCACGAGCACGGCGTCGACCTCCTCGTCTACGCCTACCAGGAGCGCCCCGGTGGAATAGCCGAGGCCCTCAACCTGGCCCGCCCCTTCGTCAAGGACGACCCAATGGTGGTCATGCTGGCCGACAACATCGTCGAGCGCTCACTGGCCTCGGCGGTAGCCAACTTCGGTGCCCAGGAAAAGGGTGCCCGCATCCTGCTGTCCCGCGTGGACGACGTGTCCCATCTCCGCAACCTCGGCGTCCCCCGCTTCGACGCCGATCACCGGGTGACGTCGATCGTGGAGAAGCCCGACGAGCCGCCCAGCGCCTACGCCGTCACCGGCATCTACTTCTACGACCCCCGCGTGTTCGACGTCATCCCCACCCTCGAGCCCTCCGGCCGCGGCGAGCTGGAGATCACCGACGTCAACAACTGGTTCGTGTCCGAGGGGCTCATGGAATGGGAGGAGATCGACGGCTTCTGGGGCGACGCCGGCGAGTCGATCGACGACTACTACGCCGTCAACGACTTCGTCCGCGCCCACGGCGCCAATCGGCACTGAGTGGAATACGACGAGGAGCGGGCCGAGGGTTACGACCGCCGTCACGCCGCCCGCTTCGAGGAGGCCGACGACACCGCCAACTTCCTGGCCGCCGAGGTGGCGGCGGTACCAGGTGGTGGCCCGGTGCTGGAACTGGGCATCGGTACCGGGCGGCTGGCCCTCCCTCTGGCCGCCAAGGGGCTCGACGTCTCGGGCATCGACGCCTCGCCGGCAATGGTCGCAAGGCTGCGCGCCAAGCCCGGCGGTGAGGCCATCGATGTCACCGTAGGTGACTTCGCCGACGTCGGGGTGTTGGCCCCTTCCGGCCTCGCCCTTGTCTTCGTTGCCTTCAACTCGCTGTTCGAGCTGGCCGACCAGGACGCCCAATGCCGGTGCGTTACTGGCGCCGCCTCCCGGTTGGCGCTCGGCGGGCGCTTCGTGGTGGAGGCGCTGGCGCCGGAGCTGACCCGGCTCGACCGCTCCCTCACCGTCGTGTCCCAGTCGGCCACCGAGGTCGTGCTCCAGGCCAGCGTCCACGACCCCCTCACCCAGGTGGTCAGCGGCCACGACGTGGTGCTGTCCCCGGCCGACGGTGTGCGCCTGCTGGCCTGGTCGATCCGTTACGCCTCGGTACCCGAGATCGACCTCATGGCCCGGCTGGCCGGGCTGACGCTCGTGGAGCGCTGGGGGGGCTGGCGACGTGAGCCGTTCACCGCCGCCAGCACTCGCCACGTGTCCGTCTACTCCAAAGCGTCATAGGCTCGCCAGCATCACCCACATCCGCGTCAGCACCTTCATCCGTGCTCCCCGCCTGGTGGTGTGGCGAGCGGTAAGCGACATCGGCTCGCACGTGCGCTGGATGCACGACGCCGACAGCATCCGCTTCACGTCCTCACGCACCAGCGGGTTGGGCACCACCTTCGAGTGCGCCACCAGGGTCGGCCCCTTCCGCCTTCACGACACCATGGAGGTGGTGGAGTGGAAGGAGCGGCGGGCGGTGGGCATCCTCCACACCGGGGTCGTGGCGGGCACCGGGCGCTTCACCCTCAAGTTGCGGCCCGGCGGCACCCTGCTCACCTGGGACGAGCGCCTGCGCTTCCCGTGGTGGACGGGCGGCCCGCTCACGGGGATGCTGGCCAAACCGGTGCTGCGCCGCACCTGGAAGGCCAACCTGGCCGCCCCAAAACGTTCTTTAGCACGCTTCCCGAGTCCCGCACAGCCAGCACACCCCGCCTGGTCCGCCCACCCCGCCAAAGTACGGCTCAGTCACCGACGACAGCCACACCACTGATAGAGGCGCCAGGTCGAGGGCCACCGACTGGTCGAGGCCGTGCCAGGGCACCGGGTCAGCAGCGCGCTCGCTCACGATGTCGGGGGTCTCACCGCCGAAGGCCACCGAGGACGTGTCGAGCACCTGCTCCCAATGCCCACCCCGGGGGACGCCGATGCGATAGCCGCCCCGGTGCACGGCCGACAGGTTGGCCACGCACACGAGCACCGCCAACCCGTCGGCCGAGAAACGGGCGAACGAGATCACGTTCTGGTCGGCGTCGTTGGCATCGATCCACTGGAAACCGGAGGGGTCGTACTGGCGCTCCCAGATGGCCGGGTTGGTGGTGGCGATAGCGTTGAGAGCGCGCACCAAGGCCTGCACGCCGGCGTGGCCGGGCTGGGCCAACACGTGCCAGTCGAGGCTGCGGTCGTGGGACCACTCCTGCCACTGGGCCAACTCACCACCCATGAACAGCAGGCGGCTGCCGGGATGGGCCCACATCCACCCGAACAGGGCCCGCAGGTTGGCCAGCTTCGACCACGCGTCACCGGGCATCTTGTCGATCAGCGAGCCCTTGCCGTGCACCATCTCGTCGTGGGACAGGGGCAGCACGAAGTTCTCCGAAAAGGCGTAGAGCAGGCCGAAGGTGAGCTGGTGGTGGTGATGGCGGCGGTGGATGGGGTCTTTGGAGAAGTACTCCAGCGTGTCGTGCATCCATCCCATGTTCCACTTGAAGCCGAAGCCCAGCCCGCCCACATAGGTGGGCCTCGATACTGCCGGCCAGGAGGTAGACTCCTCGGCCACCATGATCACGCCGGGGTGGGCACCGTAGACGACGGTGTTGACCTCCTTGAGGAAGGCCACCGCCTCCAGGTTCTCCCGGCCGCCGAAGCGGTTGGGCACCCACTCGCCCTCCTTGCGGGAGTAGTCGAGGTAGAGCATGGACGCCACCGCGTCGACCCGCAGGCCGTCGATATGGAACTCGGCGATCCAGTACAAGGCGTTGGCCAACAGGAAGTTCCAAACCTCGTGGCGGCCGAAGTTGAACACGAGCGTGCCCCAGTCGGGGTGCTCGCCCTGGCGGGGGTCGGCGTGCTCGTACAGGGCGGTGCCGTCGAAGCGGGCGAGGGCGAAGGCGTCCCTGGGGAAGTGCGCCGGCACCCAGTCGACGAGCACCCCGATGCCCCGGGCGTGCAGGGCGTCGACCAGGGCCCGGAACTCATCGGGCGTGCCGAAGCGCGCCGTGGGGGCGTAGTAGGCGCTCACCTGGTAGCCCCACGACCCGCTGAAGGGATGCTCGGCCACGGGCATCAGCTCCACGTGGGTGAAGCCGAGATCGGCCACGTAGTCGGGCAGCTGCTCGGCCAGCTCGACGTAGGTGAGAGAGCGGTTCCCCTCCTCGGGGACCCGCCGCCACGAGCCCAGGTGCATCTCGTAGACCGACATGGGCTGCTGCAGTGGGTCGGTGGTGGCACGCCTGGCGACCCACTCACTGTCGGCCCAGTTGTAGTTGGAGCGGGCCACCACGCTGGCCGTCTCCGGCGGGGCCTGGGTGGCGAAGGCGAACGGGTCGGCCTTGAGGGTGAGAGCCCCGCCCGCGGTGAGGATCTCGAACTTGTAGCAGGCGCCGGGCCCGACCCCGGGCAAGAAGATCTCCCACACCCCCGACCCCCCCAGGGCTCGCATGGGGTAGAGCCGCCCGTCCCATGAGTTGAAGTCGCCCACCACCCGCACGCTGCGGGCGCTGGGCGCCCACACCGCGAAGGCGGTGCCGTCGGTGCCCTGGTGCTGGCGGGGGTGAGCTCCCATGTGGTGCCACAACGCGTGGTGGCGCCCTTCGCCGAACAGGTGGAGGTCGAGGTCGCCGAGGGTGGGCCAGAAGCGGTAGGGGTCGTCGACGGTGAACGACCGCCCGTCGGGATAGGTCACCTCGAAGCGGTAGGACGCCACGTCGCCGGCGGCCACGGTGACGGCGAACACGCTGGCGTCATGGACGAGTTCCATGGCAACGGCGTCGCCGCTGTCGAGCACCAGGGCCACGCTCTCGGCGTCGGGCTGCCACGCCCGCACGACGGTGCCAACGCCGTCGTGGTGGGGGCCGAGGAGCTGATGAGGATCAACGAGCTCGCCGGCAGCAAGGGCGGCCATGTCGGCGGCCACGGGGTCGGGCACGAGGGAGGACACCGGGTCGGTCACTGCCGTTGGCCCCCGCTCGGGCCCTGGCGGTTGGCGCGCTCGGCGGTGATACGCCTCAACGCTGTGCGCGGTATGCCGACCCAGTCGGGGCGGTGGGCCCGCTCGTAGGCCAGCTCATAGACCGCCTTCTCCAGCTCGAACGCCCGCAGGACGATCTGCACCGACACCTCGTCGGCCGGCAGCACGTCGCCCTTGGCCGCGGCACCCAGGTAGCCGTCGAGGAAGGCCTGGCGGTTGCGGTCCTCCCAGGCGCCGGCCAGCCCAACCTCCTTCCGGTCGGCCAGACCGGCGATGGAGGCGTAGTGCAACGACCGCAGCATGCCGGCCACGTCGCGCAACGGCGAAGTGGGCCGGCGCCGCTCGTCGATGGTACGCGTGGGCTCCCCTTCGAAGTCGAGCACGAACCAACCCGAATCGGTGCGCAGCACCTGGCCCAGGTGATAGTCCCCGTGGACCCGGGTGGCGATGCCTGGGTCGGGCACCGACCGCAGGTCGTCGAGCACGGCAGCGGCCGCGGCGGGGTCGAGGTCGCCGCCGGGCAAGGCGGCGGCCTGGGCGACGATGGAGTCGGCCCACTCGGCTGGATCGCCGGGCTGCGAGCCGAACGCCTCGGCCAGGGCGATGTGCATCTCGGCGGTGACGACCCCGAGGCGCTCAGCCTCGCCCGAGAAGTCCCCCCCGGCTTCGCCGGGATCGGGTTCGGGCGGGGGCGGGGCGTTGGGGTCGATGACGGGCACGGGCTGGGTGTCGTGCACGCCGAAGAGGTCGCGCAGCGACGTGAGAGCCATGGCCCAACCCTCGGTGCCGCCCAGCAGATATGGCTGGAGCACGGCCAGGTGGCTGCCGTCGAACGTCATGGTGGCGAGGGGCGCGGCCACGTGCTCGAAGCCGACGGCGGCCAGAGCCTCGGTGACTTCTACCTCGGGGTTCGGACCGGGCTGGAGGCGGCGGAAGACCTTGAGGATGAGACGGTCGTCGTAGACGAGCGAGGTGTTCGACTGCTCGACGCCGACGGGGTGAACCCTCTGCGCCGACTCCGAGCCGCTCGACACCCGGTCGAGCAGGACCAGCGCCAGCTCGGCGTCGATGGTGCCCTCATAGGCCAGGGCGGGGCCGCTCTCGGTGCCCGTCTCGCCCAGTACGGCATCGTCGTGGCCCCGCAGGAAGTCGTGGCGGTCGTCGAGGGGCCGCAGCCCCACCATGAGCTGGTAGCGGACCCCGTCGGCTTCCACCACCATCTGCACCAGCGCCGGCCAGGGGCCAGCCAAGACGTCGGACCAGCTCGCCTCGACGCTCGCAGGCGGCTCTATACCGGAGTACCACCGCTGGCGAGGCAGGAAGTCGCGGAGGTTGGGAAGCAGAGCGTCGGCAGCGATCATGGCCGGTCCTCCACGAGGTCGAACCAGTAGAAGCCGTAGCTTCCCAGGGTGAGCAGGAACGGCAGCTCGCCGATGCGGGGGAACGGCACCCGACCGGCCAGCTCCACTGGAGTACGGCCCTCGAAACGGGCCAGGTTCAGCTCCACCGGCTGGGCGAAGCGACTCAGGTTGTTCACGCACATCACGATGTCGTCGCCCACGTTGCGCAAGAAGGCGAGCACCGAGGGGTTCTCGGCGGGCAGCACCTCGAAGTCGCCGGTGCCGAAGATCTCGTTGCGGCTGCGGCGAACCTGGAGCATGCGCTGGATCCAGTGCAGGAACGAGCTGGGGTTGCGTAGCTGGGCCTCCACGTTGACGGCCTGGAAGCCGTACACGGGGTCCATGAGAGGCGGAAGGTAGAGCTGGGCAAAATCGGCCTTGGAGAACCCGGCGTTGCGGTCGGGGGTCCACTGCATGGGCGTGCGCACGCCGTCACGGTCGCCCAGGTAGATGTTGTCGCCCATGCCGATCTCGTCGCCGTAGTAGAGCACGGGGCTGCCGGGCAGGCTGAACAACAGACCGTGGAGGAGCTCGGCCACCCGCCGGTCACCATCGACCAGCGTGGCCAACCGCCGGCCGATCCCGATGTTGCGCTTCATACGCGGATCCTTTGCGTACTCGGCGTACATGTAGTCCCGCTCTTCGTCGGTCACCATCTCGAGGGTGAGCTCATCGTGGTTCCTCAGGAATATTCCCCATTGGGCACCGTCGGGAATCTTCGGCGTCTGGGCCAGGATCTCGGTCACGGGATGGCGCTGCTCACGGCGGATGGCCATGAACATGCGGGGCATCAGCGGGAAGTGGAAGCACATGTGGCACTCGTCGCCGTCGCCGAAGTAGTCGACCACGTCGGCGGGCCACTGGTTGGCCTCGGCCAGCAGCACCCGGCCCGGGTGGGTGGCGTCGACCTCCTTGCGCAGGCGCTTGAGGTAGTCGTGGGTCTCGGGGAGGTTCTCGCCCTTGGTGCCGTCACGCTCGAACAGGTAGGGGACGGCGTCGAGGCGGAAGCCGTCGAGGCCGATGTCGAGCCAGAAGCGGATCACGTTGATCATGGCCTGGGCCACTTCGGGGTTGGTGAAGTTGAGGTCGGGCTGGTGGGAGAAAAAGCGGTGCCAGTAGTGCTGCTGACGCTGGGGGTCCCACGCCCAGTTGGACCGCTCGGTGTCGACGAAGATGACCCGGGCCTCGGGCCAGCGCTGGTCGTCGTCGTTCCACACGTACCAGTCGGCCTTGGGGTTGGTGCGGTCCTGGCGCGACTCCTGGAACCAAGGGTGCTGATCGCTGGTGTGGTTCATGACCAGGTCGGCGATGATGCGGATGCCCCGGCGGTGAGCCTGCTCCACCAGCTCCACGGCGTCGGCCAGGTCGCCGTACTCGGGCAGGATGGTGAAGTAGTCGCTGATGTCGTAGCCGCCGTCACGCAGGGGTGACTGGTAGAAGGGCAGAAGCCACAGGCAGTCGACGCCGAGCCATTGTAGGTAGTCGAGCTTGTCGGTGATGCCGGCCAGGTCGCCGGTGCCATCATGGTTGGCGTCGTTGAAGCCCCGCACCAGCACCTCGTAGAACACGCACCGCTGGTACCAGCGGTTGTCGTCGAGGTTCACGCTCTACGCAGTGACAGCACGTGGGCGGGCTGGAGGAGAGGATCGAGGCGCACGTAGGGGTGGGCCCCGCCCCACGTGTAGGTGGTGGCGGTGAGCTCGTCGTGGGCCTCGAAGGGTTGGTCGTCGGGGAGGCCCAGGCGGGCCAGGTCGAGCGACAGGGTGTCCTCGTGGGGGCCGCCGGGGTCGAGGTTGACGACCACCAGCACCACGTCGTCACCCGTGCGCTTCGACCACGCCAGGATGTTGTCGTTGTGGGTGGGGTGCACGATCACGTTGCCCAGCTCGGCCAGGGCGGGATGCCTGCGCCGGATCTGGTTGAGGAGGGTGACGAACGGGGCCAGCGACGTGGGATCGAACCAGTCGCGTTGCTTGACCTCGTACTTCTCGGAGAACAGGTACTCCTCGTTGGCATCCGACGCGGGCTCGTTCTCGTACAGCTCGTAGCCGCTGTAGATGCCGTAGGAAGGCACCATGGTGGCGGCCAGCACCAGGCGGATCTTGAACGCGGCCGGGGACCCGAGCCGCAGTGGCCCGGCCAGGATGTCGGGGGTGTTGGGCCAGAAGTTGGGCCGCATGTAGTCGGCGGCAGGACCGAGCGAAACCTCCTCGAGGTAGGCGGCCAGCTCCGCCTTGGTCGTCCGCCAGGTGAAGTAGGTATAGCTCTGGCTGAACCCCACCTCGGCCAGCTTGGCCATGACCTTGGGACGGGTGAACGCCTCGGCCAGGAAAACGACTTCGGGATGGCTCGCCTGGACGGCAGGTATGAGCCACTCCCAGAAGGCGATGGGCTTGGTGTGAGGGTTGTCGACACGGAAGATGCGCACGCCGTGGCCGATCCAGACCTCGAGGACCTGCCGGCACGCCTCCCACAGCTCGGCGCGGGAGGCCTCGCTGTCGGGCCAGAAGTTGATGGGGTAGATGTCCTCGTACTTCTTGGGCGGGTTCTCGGCGTACTGGATGGAGCCGTCGGGTCGATGGTGGAACCACTCGGGATGCTCATTGACCCAGGGGTGATCGGGCGAGCACTGGAGGGCGTAGTCGAGCGCCACCTCCATGCCCAGTTCGCCCGCCCGGGATACGAAGTGGTCGAAGTCGTCCATGGTTCCCAGCTCGGGGGCGACAGCGGTGTGGCCGCCCTCGGGGGCACCAATGGCCCATGGGCTGCCGGGGTCCTCGGGGCCGGCGTGCAGGGTGTTGTTGGGCCCCTTGCGGTGGCTACGCCCGATGGGGTGGATCGGCGGCAGGTAGACGACGTCGAAGCCCATGGCTGCCACCGCCGCCAACCGGTTGTCGGCGGCCGCCTGCAGGCCGCCCTCCGAACGCGGGAACAGCTCGTACCAGGCACCCACCAGGGCCCGCTCCCTGTCGACCCAGAGGCCATGGACGGCGCTGGTGGTGAGGTCGGTGGGGTCAGGGACGGCCGCCAGGGCGGCGACCAGCGCAGGGTCCAGGGCCGCCTGGAGCCGGGCTTCGGGAGCACGGGTGGTGTCGCGCAGTTGTGTAGCCGCAGTGGTGAGCAACCGGCGGTCGCCGGTGGCCACCTGGGGCGCCCGGGTGGTGAGGATGCGGGCGCCCTCCTCCAGCTCCGGGCTCAGCTCTTGGCCGGCGCCGGCTTTGATGGTGGTGTCGCGCCGCCAGGTGGCGAACAGGTCGGTCCACGCCTCCACGACGACGGCCTGCAGACCGAGGGTGGCAGGCTCGATCTCCGCTTCCCAACGGTCGTTGCCGATGTGGGCCATGGGCGCTTCGAGCCACGCTGCGGCCTTCGCGGCCTCGGCCGCCGGGTGCCAGCGGACTCGCGCCGCCAGGACGGCGTGCCCGTCCCTGAAGATGTCGGCCGACACCCTCACCGCGGCGCCGACGACCGCCTTCGCCGGGTGTTCGAGGTTGGGAGTCCGAGGCCGCAGGTCGTCGATCACGATGCGACCGGTCATCTCCCCCAACCGTAGTGCGCCGGACGGCTGGTCCGGTCAGCCCGCGCGCAGTAGCGCGGCGCGCTCCCCGCCATCGCCATCAAGACTCGTGAAAGGTCCACCACCCGCCCTTCGGCGGCCGATAGGGTCGCGAAGGCTTCCCCAGCGTCGGTATCGTCCCGGGAGGACGCTGTGGCTCGAACAAGGACCAAGGCGGCCGAGTCGTCCGATCCGCTGGTGACCGCTCTGGCCTCCTTCGACGACGACGGGCTCATCGCCCTTCTCGCCTACCGACCCGACCTGGCCCACCCTGCGCCTGGCGACCTCGTCGAGGTGGCCAGGCGGGCGGGCACCTGGCCCAGCGTCGCCGCCTGCTACCGGCACCTTGACCTGTGGTGCCAGCAGGTTGTGCAGGGCCGCCTCTTGCTGCCGCCGGGCACGACCATCTCCGCCCTGGCCACGTTCTTGGGCGCCGGCGTAGAGGCGGCCGACGTCGAGGCCGCAGTCGAACGCCTCGTCGCTCGAGCCCTCGGACTGCGCCACAAGGAGGCCTTCGAGCTGGTTCCCGCCTTCGCTGAGCTGGCCTGGCCGGCCCGGTTGGGGCCGCCGGCGCGCCACGCCCTGGACGCCGAGACGAACGGACAGCTGGTGGCCATGGCCCGGAGGCTGGGAGTGCCACCGGGGCGCACCAAGGCGGGCACCCTCACTGGCGTGGCCGCTGCCCTCTCCGACCCGCTGCTGGTCCTCGGCGTGGTCGATGCTGGTCCCCGGGGTACGGGCGAGCTGGCCCGTCGTGTCGCTAACGACGGACCCATGGTTTCCCTCCCGGGCGGCCTGTACGGCCCCGCCGGGTCCGACCGCACCCCGGCGGGATGGCTCCTCAATCGGGGCCTGCTCGTGAGCGACGGCTGGAGCACCGCGGTCATGCCGGGCGAGGTGGCCCTGACCATACGGGGCGGCCACCCCTTCCCCGAGCCCGCCAACCGTCCACCCCCGCTGGCCCCCGAAGAGGTCGGCGTCGAACGCGTCGACGCATCGGCCGCCGAGACCGCGCTGCGGCTGGTGGCCGATCTCGCCGCCCTTGTCGAAGACTGGTCGACCACACCGCCACGGTTGCTCAAAGCAGGAGGTCTCGGCGTCCGCGACCTGCGGCGGGCCGCCAAGGCCCTCGGGCGCGACGAGGCCGACACTGCCCGCCTCGTCGACGCGGCCGCGATGGCAGGGCTGGTAGTCGCCGATCTGGTCACCGACACCGCGCTGCCCACCCCCGCCGCCGACGACTGGCTCGAGCTCGACGCCGCCAGCCGATGGGGGCAGGTGATGGTGGCCTGGCTGGCCTCCTCCCTGCACCTGGGGCTGGCCGGCGAGATGGGCACCAAGGACAAGCCCATCCCGCCCCTTCTCAACCGTGCCATCGAGCCCGAGGCTGCCCCCCGTCGCCAGGCCGTGCTGTCGGCGCTGGCCGAGGTCGAGCCGGGTTGGGCGGTTCCCGCCCGCCACCTCGGGCCCCGCATGGCGTGGCAGGCGCCGGCCCTGTGGGCAGGTGGGCCGGGGTCCCCGGAGACGATGATCGAATGGGTTGTCGCCGAGGCCGAGCTGCTGGGGCTGGGTGCGGGCCGGGCGCTGGCCACCGCCGGGCGCCTGGCCGTGGCCGATCAGCTCGATGAGGCGATCGCCATCCTGGCCCGGCACGCACCGCCGGTGTCGGCCACCTTCGTGGTCCAGGCCGACCTCACCGTCGTCGCCCCCGGCGAGCTGGCCAGCGCGGTCCGGGTCGAGCTCGAGCTCCTGGCCGACGTCGAGTCAACCGGCGCCGCCACCGTCTACCGCCTGAGCGAGGCCTCGCTGCGCCGGGGCTTCGACGCCGGGCGCAGCGCCGACGAGATCACGACGTTCCTCTCCGAGCACGCCAGCCGCCCCCTGCCTCAGTCCCTCACCTACCTGGTCGCCGACCTTGGGAGGAAGTTCGGGCACCTGCGCCTGGCCGCGACCCGCTGCTACGTGCGGTCCGACGACCCGTCGCTGCTCGCCGAGGTGGTGCGGTCCCGGCGGGCGGCGCGACTCGAGCTGCGCCTGCTCGCTCCCACCGTGGCCGTCACCGACGCCCAGGCCGATGAGGTGTTGGCCACCCTCCGGGGCGCCGGGTACCTGCCCGCCCACGAGGACGCCGCTGGTGGCCTGGTGGTGACCCGCCCCGAGCGTCGCAGAGCCGCGCCCCGCGCCAGCACGGCCTCAAGGCGGTGGCCAGTCGATAGCAGTCCCATGGCGGAGCTGCGCCGGCGGGCAGGGATGGCTCAACCCACTGCCCCGCCGACCGACGCGGAGTTGGCCACTTTGGTGGGCCGCCTCCGCCGGGCGCCGTCGCGGGCGGCGACGCCGCCGCCCCCGCCGCCCCCGCCTGCCCCGCCTCCGCCGGCCCCGCCTTTGCCCGACCTCGAGCTCTTCGACGAGCCCGACCGGCCCATGGACATCGCCAAGGGCTCCGAGGCGGTGACCGAGCTACTGGGCCGCGCCTTCTTCGAGGACTGGCCGGTACGCATCGGCTACACCAACCGAAACGGCCGGTCGACTCAGCTCAACGTCGCGGTGCTGGCCCTGCCCGACACCCATGTGCCCGTCGACGTCCTTCCCGAAGGCACCCAGCGCACCTTGGCCCTCGACCGCGTCGAATGGGCCCGAGTCATGACCGACGCCGAGGAGGAGCATCTCTACCGATGACCGACGGCCCGCTGATCATCCAGTCCGACCGCACCCTGCTGCTCGATGTCGACCATCCCGACGCCGCCGCCTGCCGGGCCGACATCGCCCCCTTCGCCGAGCTCGAGCGCTCTCCCGAGCATGTCCACACCTACCGCCTCACCTCCCTCGGCCTGTGGAACGCGCGCGCTGCGGGCCACGATGCCGAGCAGGTCGTCGACGCCCTGCTGAAGTGGTCGCGCTACCCGGTGCCCCAGGCCCTGCTGGTCGACGTAGCCGAGGTGATGTCGCGATACGGGCGCCTCGTGCTCGAGGTGCATCCCGTGCACGGGTTGGTGCTGCGTAGCACCGACCCCGCGGTGTTGGCCGAGGTGGTGCGGGCCAAGAATGTGGCCCCGGTGGTAGGCGCACGCATCGACGCCGACACCTATGTCGTGCCAAGCGGCGAACGGGGCCGGCTCAAGCAGGCCCTGCTCAAGGTGGGGTGGCCGGCCGAAGACCAGGCCGGCTACGTCGACGGTGCCGCCCATCCCATGGCCCTGCGGGCCGACGCTGGCTTCAACCTGCGTGCCTACCAGACCGAGGCCGTCGACGCCTTCGCCGCCGCCGGCAGTGGCGTGATAGTGCTCCCGTGCGGATCGGGCAAGACCCTCGTGGGGCTGGCAGCCATGGCCAGGGCCGGTGCCCGCACGCTCGTCCTCGTCACCAACACGGTGGCCGCCCGCCAATGGCGGGCCGAGCTGCTGGCTCGCACCACCCTCACCGATGCCGAGATCGGCGAGTACTCGGGAGAGCGCAAAGAGGTCCGCCCCGTCACCATCGCCACCTACCAGATAGTCACCACCCGCCGGGGCGGCCTCTACCCCCACCTGGAGCTGTTCTCCTCCCAGGACTGGGGGCTGGTGGTGTACGACGAGGTCCACCTTCTCCCCGCGCCGGTGTTCCGAATGACCGCCGACATACAGAGCCGGCGTCGCCTGGGCCTCACCGCCACCCTGGTTCGTGAGGACGGCCGCGAAGGCGACGTCTTCAGCCTCATCGGGCCCAAGCGCTACGACGCGCCCTGGCGCGACATCGAAGCGCAAGGATGGATCGCCCCTGCTCGCTGCACCGAGGTGAGGGTGACGCTGGCCGACGAGGAGCGCATGTCCTACGCCCTGGCCGAAGCGGAGGACCGCTACCGGGTGGGCGCCACCGCCCGGTCCAAGCTCGCGGTGGTGGAGGCGGTGTGCGCCCAGGCCGTGCGCCGGGGAGAACCCACCCTTGTCATCGGCCAGTACCTCGACCAGCTCGAGGCAGTCGCCGCCCGCCTGGGGGCGCCGCTCATCACCGGCAAGGTGCCCAACCGCGAGCGTCAGCGGCTCTACGAGGCCTTCCGCACCGGTGACGAGCCAGTGCTGGTGGTGTCCAAGGTGGCCAACTTCTCGATTGACTTGCCCGAGGCCTCGGTCGCGGTGCAGATCTCCGGCACCTTCGGCAGCCGCCAGGAGGAAGCCCAGCGACTGGGCCGCATCCTGCGTCCCAAGCACGACGGGCGTACCGCCCACTTCTTCGCCCTGGTCTCACGCGACACCAACGACCAGGAGTTCGCGGCCCGGCGCCAGCGCTTCCTTGCCGAGCAGGGCTACGCCTACGAGATCGTCGACGCCGAAGCCATCCTGGCCGCTGCCGCGGCCCACCGCGACAGCCCGACCGGGGGCCAGGTGGGCGAGCTCCCCAGCGCCGGGCCGCCTGCCCTTGGCGAGCCGGGCTGACGGTCCTCAGGCCAGCAGGGCCGCCACGTCGATCTCCAGACCGGCCAGGAGATCGGTGGTGAGTACGGCCCCGGGCTCCAAGATGGTGGGCGAGGGGTACTCGCCCTCGACGAGGCGGTAGACCTCGACCCGGTCGGCTTCGGGGTCGACGATCCAGTACTCGGGCACGCCGTGGGCGGCGTATATGCGGCGCTTGCGAACCCGGTCGAGGCGGGAGTCCGAAAGCACCTCTATCGCCAACGTCGGAGCGCCCTGGAGGTTGGCATCGGTGATCTTGTGGGCGTCGGCGTCGGCCACGAACAACACGTCGGGCTGCACCACCACTGTGTCGGCCATCACCACGTCGTAAGGGGCGACGAACACCTGGCCACCACCGTGGCCGCGCAGGTGGTCGACGATGAACATGAACACCCGGCCAACGATCCTCTGGTGCCGGGTGTTGGCAGAAGGCGACATCACCAGCTCCCCCTCGATGACCTGGTAGCGGTGGCCGTCGTCGGGGAGGGCGGCATAATCGGCGTAGGTCCACACCCGGTCGGACTGGACGGACACGTGGTCAACTGTACCGTCTGGTCGCTGCGGGCCGACGCTGCGCTTTGGTCCTCGCTCCTGTACCGTTTCGCCCGCATGCAGGCCCAGGCCACGTTCACCGTCCGGCCCCGCCTGCCCGAAGCCCTGGCGGCGCTGCGAGAGCTCGCCCTCAACCTGCGCTGGTCGTGGGACGCCTCCGCCCAAGACCTGTTCGCCACCATCGACCCCGAAACCTGGGCAGCCGTCGGCCGTGACCCCGTGGCACTCCTCGCTGCTGTTCCTCCCGAGCGTCTCGGCGCGCTGGCCGCCGACCGGGGTTTCACTGCCGCCCTGGCTGGGGCCGTCGACGACCTCCACCACCACTTGGGCGAAGAGCTGTGGTTCCAGCAGGGCGAGCACCGCCTCACCGGCGTGGCCTACTTCTCGCCTGAGTTCGGCATCGCCGAGGCCCTGCCCCAGTACTCGGGCGGCCTGGGAGTGCTGGCCGGCGACCACCTCAAGGCGGCCAGCGGGCTGGGCGTGCCCCTCGTGGGCGTAGGGCTGTTCTACCACCAGGGCTACTTCCGCCAGGAGCTGGCCCCCGACGGCTGGCAGCAACAACGCTACGTCACCCTCGACCCCGAGAGCCTGGCCCTCGAGCGCTTCGACGGCGAGCGGGTGCAGGTCGGCCTGGCCGGCCGACTCCTGAGCGCCCGCATGTGGCGAGCTCAGGTGGGCCGCATCCCGCTCCTACTTCTCGATACCGACATCGACGCCAACGATGCCGACCTCCGATCGGTCACCGACCGCCTCTACGGCGGCGACACCGAGCACCGGCTGCAACAGGAGATACTCCTCGGCGTCGGGGGGGTCCAAGCTCTGGGCATCGCCGGCATGGGGCCGCAGGTCTTCCACACCAACGAAGGCCACGCCGGCTTCCTCGGCTTGGAGCGCATCCGCCGCCACGTCCGCGACGACGGTCTCAGCTTCACCGAGGCGATCGAAGCGGTACGGGCCAGCACCGTGTTCACCACCCACACGCCCGTGCCCGCCGGCATCGACCGCTTCGCCCGCCCTCTCATGGAACGCTACTTCAGCTCCTGCGCCGAAGAGCTGGGCGTGAGCTTCGACACTCTCATGGCCATCGGGCAGGAGCCGGGGGAGCCGCCCGACGCCCCGTTCAACATGGCGGTGATGGGCCTGCGCCTGGCCGGCTTCGCCAACGGCGTCTCCCTTCTCCACGGCCAGGTCAGCCGGCGCATCTTCGCCAACCTCTGGCCCGCAATCCCTGAAGGCGAGCGCCCCATCGACTTCGTCACCAACGGCGTGCACGCCCTCAGCTGGGTCGGGCCCGAGATGTCGGTGCTGTACGAGCGCCACTTGGGCCGAGACTGGCCGGAGGCGGGCCCCGAGGCATGGGCCAAGGTCGACGGCATCGACGATGGCGAGCTGTGGGCGGCCGTCGCGGGAGGCCGCGGCCGCCTGGTGGCCTTCGCCCGCCAGCGCCTGCGCTCGTCGCTTCGGGCCCGCCGGGTGCCCGACCACAAGCTTGACTGGGCCGACGGCGTGCTCGACCCCGACGCCCTCACCATCGGGTTCGCTCGGCGCTTCGCCACCTACAAGCGCGCCACCCTCCTGCTCTCGCAGCCCGACCGCCTGGCCGCCCTGCTGCTGGCCGCTGATCGCCCCGTGCAGCTGGTCTTCGCCGGCAAGGCCCACCCCGACGACGACCAGGGCAAGGAGATGATCCGGAGGGTGGTGCAGTTCTCCACTCAGCACGCCGTGCGCCACCGTATGGTCTTCCTCGAGGACTACGACATCGGCGTGGCCCGTGTGCTCTACCAGGGCGCCGACCTGTGGCTGAACACCCCGCGCCGGCCGCTCGAGGCATGCGGCACCAGCGGCGAGAAGGCGGCCCTCAACGGTGCCCTGAACTGCTCGGTGCGCGACGGCTGGTGGGACGAGTGCTACGACGGCGTCAACGGTTGGGCCATGGACTCGGCCGAGGACGACGACGACCTCGACCGCCGCGATCGATCCGAGGCGGCCAGCCTGTTCGACCTGCTCGAGAACCACGTCGTCCCTGCCTTTTACGACCGGGGTGCCGACGGTGTCCCCCGACGGTGGCTGGTCCACGTACGGGCGTCGCTGCGCACGTTGGGGCCGTTCGTCCCCGCCAGCCGCATGGTGCGCGATTACGTGACGGGCATGTACGAGCCCGCCGCCGCTCGGCGCCTGGCTCTGGAGGCTGACGGCCAGGCGCGCACACGGGCGTTGGCGGCATGGAAGGCCAAGGTGCGACAGGGCTGGGCCAGTGTCCGGGTCACCCTCGTCGACCCCGCCGCGCCCGTTGACGCCCAGGCGGGAGGATCGCACACCGTGGCTGCCGCCGCAGTGCTCGGCGACCTTTCCGCCACCGACGTGGAGGTCCAGCTGCTGCACGGGCCCGTCGACGCCGCCGGCAACCTCGTCGATCCGACGGTGGTCCCCATGGTGGCTCGCAGCAGCGTCGAGGGCGCGGAGCGGCGCTTCGAAACCACTTTCACCTACGCCCGCACGGGACGCTACGGCTGGACGGTACGGGTGGTGCCGACGCACCCCGACTTGCGCACTTGGGCCGAGCTGGGATGCGTTACCTGGGCCTGACCGCGGCCTTGCCCCCGCCCGCTAGAACGCTGGTTCGGTTCCCACCGCGTTCACCGCGGTGATACCGACGACGCGGTCCTTGAGGATGCGCTCGATGCCGGCCTTGAGGGTCATGGTGGAGGCCGGGCAGCTCCCGCACGCACCCACCAGCTCGACGTCGACCACGCCGGTGGCCTCGTCGAGCCCCACCACGCTGATGTCGCCTCCATCGGCCTGCAGGGCAGGGCGGATAGCCTCGATCGCCTCCATCAGCTCTGCATGCATAACACTCCCGGGAATCGACGGTGGACCGAACAAGCGTACCGGCTCACCCACGTCAACGTCGGCGACGCCGGTTCGCTTCCCGTGGCCCGCGTCGTAACCCGCTCGACGGTCGACGACGAGGGTCTCGCGGCCTGGCTGCGCCCCCGCCGCGACCTGGTGCTGGAGCGCGATTGCGGCGGTGGCCGTTTCGAGGCCGTCGAGGGGCCGGTGCGAGAGTACGCCCGGACGGTCGAAGTCGCCACTGGCGCCGGGCAGCGCCACGCCGTCACCCAGACGGTCGAGCTGACCCTGGCCGTGCCCTACTTCGGGTGGCTGTTCTGGGTGCCGTTCCGCCGGACCATGGGCCGCCCGGGAACCGATGGCTCGCCGTGGTGGGCTCCCCCGGCTCGACTCGACGCCCGGGCCGCCACCGTGCTCGGCAGCCTGGGCCTGTTGGCCATCGTCTTCGGGTACCTCAACACCCTGTTCACCCAGACCATCACCTTCGCCGCTGAGGAGCTCGGGGCCGGCAATGCTGCCCAGGGGCTGGCCGGGGCGGTGGTGCGGGTGGGCGGGTTGGTCGCGCTGGGGGTGGTAGCGGCGGCGGACCGGCACGGGCGGCGGACCGTGCTTCTCTGGTCAGCGGCGGCCGGGTGCGTGCTGGCCCTGACCGGGGCGGCAGCGCCGACCCTCGCCTGGCTCACCGTCAGCCAGACCTTCGCCCGGGCCTTTGCCACCGCCCTCTTGGTGCTGGTGGCCATCGTGGCCGCCGAGGAGATGCCCGCTGGCTCCCGAGCCTACGCGGTGAGCCTGCTGGCCATGGCAAGCGGCTTGGGCGCCGGCGTGTGCGTGCTCAGCCTGCGCCTGGCCGACCTCGGGCCTCGAGGCTGGCGCCTGCTCTACCTGGTGCCGGTGCTGGGGCTGCCCGCCGTCGCCGGGGTCCGCCGCCGGTTGCCCGAGAGTCGCCGCTTCGTAGACCGTTCGCCGCAGCGAGCGGGAATCTCTGGCCACGGGAAGCGGCTGTGGCTGCTGGGGGCGGCGGGGCTGCTCACCAACGTCTTCATCGCCCCTCAATCGCAGTTCGCCAACCGCTTCCTGCGGGTCGAGCGGGGGCTCTCCGGTGGGCGCATCGGTGTCTTCTCCCTGGCCACGGGTACGCCCGCGGGGATCGGCATCGTCGTCGGCGGCCGGCTGGCCGACACCCACGGCCGGCGCCGAGTGGGGGCGGGCTGCATCGCGGCCGGCACCGTCTGCACAGTGCTGTTCTTCTTCTCCCGGGGCTGGGCCATGTGGGCGTGGGCCCTGGTGGGCACCACCGTGTCCGACGCGTCGATCCCCGCCCTCGGCGTGTACGGGCCCGAGCTGTTCCCCACCTCCATGCGCGGCCGGGCCAACGGCATCGTGGCCGTCTGCGCCTTGGCGGGCAGCGCCATCGGGCTGGGCGCCGGCGGCCTGTTGGCCGACTCGCTGGGCGGCATCGGTCCCGCCATGGCCGTGCTGTCGTTCGGGCCTGCCGTCGTCGCCGTGCTCGTCCTCGCCCGGTACCCCGAGACCGCCGGCCGCGAGCTCGAGGACCTCAACCCCGAAGACCGCTGAACCCCAGAGTTCTACGATCGCCCGTCTGGTTGACCCAGCACCAGCGCCGCCACCAGGGCGGCACCCAGCACCGCCAGTGACCACCGCTTGCCCCGTCCCCTGACCGTGGCCAGGGCAGCGAACACGGCGATGATCGCCACCACGATGCCGCGTTTGGCCACGCCCGACCCGAGCTCGGCCGGCACGCGTGGGGAAGGAGCCGGACCCAGGGGGGTGACCGGAACCGACGGGCTGCGCGGCATGGCCCTGTCGGGGACCGCCCTGTCGGGGACCGCCCTGTCGGGGACCACCTTCTTCGCTGCCACCTTCTTGGCCGCGCCCCTCTTCTTCGCTGCCACCTTCTTGGCTGGGACCGACCTGTTGGCGGCTGCCTTCTTGGCCGTCTTCTTGGCCGGGCCCGCCGTCTTGGCGGCTGCCTTCTTGGCGGGGCGACGCCTTGGGGAATCGTCAATGGGCATGGTCTCCTCCTGGGTTGGCCGCCCGCCGAGCTCCCAAGACCCTAGGACGAGCAGCGCCCTAGCCGAGGCTCAACACCCAGTCGCGCACGATCGTGGCGACCTGGGCGTCTCGACGGCGAAGGCCGTGGTCGCCACCTTCCAGCCACACATGGGTGACTGGCCCGGCGATCGCCGCCGCGGCTTCCTCCAGCTCGGCCGGTGCCGCCAGGGCGTCACGGGTGCCTGACACGAACAGGCAGGGCACATGCAAGGCGGGCAGGTGCGCGGTGCGGGCCCGGTCGGGACGCCCTGGCGGGTGCAGCGGATAGCTCACGAGCACCAGTCCCAAGCTGGGAAGGCCGTCGGCCACGGCCATGGAGGCGATGCGCCCTCCCATCGATCTTCCGCCCACCACCAGGCGGCCAGGAGCCAAGCCGGTGCGGGCGGCCAGGGCGGCCGCCCCCTCCACCACCGCTGCCACCAGCACGGGCGCCCGGTCGGGCGCCTTGCGACCGGCCCGCCGGTAAGGGAAGTCCAGCCTCTCCACGGGCACTCCCGCCGGCCTCAGCGCCTCCTCGATCGCCACCAGCGAGGCCTGGTTGCGGTCAGCACCCGCCCCGGGGGTGAGCAACAGGGCCCGAGCGGCCCTCTGAGCGGGGGGCATGGCTCGATCGCTCACGCCAGCAGGATGCGGCGGGCCTCGGTCAGCTCCAGAATGCGCTGGCCCGCCCCCTCCGTCCGGGCGCCGTGGTCGGGATGTGACTCGCGGATGAGGTTGCGGAACCGGCGCATGACCTCGGTTCGCGCCGGGCTGGTGTCGGGCCCGAACCCCAGCACCTGCAGCGCCCAACGCTCGTCGGTCGGGAAGAGCCGCCACGACCGGGGCGAGGCACTGGTGACGTCGTTGAGATGGGAGATGAGGGCAGCATCGACTTCGCCGTCCCATCGCAGCGCCTTGCGCAGGGCGGCGAACACCGCCGGGCGGATCGCGGAGTGGATGCGGCCGGCCGCGTACACCGCGCCCAGGAGCTGGGGCACGGCCAAGCCATGGCCGTCGAGCTCGAAGTGCATCTGCTCGCCGTTGCCCACCAGCTTGTGGCGGCTGCGATCGAGGCCGACCACATCGGTCTGCAGCCGGTGGCGCAGCCGCGGCTGGGCCACACGGTGGCCGTTCTCCAGGTCGTCGAGGAGGTCGACGAGCTCGTCACGCAGCTCGGGCCCGAGGTCGTCGACGTAGGCGGCGACGATGCCTCCGAGCAGCACTCCGCCAGCACCGGGGGCGGGGTCGGTGGGCAGCCACTGGGAGCCGAGCGCGATCCGCCGGGTGGGCGCGACGGCCCGGGTGTGGCGGATCTCGAGCTCAGCCAGCAGCACGCAGGCACGGTATACGGGGCCGGAGCCGTGGCCAGTGGCCGCCCGAACGGCGGGCCGTTAGACGTAAGCTCGAAGCACCTCTCGCAGCAGGCGGGCGTCGGCCGCCACCACCTCGTCGGGAGCATGGGCGTCGAGGTCGCCGCACAACGCCGTCGCCAGCTCCCGCACCTTCTGCCACAGCTCGGGTTCGATCCCGTAGGGCGGCTCGCTGTCGTCGACCACCCCGGCGGCGAGGCCCAGCTCGGCCGAGACCACCTCGTCATCGGGTTCGTGCATGAGGCGATCGGCGGCCACGAACAGGTCGGCCATCGCCGCCTGAGCCGCTGAGTCGGAGTCGACTTCGCCGGTACCCTCGTCCACGTCGGCATCGGCCTCGTCGCGGGCGGCCCCGTCGCCGGCGGCCTCGTCGAGATTGCCGGCCGAGCCCTCCAGGGCGTCGAGCACGTTCTCGGTGGCCTCGTCGTCGATCTCGCGCACGGCCAGGATGAGCCCCGGCTCCCAACGCGACGGGATGCCCCGCTCGGCCAGCGCGGTGGTGAGCTCGACGCGAGCCGGCACCGGCCAGTCATCGAGCTCGTAGACCACCTCGTCGACGCTGTCGTCGGTGGCCAGGGTGGGCGGCGATGCCTCGCCCAGCGACACCTTGCAGTCCCAGCACCCAGCTTCGGACAGCGCGTACTCAGCACCGCAGAAGGGGCAACAGCCGGTGATCATGGACGGTCCTCCAGGGGGATCAAGGAGCGGCCCGCGCCGCTGCGGCCACCGGGGAAGCTGCCCGCAGCAAGGTGTCGACGTCGACCACCCGGTACCCTCGCGACGCCAGGCCGCCGAGCAGCAGGGGCAGGGCGGCCAAGGTCCTCGACCGGTCAGGTACGCCGCCGTCGTGGGCCAGGATGATCGTGCCCGGACGCACGCGCGTCAGCATGCGTGCCACGCCGCCGGCGACGCCGTCGGCATGGTCGACGAAGCGCTCCACGGTGAGGTTCCAGAAGACGGTGCGGTACTGGCTGGCGTCGGCCAGCACCCCGACGGCCTCGTCGGTGTAGCCGTAGGGAGGCCGGAAGAGGTGGGGTTCGGGTGCCCCCGCCGAGCGGAGGGCGTCCGCCCCCTTGGCGATCTCCGCCTGCACGGCCGACGGCGACAGCGTGGCCAGGTCGGGGTGAGACCAGGTGTGGTCGCCGATCTGGTTGCCGGCCGCCAGCTCGGCCTGCACCAGGTCGGGACGGGCGAGCACCTGGCGTCCCACGTCGAAGAAGGTGGCCGTGGCATGGAACCGGTGCAGCAGGGCCAGCACCTGTGGCGTCCACCGGGGATCGGGGCCGTCGTCGAAGGTGAGCGCCACCAGGTGCTGGTTGGTGCGCACCCCGAAGACCACCGCCCCCGGGGTGGCTCTGGGCTCGGGCGAATCGCCGGCCGAGGACCGAGGCACCACCACCAGGGCAGAGGCAAACCCGACCGCGGCCGACAGGATGCAGGCCAGGACGGTCCGGTGACGTTGCACGGCGCGAAGCGTAGGGCGTTGGGGGGCTAACGTCGCACCCATGAGCGCAGCCGAACAGCAGGCCTTCGATCGCAACCTGGCCATGGAGTTCGTGAGGGTGACAGAGGTCGCCGCCCTGGCGGCATCACGGTGGATGGGCCGGGGCGAGAAGGAGAAGGCCGACGGGGCCGCCACCGGGGCCATGCGGGTGCTGCTGCGGTCGGTGGCCTGCGACGGCATCATTGTGATCGGCGAGGGCGAGAAGGACGAAGCCCCCATGCTCTACAACGGGGAGCAGGTGGGCGACGGCACTCCGCCCGAGATCGACATCGCCGTCGACCCCCTCGAAGGCACCACCCTCACCGCCCTGGGCCGGCCCAACGCCTTGGCCGTCATCGCGGTGTCCGACCGCGGCACCATGTACGACCCGCCCGGTTTCTACATGGAGAAGATCGCGGTGGGGCCCGAGGCGGTGGGCAGCATCGACATCGACCGCTCCCCAACCGATAACCTCCAGGCGGTCGCCAAGGCCACCGGCAGGCACGTCAACGACCTCACGGCCGTCATCCTCGACCGCCCCCGCCACGACGACCTCATCGCCGAGGTACGGGAGGCCGGCGCCCGGATCCGCCTCATCCAGGATGGCGACGTGGCCGGCGCCATCTCCACTGGTTGGCCCGAAGCCGGCGCCGACATCCTCTTCGGCATCGGCGGCACCCCCGAGGGTGTGATCTCCGCCGCCGCCATCAAGTGCCTCGGGGGCGAGATGCTGGCCCGCCTGGCACCGCAGAAGGAGGGCGAGCTGGAGGCCATCAAGGAGGCCGGCCGCGAGGCCGACCTCACCATGATCCTCACCCAGGACGACCTGGTGAGGGGCAACAACTGTTTCTTCGCCGCCACTGGGGTCACCGACGGCGAGCTGCTGCGGGGCGTGCACTACGACCGCCGGGGCGCCTCCACCCAGTCGCTGGTCATGCGCTCCAAGTCCGGCACCGTTCGCACCGTGAGCGCCCGCCACAGCCTCGACAAGCTCCGCGGCTTCTCCGCCATCGACTTCGGCTGAGCCCAGCCCGCCGGGTGCGGCTGCTGCTGGTATCGGGAAGCCTGAGGCACGGGTCGGTCAACGCCGCCGCGCTGCGCACTCTGGTCGCCGTTGCCCCGCCCGCGGTGGTGCCGGACGTGTACGACGGGATGGGCGCGCTGGCCACTTCAACCCCGACGACGACCGGGAGCCGCTGGCGCCAGCGATGGCCGACCTGCGGGCCCGGATCGCCGTCGCCGATGCCGCCCTGTTCTGCACGCCGGAGTACGCAGGGCGCTGCCCGGCGCCAGAGACGTAGCGCCGTCACAGGTCGCGGCGGAGCGCCACGAACTCCCAGCCGTCCACCCACTCGGGGAAGCGTGACTCGTCGGCCCAGCCTCGGTGGTGCAGGAATCCGTGGCCCTGGCCGCCCACCCGCACCCTGGCAGCCAGGCGGCCGGCGCCGAGGTCCACGGCCCGGCTCTCGAACGACGCCAACAGCCGCGACCCCACGCCTGTGCCCCGGTGCGGGGCCGACACCACCAGGTTGTCGAGCTGGGCCACGCCTCCCCTGCCCCACCCCGTGGCCACTCCCGCCACCCGGCCCTCGCGACGGGCCGTGACAACCAGCCGCTCGTGGGGCAAGGCGGTCCCCAGCTCGGTGAAGCCCAGCACGTACCACTCGCGAGCCGACAGCTCGGCGGCCTCAGGGTCGAGAACGTCGCCCACCCACAGCTCCACCGGCAGGCCCCCCCGGCCAACCACCGCCGGCGCCTCGAGGGCGAAGTCGGCGATGGGCGCCCATACCCGCCCAGGTCCCTCCTGCAGGAGATGGATGCGCTCGAAGATGACGTCGGTGCGGTAGTCGCAAAGCGCGGCCTGGGCGGCGACGATGCGCTCGGGGTCGGCCTCGTCGGCCACCGTCACATGGGGCACGAACGGCCAGGTGAGGGGCCGGGCCAGGGGCTCCCGGAACACCCGGTCGCGCAACGAGATGATCTCCTCCGCCCCCTCCTCCACCGGGAGGTAGAGCACGGGGTTGTCGGGCAGGAAGGTGGCGGGCGGGCCCAGGCAGGCGCGGATGGGCCGGGCGGTGGCCGCGGCCTGGCGCAGGACCGCGCAGGCGTCGTGCACCCGGTCGGCAGCCACGTTGACGGGCGGCACCAGCGTGCAGTGGGGCGGCACCCGGCCGTAGGTGCCGTCACCGGTGGCTCGGCGCAGGGTGTCGATCTCCCGATCGAGCGGGGGCGGCAACACCAGCGCCACCCCCAGCCTGACCTTGGGCATGCCGCCATTCAACCCCAACTTTGGCGGGGGGGGGGGGGGGGGGGGAGGGGGGGGGGGGGAAGAAAGAGGGAAA
>JBPCJQ010000092.1:0-22483 GCA_051005135.1 Acidimicrobiales bacterium
TGAGGGGGTGGGGGGCGGGGGAGGGCGAGGCCCCCGCGGTGGTGGAGGGGTGTGGGTGGGCGGGGGGGGGACCCCCCCCCCCTACTGTCGGCCATGGTCATCCCCTGGTCGTGGCGGAAGGCAGCGCCGACTCCTCTCAGGGCCAGCGCCTGTACCAGTTGGACGATGATGAGCACAGCTAGAACTGCCCTTGTCCGCCGGGATTCTGCCGTCAGGAGAGAGCCCTTCCTGTTGGGGGACGCGTGCGACGAAGGGGTGCGAAGCTGGAAGCGGGTGAACCTAGAGGCATCCCCGCGACTATGGCAACTCCAAGCGCGACTGAGCCCCTCTCAGGAGAGCCGGAAGACCGCCTCAGTGTTGGCCCACGTGGCGGTTGCCACCTCGTCGACGCCGAGGCCCTTGACGGCCGCCAGGGCGGCGCCCACCACCGCGACCATGGCTGGGTGGTTGGGCGTTCCCCGGTGGGGCACCGGCGTGAGATAGGGGGCGTCGGTCTCCACCAGCACCCGGTCGACGGGCGCGAGGGCGGCGGCGTCGCGCACCTCGGCGGCCGTCTTGAACGTCATGATCCCGCTGAACGACAGGTAAGCCCCGGTGTCGAGACAGCGACGGGCTTCGGCCGGGCCGCCCGTGAAGCAGTGGAACACGGTGCGGGCGGGAACGCCCTCGGCAGCCAGGACGTCGAACGTGTCGTCCCATGCCTCCCGGGTGTGGATGACGAGGGCCAGGTCACGCTGGTGGGCCAGGGCGACCTGGGCCGCGAAAGCGGCCTTCTGGGTGGCCTGGCCGGCGTGATCCGTGTTGGCCGGGTGATAGTGGTAGTCGAGCCCGCACTCGCCCACGGCCACCACCTCGGGGGCGTCCAGCGATCCCAGGATGGTGTCGACGCCCTGGACGGCGTCGTGAGGGTGCAGGCCCGCGGTGGCCCACACCCGCCCGGGGTGCTCACGGGCCAGGTCCACGGCCCGGGCCGACTGAGGGCCGTCGGTGCCCACGCACACCATGCGGATGACACCGGCCGCCTCGGCCGCCTCCAGGGCATCGCCAGGTAGGCCCTCGTACTGAAGGTGGCAGTGGCTGTCGGTCCACTTACTGGCGGCGGGCACCGGTGCCTACTTGCGTCTCGGGAACAGGGGTGTGCCCTTCTCCACCGGGAGGCCGCCCGGGTAGCCGCCCCAGGCTGCGGCCGCGGGCAAGCGCTGGTCGACCGGCGACCCCGGCAAGCCCAACCGCCGCCACACATCAGCCGCTGCATGAGGCAGTGCTGGCGAAGCCAGCACGGCCACGATGCGCAGCGCCTCCAGGGCATCGCCCATCACCGCATCGACCGCCGTGCCCGGCTCCGCCTTCCACGGCTCGTTGGCCTCCAGATGGGCGTTGGCTTCACGGATCAACCGCCAGGTGGCTTCCAGGGCGTCGGACGGGACCAGCCGCCCCCAGCCGTCGGCGGTGGCGGCGTACACCTCGGCGGCCACCGAGGCCAGGGGGCTTTGCGGACGTGGCGGGGGGCCCACGCCGGCGCACTTGGTGGCGACGATGGTGGCCACTCGCGACAGCAGATTGCCCAGGTTGTTGGCCAGGTCGGCGTTGTAGCGGGCCACCATGGCCTCGTAGGAGAAGTCGCCGTCGGAGCCGAAGGTGACCTCCCTCAGCAGGTGGTAGCGGGTGGCATCGGAGCCGAAGTCGGCGACCAGGTCGCCCGGTGCGATCTGGTTGAGGCGGGTCTTCGACATCTTCTCGCCGCTCACCAGCAGCCACCCGTGGGAAGCCACGCAGCGAGGCGGGTCCAGTCCGGCCGCCATCAGCATGGCCGGCCAGTACACGGCATGGAAGCGGAGGATGTCCTTGCCCACCAGGTGGTAGTCGGCCGGCCACCAATGGGCGAACCGCTCAGAGTCGGTCCGGTAGCCGGCGGCGGTCAGGTAGTTGGGCAGGGCGTCGAACCACACCCAGGCCACGTGGGCGGGATCCCACGGCAGAGGCACGCCCCAGTCGAAGGAGCTGCGGCTGATCGAGATGTCGGCCAGCCCCTGGCGGATGAAGCCCAGGACCTCGTTGCGCCGGGTGGGAGGGATCACCGCGTCGGGGTGGGCCTCGAAGTAGTCGAGGAGGCGCTGCTGGTAGCGGGACAGGCGGAAAAACCAGTTCTCCTCGGTGAGCAACTGAACCGGGCGGCCGTGGATGGGGCAGTTGCCGTCGACCAGCTCGTCGGGCGTGTAATAGGCCTCGCATGCCACGCAGTACAGGCCCTGGTAGGTGTCGCGTTCGATGTCGCCGTTGTCGTAGATCACCTGCAAGAAGGCCTGCACCGCGTTGCCGTGCCGAGCCTCGGTGGTGCGGATGAAGTCGTCGTAGGCGATGTCGAGGGAGTCCCACGCCGCCCGAAAGCGCTCGCTGTTGCGGTCAGCGAGCAGCTGAGGATGGACGCCTTGGGCCTCGGCGGCCTGGCTGTTCTTCAGGCCGTACTCGTCGGTACCGGTGAGGAACAGCACGTCGTCACCCAGCAGGCGGTGCCAGCGGCATACCGCGTCGGCGGTGACGGTGGTGTAGGCGTGGCCGACATGGGGCGCGTCGTTGACGTAGTAGATCGGCGTCGTCAGGTAGAACTTAGCCACCCGCCCACAGTACCGAGGAGGTCGTCGCGTCCTCCGCCCTCCGACCGTTCTGGTCAGGTTTGGCCTCGCCAGGGTGATGCTAAACCTGACCAGTTCGCCAAAACCCCGGCGTCACAGCCGGGTGGCGGCCTCGTAGACCTGGCGCTTGGGCACGCCCAGTTCGGCGGCAACCTCGGCGATGGCGGCACGCTTGTCGACGCCGTTGCCGAGGCGGGCGCGCAGGGCATGGGCGACGTCGTCGGGCCCGGCCGGCGCAGGAGCAGGGGCGCCCGCGAGCACCAGCACGTACTCGCCGCGGGGCTCGACGGCTGCCAGGTGGGCGACGGCCTCGGCCAGCGACCCCCGCCACACGTCCTCGAACACCTTGGTCAGCTCCCGGGCCACCACCACGGTGCGGAGGGGGTCGAGGACCTCGGCCAGGTCGGCGACGGTCTGGCGTACCCGGTGGGGGGCCTCGAAGAGCACCGTCGTTCGGCGCTCGGTCGCCAGCTCGCCCAGCCGGTCGGCCCGGGCTCGGCCCTTGCGGGGCAGGAAGCCCTCGAAGCAGAAGCGCCCGGTGGGCAGCCCGCTCACCACCAGGGCAGCCAGCGCAGCCGACGGCCCCGGCACCACCTCCACCCGGTGCCCAGCGGCGGCCGCGGCCGACACCAGCCGCTCGCCGGGGTCGGACACCGCCGGCATGCCCGCGTCGGTGACCAGCGCAACCGTCTCGCCCGCGTCGAGACGGGTCAGAACAGCGCGCACCGAAGCCGCCTCGGTGTGGTCGTTCACGGTGACGAGGCGGCGGCCGGCGGCAATGCCGGCGTGGGCCAGCAGCTGGCGGGTACGGCGGGTGTCCTCGCAGGCGATCACGTCGGCCTCGGTCAGGGCCCGCACCGCGCGCGGCGAAAGGTCACCCAGGTTGCCGATGGGCGTGGCCACCAGCACCAAGACGCCGGGCGACGGCACCGTCACGCCTGGATCTCGAGCTGGTCCCCCACCCGCAGCTCCCAACGGGCGAACGCGCCCGCCTCCGCCTCTATCACGCATCGGCAGCGGACAGATGGCCTGGTGATGCGCCCGGGCCGCAACGTCACCATCCGCCGTACCACCAGGGCGCTCGTGCAGAAAGCGACGTCTATGGGAAACCGCATGCCGAAGGAGTGCACCTGGCGCGCCGGGCGCAACAGGATCGCCCCCTCGATGGTGTCGCGGCCCAGCAGGCCCCTGGAGCGGGCCCGGAACGTCTCGGCGACCTCCAGGGTGGCCAGCACCTTCTCGTCGCGCAGGAGCCAGGCCACGACCGCAGCTCAGACGTTGAAGCGGATCTCGAGGACGTCACCGTCGGCGACCTCGTAGTCCTTGCCCTCCACCCGCAGCTTGCCGGCGTCTCGCGCCGCCGCCCACGAGCCCAGCTCGAGCAAGGTGTCCCAGCGGATGACCTCGGCCCGGATGAACCCCCGCTGCAGGTCGGAGTGGATTACCCCGGCGCACTCGGGCGCCTTTGCGCCGGCCCGGAACGTCCAGGCCCGGGACTCCTTGTCGCCGGTGGTGAGAAAGGTGCGCCGCCCGAGGAGGTGGTAGGCCGCACGCACCACCCGGGGCAGGGCACCCTCGCCCAGGCCCAGCCCTTCGAGCAGCTCGACCCGCGACGCGGTATCGAGCTGGGCGGCCTCGGCCTCGAGCTGCACGCTCACGCCGAGCACTTCGGCAGCGTCGCCCAGCTCGGCCGCCACCGGCTTGATCACGTCGTCGGCGTCGCCCAGCTGGTCGTCGCCCAGGTTGACCACCACCAGCAGCGGCTTGTTGGTCAGCAGGAACATGGGCCGCAGTGCGGCACGCTGGTCGGCCGACAGCGACGAGCGCCAGATGGGCACGCCGCTGTCGAGGACGGCTGTGACCGCCTCCAGGGCGGCGACCTCGTCGCCCAGGGAGGGGTCGAAGCGGGCCATCTTGGTGCGCTTGGCCAGTTGGGTCTCGACCGACTCGGCGTCGGCCAGCACCAGCTCGAGCTCCAGGGTGGCCAAGTCGACCAGAGGGTCGGCGGAGCCCACCACGTTGTCGTCGACGAAGGCCCGCAGCACCAGAAGCACGGCGTCGACCTCGCGGATGCCGCCGAGGAAGCGGTTGCCCAGCCCCTCGCCGCTGGCCGCCCCCGCCACCAGCCCGGCGATGTCGACCAGCTCAGCGGTGGCCAGCACCACCTTCTTCGACCTGCTCATCTCGGCCAGGGCGCGCAGACGGTGATCGTCGACCGACGCGATGCCGATCTGGGTCTCGGTGGTGGAGAAGGGATGCGAGGCGACAACGGCCGACCCGCCGGTGAGGGCGTTGAACAGGGCCGACTTCCCCGAGTTGGGCAGGCCCACCAGGCCGAGTCGTTCCACGACCGCAGGCTACCGCCGGTCGGGACTGGCCCGGCCCGGCCATCAAGGACAAAAGTGTGGCGATGACTGATCAGGGTCGGGCCACGACATCGCGCTGCTCGCAGTGCGGGCGGCTCAACCGCGTGCCCCCGCATCAGACGGGCACAGCCCGCTGCGGCGCTTGCCGCACGCCGCTGAGTCCGTCACAAAGCGGACCGACGGCGACGGGCGATCCCGGCCGCCAGGTCATCGACGGTTGGGACTCCCTCATGCGACTGGTGCCCAAGGACATGGCCCTCGACCGCGCCGTGGGCAGGAGCGGGCTGGGCAACCCCGCGGCCAACCCCGTCGACTGGCTGGCCGCCGCCACCCAGATCCCGAGGGACGACCTCGACCAGATCCGCCTGCTTCGCATCCACCTGGCCTCGAACAAGTTGGCGCCACCCGAGGTTCTCAGCCGTGCCCTCGACACCCTCGCCCGGGCCCGAGCCGCCCTGGACCGCACCCGCCTCCCCGAGTCCTGATGGTGTGCGTCTGACTTCACCGCCGAGGGTCCCCCGAATGACCCAAGCCTGGAACGCTCATCGAAATCGGCAGATTACCCTGCCGCTAGGGGTGACCCATGGAGCCCACAGCCACCTCGAGCCCGGAAGAGGTCGCCGCTGCCTACTTCGAAGCCTGGAGGGCCGGCGACGCCGAGCAGGTCCGCCCGCTCTTGGCCCCAGACGTCGACTTCGTGGGTGCCCTCGGCGTCGCCAACGGCGTAGACGAGTGCGTCGCCGGCCTGCGCGCCATGTTCGCCATGACCGAGCGCGTCGAGGTCGTCAGGCGCTGGATCGATGGTGCCGACGTGATCACCTGGTTCGAGCTCACAACGGCCACGGCCGGGCCCGTCGCCATCGTCAACTGGAGCCATGTCGTCTACGGCCTGATCACCCGCATCCGGGTGACCTTCGACCCGCGACCGATCATCGGAAGCTGACGTCGTCCTCGTATGATCGTCTCGGTGCCGTACGACGAGGAGGTGCCGTACGACGAGGATCTGGCCGACCGCATCCGGGAGCTGATCGGCGGTGAATCGCGGTTGACCGAGCACAAGATGTTCGGCGGGCTCGCCGTTCTCATCGGCGGCAACATGGCCCTCGCCGCCAGCGGCGAGGGCGGAATGCTCGTCCGGGTCGACCAGGAGGTAGAGGCGCTCAGCAAGGACCTGTTCGGATGGGTCGACACCGGTCCTCCTCGTAGGAACCGGCGGATGGTTTCCGGCATGGTGATGTTCGAGGATGTCGTCTCCTCGGGTTACAGGATCACCTAGATCGTGAACGAGGAAGAGCCCTACGTCGCCATTCTCAGGGTTCGAAGAGCGTAGAAGGTCTGAAGGAACTGGTTGGCGTCTCAAGGCACCTGCGTCGCGCCAGCTGACCAGGCCGACCAGGGGGAACCGTCTAACCTCTGGGCCATGTCCAAGAAGACCAATAAGCGCAAGATCAAGGCGAGGCGCAACAAGGCCAACCACGGCAAGAAGCCCAACGCCGGGCGGTAAACCCGCTAGGGAGCACCCTCGGTGAGGCTGTGGAGGATGGCCTTGCCGATCTCGGCGAGGATCCGCGAGTCAGTGATCTTGGCGCCCGAGGCGTCGCGCACGTAGAAGGCGTCGAGCACCTGGGCCCCGAGGGTCTGCACCCTCGCGGAGCGGATGTCGAGATCGAGCTCGGCCAGGGCCCGGGTGATGCGGTAGAGCACACCGATGCCGTCGGGCGCCTGCACGTCGATCACCGAGGCGGTGTCGGAGGCGTCGTTGTGGAACTCGACGCTGGCCGGAACGGCCAACACAGTCCGGCGCGCCCTGCCGTAGGTGCGGGCCCGCTCGGCCAGTCGGGCGTTGAGGGCGAGACGGCCGTCGAGCACCCGCTCGAGGTCGGCGGTGACCCGGGCCCACGGGATCTCGCTACGCACGGGGTCGACCACCCGGAACTCGGCCAGGGCCCGTCCCGCGTCGCTGGAGTAGGCCGATGCGGCCAGCACGTCGAGGCCGTGGAGGGCCAGCACGCCCGACACCCGGCTGAAGATGCCGGGACGGTCGTCGGTCATCACCGTGAGGACGTCGTCGTCGGCCAGGACGCGCCGGCCCCTCTCGGCCAGCTGGGTGAGCTGGGTCGGCGAAGGGAACTGGTTGGTGACCACGGCCGCGGCGGCGTCACCGTCGAGGACGCTCGCCACCCGGTCGACCAGCTGACCCACGAGCTGGGCCTTCCACGGCCCCCATGCCGAAGAGCCGGTAGCGAGGGAATCGGCCTCGGTGAGGGCGGCCAGCAGGTGCAGGCGCGACGACGAGCCCACCGCCGAGGCCACCCGCTCGATGGTGGTGGGGTCGTCGAGATCGCGCCGCGTTGCCACCTCGGACAGGAGCAGGTGATGGCACACCAGGGCGGCGACGGCGGCCACGTCGTCGCCGGGGTAACCCATGCGGGCGCAGATGCGCGACACCAGCGCCACGCCCACCTCGCTGTGGTCGCCCTGGTAGCCCTTGCCGATGTCGTGCAACAGGGCCGCCACGACCAGAAGGTCGGGGCGGTCCACCCGTGACCGCAGCCGGGCGGCGTTGGCGGTGGCCTCCAGGAGGTGACGGTCGACGGTCCAGCGGTGGTAGGCGTTTCGCTGGGGGAGGGCCCTTACCGGCTGCCACTCGGGGAGCAGTCGGCACCACACCCCGCGCTGATCGAGCGCCTCGATCACCCGCACCGCGGGCGACCCGGCCAGCAGGAGATCGGCGAACAGGGAGCGGGCCCCCTCGGGCCACGGCTCGGGCGGCGGGGAGGCGATGGCAGCCAGGCGCTCCAGTGACCGGCGGTCGATCACGGTGTGCTGTGTCGCCGCCGTCACCGCCGCCCGCAGGACGAGGACAGGATCGTCGCCGACGGGCGCGTCGTCGTCGACGTGAACCTCTCCGGCTTCCAGGCGCAGGCCGTCGCCCAAGACCCTGGTGTGGCGGCTCCTTCGTCCGAGAGGGCCGCGGACGGCGATGCGTACTCGCCGCCAGGTGTCGTCGCTGTTCCAGGCGATGGTGCGAGCCGCCTCGGCGATGCGCGACATGAGGGCGTCGGCGTCGGTGTCGCCCAGCGCCGCCGCCACCGCGTCCTGTTCCTGGAGCACCAGCACGTTGGACGGACGGCCAGTGATGCGATGCAGCTCGACACGGGCGTCCAGCAGCACCGAGTAGGCGCCGGCCAGGCCGGCGACGTCCTCGTCGAGCAGCACCCGGCGGGCGGCCTGGGCCCAGTGCAGCGAGTGCACGTCGCGCAGGCCGCCCCTGCCCTCTTTGAGGTCGGGCTCGAGGCGGAACGCCACCTCTCCCACCCCGTCGTGGCGAGCGTCGACTCGGGCACCCAGCTCGTTGAGCCAGCGCTTCGACCTCTTCTCCCACTGGGACAAGGCGCCCGACGCCAGCCGCTCGCTGAGGGACGGGTCGCCGGCCACGTGGCGGGCGCTCAGCACTGCGGTTGCGGTGTCGAGGTCGTCGTCGGCCAGGCTCAGGACGTCGCGCACGGTGCCCACGCTGTGGCCCAGGTGCAGGCCCTCGTCCCATATCGGGTACCACACCCGGTTGGCCACTGTGGCGACGTCGGCTCCACGCTCGTGCACCAGCATCACGTCGATGTCGCTCTGGGGACACAGCTCGCGGCGCCCGAACCCGCCGACCGCCACCAGAGCCACGCCGGTCGGGTCGCCCTGGGTGGCCTGGTCCAGGAGCTCGGCCAGCCAGGCGTCGACCAGGTCGCTGTAGGCCCGGCACCAGCCAGCACCCCGCCGGGCGGCATCACCCAGCAGCGGGCGGCGATCGAGGCCCATGAGATCAGGCGGCCGAGGGCCCTCCGCCAGCCAAAGGTGCCATCCGCCGATTGTTGCGGCGCACCAACAGGGCCTGCCCGCCACTGGCCAGGACGATGCCCACGACGACGGGATGGATGAGAGAGGCCACAGCCAGCGCCAACACCAGACCGGGCACGAACCACAACCAGAACCACCGCCACCAAGGCTGCGCACGCTGGTGGACGGCCAGTGCCTCAGCCAGCCGGGCCTGGTCGGGGTCGTCGGGGGGCCGCCCGATGCGCACCAACCTCCGGATCCGCCGGCGCTCGGCCACGGAGAGCGCGGCCCACTCGTCGGACAACATCTGACGACCATGCCACACCTTCCAGGGCTTGTCGCCGTCCCGAGGGGCGTGTAACAGACCGTTCACGCTTCGGACATGTTGGCGCAACGGAGCCTTCGTACCGTCCCACGGGCGAGCGTCACCACGGTCCTTCTCCACGTCCTCATCGTCCTCGTCGCGGCCAAGGTCGCCGCCGAGATGGCCGAGCGCGCCCATGTGCCCCCGGTGGTCGGAGAGATCCTCGCCGGCGTGCTGATCGGGCCGTCGGCCCTGGCGCTGGTGGGCGGCGACGCTGTGCTGTCGGTGCTCGCCGAGCTGGGCGTGATCCTCCTCCTGCTCCAGGTAGGCATGGAGATGGACCTGGCCGAGCTGGGCGCGGTGGGCCCGTCGTCACTGGTCGTGGCCTGCGTGGGCGTGGTCGTGCCGTTCATAGGAGGCGCTGCCATGGGAGCGGCCCTCGGCATGGCCGGCAAGGAGGCGATCTTCGTGGGAGCGGCACTGACGGCCACCAGCGTGGGGATCACCGCCCGGGTGTTCGGCGACCTCTACGCCCTGGCCACCGTCGAGGCCCGGACTGTGCTGGGAGCGGCCGTGGCCGACGACGTGATCGGCCTCGTCATGCTCACCGTGGTCGTCAAGGTCGTCTCCGGGGGATCAGTGGCCCCCCTCTCGGTGGCCTGGGTGGTGGTGCTCGCGATCGCCTTCCTCGTGGTGACGGCCATGATCGGCGTGCGGGTAGTGCCACCCCTCTTCGCCATGGTCCAGCGCCAGAGCCAGTCCGCAGGCACCCTCGTAGGCCTCGCCCTGGCCTTCACCCTGGGAGTAGCCGAGCTCGCCCAGGGCGCCGGATTGGCGCCCATCGTGGGGGCCTTCGTGGCCGGCATATCCCTGTCCAGCAGCCGGGCGGCCGACCGTATCCGCCGTGACCTGGCGCCCGTCGGCCACCTGTTCGTTCCCGTGTTCTTCCTGCAGATCGGCATCGACGCCGACGTCCGTCGCTTTGCCGACCCGGGCGTGCTGAGACTGGCCGCAGTGCTGTTGGCGGTCGCCGTCGCCGGCAAGCTGGCATCGGCCGGCGGCATGCTCGGTCGAGGCGATCGTCTGCTCGTGGGCATAGGCATGATCCCGCGCGGTGAGGTGGGCCTCATCTTCGCCACCCTGGGACTGCGCCAGCACGTGTACGGCGACGACGTCTACGCCGCCCTGCTCCTCGTGGTGCTGGTCACGACGCTGGTGACACCGCCGGCCCTGCGGTGGCGGCTCGGCAACCTACGAGCCCGTGCCCGAGCGTCGCCCTCCCGGGCGGCCCCACCCGAGGGATGGCTGCGGGTGCCGGCGGCCAACGGCGAGCTGGTGGAGCTGGCCGCCGAACCGCCCGCCGGCGATGCTCTGGCCGTGGCCATGCAGGCCGCGCTGGCCTGCGAGACCCATCGCCCCGGTCCCGAGCTGTTGGCCTGGCTGGCGGGCCTGCCTCCCGAGCGGCTCCAGTGGAGCGCCCAGGCCCGGCGCCAGCTGCTCCACCTGTTGGACGAGGGCGGCCCTCGAGCCTGGCGTTTCCTCGCCGTCACGGGGGTACTGGCCCGGGCGTTGCCCGAGCTGGCTGAAGCTCTGGGTCGTCGCCAGGCAGATGCCGGCCAGGTCGACCCGCTCGAGGCGCTCCGCTGGCCGACCCTGGCCCGCCTGCGGGAGAGGACCGTGCCCACCGACCTGCGCCATCCCGAACGTCTGCTCTTGGCCGCAATCGTCCTCGACGCGACCGATGGGGGCCCCGACCAACCGGTGGTCGTGGCCCGGCGCCTGGTGCAGCGTCTCGACCTGGGCGCCGCCGCCGAGCAGGCGGTGGCCGGCCTGGTCGAGGACAGCAACCTGCTCCCCGCCGCGGCCCGTCGCCTCGACGCCCTGTCCCAGGAGCCCGTTCTCCAACTGGCCGCTCACCTGGGTTCGCTCGAGCGGGCCCGGGCCCAATACCTGCTGGCCTTGGCCACTGCCAACGGCGACGCCGGGCTGAGCGATCGCCTGGCTGCTCTCGACGGCCTCCTCCAGCAGGCGCTCACGCGCAACGACCTGGTCGGACGGGAAGCGTCGAACGCGGTCGAGGCCCGCAAGGCCCGTGCCGCTCGCCTCACCGTCGACCCTGCCGTGGCCGAGCGCATCGCCGCCGCCCCTCGGGCCTATGTACTGGAGGTGGAGCCGGCCGACTTGGCCCGCCAGGCGGCCTTGTGTGAGCCGGCACCAGGTCGGAGCTCGGTGCGGGTGGCGGTCTCTCCCGTCGCCGACGACCACCACCTGGTAGAGCTTGTGGCGGCCGACCGGGTGGGCCTTGTGGCCGCGGAGACCAGAGTGCTGGCAGACCTCGACCTCGACGTCGTCGGCGCGGTGGTCGCCACCTGGGGCGATGGTTGCGCGCTGGGCTCGTTCACCGTCTCCGGCGTCCCACCAGACCCCCACGCCCTTCAGGCCCGCATGTCCGAGGCGCTGGACGATCCGCCACGATCACCCCCGCTCGCAGGAGCCCGTCTCCAAGTCGACAACGACGCCTCCCCATGGCACACCGTTGCCATAGTGGAGGCTCTCGACCATCGGGGGCTGCTCCACCAGATCACCACCGCGTTCGCTGCTGCCGGGGCCAGCGTGCACACCGCCCGCCTGTCCAGCGCCGGCGGGCTGGCCCGCGACCAGTTCGAGCTCACCGACCGCAGCGCCGACAAACTCGACGAAGGCACGGTCGAGCGCATCGGCCGGCTGCTCACCGAGGGAGTCACCCCTTCGCGGTGGGTGCGACTGTGGCGTCAGAAACGCGACAGATAGTCGTCACTAAGGCGAAACCCGCGAGTGACTGCACTGAAACGCCCTCTTTCTACGCTCCATCCGTCACCGCCTAGGTTGGAGAAAGAGGGCCGACGTGCGCCACCGAACCCTGCGAACCGCCGTTGCTTCCGTCGCCGTGCTGGCAGCCATGGCCGCCACCACGGCGACGGCATGGGCCAGCCCCACCGATGGAGGCGGCATCCCACCGGGCGACAAGCTCAGCCACGGCGAGATCGGCCTGAACCTGTTGTGGATAGTCATTGGCGCGGTGCTGGTGATCTTCATGCAGGCGGGCTTCGCGCTAGTGGAGACCGGGTTCTGCCGGGCCAAGCACGCCGCCCACGTGGTGAGCACCAACTTCGCCATCTTCGGCATCGGTTTCGTGGCCTACTTCTGCGTGGGCTACGCCTTCATGTTCGGCGGGTACAGCTTCCCGAACTTGTTCGGCTACGACAAGGCCATCGGGGGGGCTCTCATCGGGTCGGGCAACGGCGTGCTGCTGTGGAAAGGCGGCTTCTTCCTGAGCGGAGGCGCCTACGACGTGGGTGTTCTCGCCTTCTTCTTGTACATGGTGGCTTTCATGGACACCACTGCCACCATCCCCACCGGGGCCATGGCCGAGCGATGGAAGTGGAACAGCTTCGTCGTGTGGGGGCTCTTCTGCGGAGCTGTCTACTACCCACTGTTCGGGGCATGGACGTGGGGTGGCGGCTGGCTGGCCAAGCTCGGTGCCAGCGCCGGCCTCGGCCACGGCTACACCGACTTCGCCGGATCAGGGGTGGTCCACATGATGGGCGGTGTCGCCGGCCTGGCCGGAGCACTCGTCCTCGGCCCCAGGTTGGGCAAGTACGGGCCTGACGGCAAGCCCCGTGCCATGCCCGCCCACCACATCCCCATGGCCATGCTGGGCACGTTCATCCTCCTGTTCGGCTGGTTCGGCTTTAACGCTGCCTCCACCTTCGGGGCCACCGACCATCGCTTCGCAGTGGTCGCCGCCAACACCGCTATCGCCGCTGCCTTCGGTGCCGTCTTCGCCATGCTCTGGGTGCAGCGCCGCTCGCCGGAGCACAAACCTGACCCCGGCATGATGGCCAACGGCATGCTCGCCGGGCTGGTCGCCATAACCGCCCCTTGCGCCTTCGTCCAACCGTGGGCGGCGGCGGTCATCGGCATAGTCGCCGGCGTCCTGGTGGTCGAGTCGGTGTGGTACATCGAGAAGCGGGGAGTGGACGACCCGGTGGGCGCCATCTCCGTCCACGGCGTATGTGGGGCGTGGGGCGTGCTCTCGGTGGGGATCTTCGCCGACGGCAGCTACGGGGGCGACTGGAACCTCACCGGCTCCAAGACCCAGAACCTGTGGGGCGTACTCTACGGCCACGGGGGAGGCGGCCAGCTTGCCGCTCAGGCGGCCGGTGTGGCCACCATCGCCATCGTGATGTTCAGCATCGTCTACACCTTCTTCCGGGTCCAGAACGCCCTGACCAAGGGGGGCATCCGTCCCACCGAGGATGTGGAGCTAGCTGGGCTCGACCTCCCCGAGATGGGCGTCTTGGCCTACCCCGACTTCCTGGGTCACGTTGTCACCCGCGACGGCGACGGCATGGACCAACCGGCACCGGTGATCGAGCCGTCGATCACTGGCCCGGTGGACGGGAGATGACCTTCTGCGTTCGAAGCCCACGCCGAGCTCGACCCCGTCGACCGCCAGCTTCTCGGGGGCGGCCGGTTGGAGGGAGGCAGAAGGCGTACCCGTCTCGGACATCGCGCCCAAGGGTAGTTCTCCGGCCGTTGTAGCATTTGCGTCGAGGTGAGCACCCAGACCGTCCATTGGCTCGGCGAACCGGTGGCCGTCGACGGTGTAAGCGAACGGCGGTTTGACCTCGATGTGAAGGACCGGACGGTGCCGGCCATCCTGTGGACGCCCGAGAGGGCGGCGGGCCCGCGGCCCCTGGTGCTGCTCGGCCACGGAGCCACCCGCCACAAGCGCGTCGACTACATCGTGGCCCTCGCCGGGCACCTGGTGCGGGAGCACGGCTTCGCCGCCGTTGCCATCGACGCTCCCCGCCACGGTGACCGCCGGGCCGATGTGGCCGACGACCTGCAGCTGTTCACCGACTTCCTCAGCGAGTGGTCACGCGAGGGAACGGTAGAGGACATGCTGGCCGACTGGGCCTTCACCATCGAGACGGTGCGCGGGCTTGACGAGGTGGGTGACGGACCGCTCGGCTACTGGGGCCTGTCCATGGGCACGATCTACGGGATACCGCTGGTGGCCAACGAGCCGCGCGTCCAGGCCGCGGTGTTCGGCCTCATGGGCCTGGTAGGGCCGACGGCCGAGCGCCTGGCATTCGACGCCCGCAGGGTCACGTGTCCCCTCACGTTCCTTCAGCAATGGGACGACGCCCTGCTGCCCCGCCAGCCCGTGCTCGACCTGTTCGACGCCCTGGCCTCGGTCGACAAGCGCCTGCACGTTCATCCCGGGCAGCACTCTGCCGTGCCCGTCGAGGAGATGGAGTACTCGGCCGCCTTCATGGCTCGCCACCTGGGAGACTAGCCTGCTGGCATGAACGACGTCGCCTTGCTGAGCCAACTGCGGCCGACATTCGACCAGCTCCTCGACCGCCACCTCGGTACTACGAAGGAGTGGTTCCCACACGAGATGGTGCCCTGGTCGCGGGGTCGCGATTTCGTGCCAGGGGATCCCTGGGATCCCGAGGAGTTCCCCCTTCCCGACCCGGTGAGGCGGGCCTTGCTCCTCAACCTGCTCACCGAGGACAACCTGCCCTACTACTTCTCCACCATCAACTTGTTGTTCCCCGCCGAGGGCTTCGACGTGTGGACCAAGCGGTGGACAGCCGAGGAGATGCGCCACGCCACGGTGATCCGCGACTGGCTGATGATCACGAGGGCGACCGACCCGATCGAGCTGGAGCGGGGCCGCATGGCCCAGGTGTCCAAGGGCCAGACGCCCCAACCACCGTCGGCGGCCGACGCCATCGTCTACCTGTGCCTCCAGGAGCTGGCCACCCGTATCGCTCATCGCAACACCGGCAAGCTCCTCGAAGATCCCACTGGATACGAGGTGATGGCCCGGGTGGCCGCCGACGAGAACCTGCACTACCTGTTCTACCGCGACCTCGGCACTGCCGCCCTGGCCGCCGACCCCTCAGCCATGGTGCTGGCCATCGACCGCCAGGTCCGCAACTTCGAGATGCCGGGCGGCGGCGTGCCTGACTTCGCCAGCCATGCCGCCGCCATCGCCAAGGCCGGCATCTACGACCTCGGCATCCACCACGACCAGATACTCGCGCCCGTCGTGATCCGCCACTGGAAGCTGAAGGAGCTCTCCGGCCTTTCGGCCGACGCCGACCAGGCGCGCGATCGCCTGCTCGCCTTCGTCGACCGCATGGGGTCGATCGCCCGCCGCCTGGCCGCCCGCCGGGCCCGGGCAGAAGCCGAGGCGGCCAAACCGGCTGGCGAGCCCACACCCGCGCTTGCCGGTCGTTCCTGAACCATCAGGCCATCGCGCCGTGCACGGCGCAGCGCGCCTTACATCTCGTCGGCATCACCTGCACGGCCAGGCGTCGCCCGCACAGGGCGCAGAAGCGGGGCGGGTCCAGCGGGCGCAGGCAGCCGCCGCAGCGCTCGGCCGGCTGCCCGCACCCCGCGCACCACAGCCGGGGGGTCACCAGACGGCAGACAGCGTACCCACCGGCATGCGCAGATCGTCGAGCATGCGCAGATCGTCGGCGGCAGGGCGCCCCAGAGTGGTGAGGTAGTTGCCGACGATGAGAGCGTTGATGCCCGACGTCATGCCCATGGCCTGCAGGTCGCGCAGGGTCACCTCCCGGCCGCCGGCGTAGCGCAGGATCACCTCGGGCAGGGCCAGGCGGAACATGGCGATCCAGCGGATGGCCTCCAGCGGCTCCAGCGGTGTCCGGTTGCCCAAGGGAGTACCCGGACGCGGGTTGAGGAAGTTCACCGGCACCTCACGGGGCCCGACCGCCGCCAGGTCGCCCAGGAGCTCCAGTCGCTGGTCATGGCTCTCCCCCATGCCCACGATGGCGCCGCAGCACAGCTCCATACCCGCGTCACGCACGAGGTGGCAGGTGTCGACCCGCTCCTGCCAGGTGTGGGTGGTGACCACGCTCGCGAAGAACGACCGCGCCGTCTCCAGGTTGTGGTTGTAGCGGTGGACCCCGGCCTCGGCCAGGCGGCGGGCCTGGTCGGCAGTGAGGATGCCGAGGCTGGCGGCCACATCGAGCCTCGTGCGCTCCCGCACCAACCCCACCAGGTTGGCCACCTGGGCCAGGAGACGGTCGTCGGGCCCGCGTACCGCGGCCACGATGCAGAACTCCGACGCTCCCAGGGCAGCCGTCTCGGTGGCCGCGGCCAGCACCTCGTCGGCGTCGAGGAGGGGCACCGCCTTCACCGGAGAGTCGAAGCGCGCCGACTGGCTGCAGAAGTGGCAGTCCTCCGGGCATCCCCCGGTGCGGGCCGACAGGATGCCCTCCACCTCCACCACCGGCCCGCAGCGGGCCAGGCGCACCTCGTGGGCCAGGGCGGCGAGGGCGGGCACCGACTCGTCGGGCAGGCGCGACAGGGCGGCCAGCTCGGCGGGGGTGAGCGGCCGGCGCTCGTCGACCAGGGCGGCGCCCGCCGCCGCCAGCAAGGCCCGCGTCTCCACGTCGGCACCCTACCGGTCTGCCGACCAGGCGGGCGCCAGGCGCACGCGGGTCCATGGTTCACTACCCCAGATGATCAAGTACATCGGGTCAAAGCGCCGGCTCGTGCCGGTGCTAGGCGGAATGTGTGCCAACGTCAGAGCGAGGACCGCTCTGGATCTCTTCACTGGCACAACTCGGGTCGCTCAGGAGCTCAAGAAACGGGGCGTCCTTGTGACAGCAACGGACATCGCTACCTACTCGCACGTCTTTGCGCAGTGCTATATCGAAACCGACGCATCCATCGTTGACTTACGAGCGGTCAACGCCGCCATCCATGACCTCAACCAGCTCGCGGGCAAGCCGGGCTACTTCACAGATGCTTTCTGTATTGAGTCTCGTTACTTTCAGCCGAAGAACGGCGAACGCATTGATGCAATCCGTGATGCCATAGAGGAGCGCTATTCCTCGTCACCGCTGTACCCGGTCCTACTTACTAGCCTCATCGAGGCCGCTGATCGCGTGGACTCGACAACAGGGCTGCAGATGGCATTTCTCAAGCAGTGGGCTCCAAGGGCTCACAACGATCTCGAGTTGCGCGTACCCGAGCTACTCCCCGGTCAGGGAGTAGCGATACGGGGAGATGCCCTTGATCTGGCCAGGCAACTGGGCCCGTTCGACTTGGCATACCTGGACCCCCCCTACAACCAGCACCGGTACTTCACGAACTACCACATCTGGGAGACGCTCGTTCGCTGGGATGCTCCTACGGCCTACGGCATCGCGTGCAAGCGACTAGACAGCCGGGACCAAGCCACCAAGAGCCCGTTCAATGCCAAGCGGAGGATGCCCGTAGCACTTCGCCAAGTGGTTGAGGACGTGGATTGTCGGCTGCTCGTCCTCTCCTACAACGACGAGGCGTGGATATCACTCGAGGAGTTGACGGAGATGTGTTCAGCACGCGGGACCGTCGAGGTTCTCACCTTCGACTCGAAGCGCTACGTTGGGGCGCAGATCGGGATTTACGATCCCTCAGGCAACAAGGTCGGTGACGTCTCACACCTCCGAAACCAGGAGTACATCGTGGTCGCCGGCGGCAGAGCAGATGTCGAGAGCGCTACCGAACCCCTCTTAGCAGCGTGCAGACATCAAGACGCGCCGTTCTAAGAACGTTGCCACCGTCGGCGGGAGGCCTGTCGGCAGGCCAGGCCCATGGCCGCTACCAGGAGGGCGGCAAGGGCGAGCCAGGCGAGGCGGCCGCGGCCCGGCACCGGGCCGTCGGACCCAAGGGCGCCGATGGCCACCCGTGACGGCCCGGGCACCCGCAGGCTGAGGGGGGCGGTGACGAAGCGGCCAGGGCCGCCGTCGGCCTCGATCAGCACCTGGTAGTCGCCCCCGCTGCCGGGCGGGGGCAGGGGTTGGGTGACATCTCCGGCATCGACCACCTGGGCGGGAACCGAACCAGGCTGACCAGTCGGCTTCACGTAGCGCACCGTGACCACTGCGGGGGCGGTGAGGTCGAAGTGCACCACCGGGGTACCGGCAGGTAGCGGCGACGGTCCTATCGATGCCGCCTTCATGGTGAGGGGCTGGTCACGCCCGGTGGGAGGGATCACTCGCACGCCCCCGGGCGCGGCTTGCACCCTCCAGCGCCCCAGCTCCACGCCCCCGAGCTGGCCACCCGATCCCGACAGCACCGTGAAGTAGCGCTCGGGTCGTACCGTCACCGACCGCTGGCCCAGCGCCAACGCCACCCGCACGGTGGCGGGGACCTGGTCGGCCGCCAGCATGGCCGGGCGGGTGCCGCCGTAGTAGGCGGCCAGGATGTCGGCTGCCGACAGGCCGCGCTGGGCCTTGCCCCTTGCGCCGTATTGGCTCATGCCGATCCCGTGGCCGAAACCGCGGCCGTCGAAGGTGACGCTGTTGGCGTTGGAGCCCACCGTGAAGTTCGACGAAGGCAGGGCCACAGGCAGACCCGTTGGATGAAGGGCTCCGTTGACCCGGGACCGGAAGTCGTCGGCGGGCACCTCGTGGGGAGCGGTGGCGCCGCCCGGGGCGGCAGTTGTGAACACCACCGTTCCGCCCCTCCGGCCCACGCCGGTGAGCACGAGCGGCGGGCCCACTCCGAGCACCGGCGCCAGGGCACCCAGCGGAGCCGACCAGTGCCAGTGGCCCAGGGGGCTGTGGGCGTCGTCGGGATCGCTGATCGACCGCAGGTAGGGCTCACCGCCGGCCGCTGAGCGACCACCGTTGGACGCCGAGTACATGGCCCGCAGGGGCTGTCCGCCATAGAGCAGGACCTGGCCCGCGGTGTCTTCGACCGCCGCCGCCCATCGCTCGGCGCCGGCGCGCTGCTCCGCCGCCATACCGGCGTACACCTGACAGGCGTCGGTGGGGCAGATGTCGGCGCCGACAGCCCGCCACGGCGAGTCCGCCGCCGAGGCCCGAGAGCTCAACAGATAGGTCCGGGCCGCGATGGCCTGGGCCCGCAGGGCCTCGATCGGCCAGTCGGGCGGCATCTCGGCGATGCCCTCGAGGTAGTCCTGGACGCCGACTTCGTTGATGACCGCCAGCCCTCCAGGGCCGGGCACCACCTCGACGGACCCCCGGTACGCGCCCGAGCCCTCCACCGTGATGGCGCCCCCCGAGACCACCGGCTCGAAGCGCACCCGGTCGACCACCCATCCGGGGGCCGGTTCGGCGGCGCGCGCCGGCAGGGCCGCAGTCGAGGCCAGGGCGGTGGCCAGCAACGCGCACGCGGTGGGGGCGAGACGGACGCGCATCGGGGGAGTCGTGAGGCTATCCGCCCCGCTCGGGGGCGGCCATCGTGCTAGCAGCCCGCCCTTTCGGGCGGGCACCCAGGCCCGTTCTCTTTGCCCGACGGCAAGGCCTGCGGCCGCCGTCGGAACGGTGCTCGGTCGGCCTGGAGAACTGCCTCGTTCGTCGGCGTCGCGCCGACCGAGCACCGCTAGGCTCCGGCCATGGGCCGCCTGCGTGTCGCCGCCTGCCAGCTCGACCTGGTGGTGGGCGACCTCGACGGCAACGTCGAAGCGATGGCCAGCGCCCTTGCTCAGGCCGAGGCCGCCGGGGCCGACCTGGCCGTGTTCCCCGAGCTGGCCATCCCCGGCTACCCGCCCGAAGACCTGCTGCTGAAGCCCGGCTTCGTGGCCGACAACCGTTCCGCCCTCGAGAAGCTGGCCGCCCGCACTGGGCGGTGCGCGGCGGTGGTGGGCTTCGTCGACTCGGGACGCGACCTCTACAACGCCGCCGCGGTGTGCGCCGACGGGTCGGTGCAGGGCATCTACCGAAAGCGATTGCTGCCCAACTACTCGGTGTTCGACGAGCAGCGTTACTTCGCCGCCGGCACCGACGACCCGACGCTCTTCCTGATCGGTGGCGTACAGGTGGGCGTAACCATCTGCGAGGACGTGTGGTCGCCCACCGGGCCCCTCACCGACCAGGCCGCGGGAGGTGCCGAGCTGGCGGTGAACATCAGCGCCTCGCCGTTCTACGCCGGCCGCCTGGCCGAGCGCGAGCGCATGCTCGCCACCCGCGCTGCCGATGCATCCTGCGTCCTCGTCTACGTGAACCTTGTTGGCGGCCAGGACGAGCTGGTGTTCGACGGCGCTTCGCTGGTGGTCGACGCCACCGGGGCCCTCGTGGCGCGGGCCCCCCAGTTCGAACAGACGGTGATGGTGGCCGACGTCGAGGTGCGACCGGTCTTCCGAAAGCGCCTGCTCGACCCGAGAGGCCGGGCGGTGGCGCCCCCCCTGGCAGCGGTGCCGGTGAGCACAGAGTCCCGCTCGGGGGGCGAACCGGTGCCCGGCGAGTTGGCCGAGCCCCTCGACCCCGTCGCCGAGATCTACGAGGCGCTGGTGCTCGGCACCCGGGACTACGTCACCAAGAACGGGTTCACCGACGTGGTGATGGGCCTGTCGGGCGGCATCGACTCGTCGCTGGTGGCGGTAGTGGCCGTCGACGCCCTCGGGCCCGACCACGTTCACGGCGTGGCCATGCCGTCGCGCTTCTCCACCGCGGCCAGCAACGACGACGCCGCCGACCTGGCCGCCAACCTGGGCATCGACTTCAGGGTCATCGCCATCGAAGCGGCCCATTCTGCGTTCCTGGAGATGCTCGGTCCGTCCTTCGAGGGCACCGAGGAGGATCTCACCGAGGAGAACGTGCAGGCTCGGGCCCGCGGGGTGGTGCTCATGGCCCTGTCCAACAAGTTCGGGTGGATGGTGCTGGCCACCGGCAACAAGAGCGAGATGGCGGCCGGGTTCGCCACCCTCTACGGCGACATGGCGGGTGGGTTCGCCGTCATCAAAGACGTCCCCAAGACCCTCGTCTACGATCTCTGCCGGCACCGCGACCGGCGCAGTGGCAACCAGGTGCCGATCCCCGAGTCGGTGCTCCACAAGCCCCCGTCGGCCGAGCTGCGGGCCGACCAGCGCGACGACCAGTCGCTGCCCGCCTACGACCAGCTCGACCCGGTGCTGGAGGCCTACATCGAAGGCGACACCACCGCGGTCGACCTCGAGGCCGCCGGGTTCGACGCCGAGCTGGTCCGGCGGGTGGTGGGCCTGGTCGACAAGGCGGAGTACAAGCGCCGCCAGGCACCGCCCGGGGTGCGGGTGACACCCAAGGCCTTCGGCAAGGACCGCCGCCTCCCCATCACCAACCATTACCGCTGACCGCCCGGTGGCCGACCCCGCGTTCGTCACCCTGGAGGACTCGGCGCGCCTGGCCGGCCACGCCCGGTGGGTGGAGACCAGGCTCTTCGCGGTGCTGGGGGCCTGGGTCCAGGCTGAACCCGACCCTGCCGCCAAGATCTTCTGGGCTACCCGCAGCCGCCGCCACGGCAACCACGCCTCCGGATGGCACCAACGCCAGCCCCGGGTGGCCCATCTCGACATCGACGCTCTCGTCGTTCCGGCCGGCACCTTCGCCAGCGAGGCGTTCGACGCCCTTGGCGCCTTGGGCGGAACGGGCCACACCGCCGCCCGCCTGGCGGCCGTTGGCCGGGTGTTGCTCCCCTCCCTGGTGACGGCTTACCGGACCTGGATGGAGCGTGCCCATCCCCTCGCCGACACTGCGGTGGTGGCATGGGCACGCCTGGTGGTCGACGACGAGGTCGCCGCCTGCGGCCGGGCACGAGAGTTGCTCGACGGCGCGACGGGCCCCGCCTCCCCCGCGGTCGGAGACGAGGGCTTGGCTGCCCTGCTGGGCGACGACGACATTCTCGGTTTGCCAGCCGCCTGGCGGGCATGAGAACATGCAGAAGGCACCTGGCGGACGCCTTGTCTTGACCGTGCGGGTAAGATGGTCACGAGCACCTGCAGGTCCCGCCCCCAGGCCGGCCGGAATTGTCGCGTCGCTGCCGACGTTTGATCAGGTACCTGTAGCCACCCACAGTCACCCGAAATTCGGACAACCCGACACGAAGAAGGTTCATTTTGCCCAAGGAGCGCGTCGAGAGGGACGAGGAAGACCTTGTCCGGCTCTACCTCACCGACATAGGGCAGTACCCACTGCTCACCAAGGACGACGAGGTCCGCCTGGCCAAGGCCATAGAGGCGGGGAACTCGGCGCGCTGCCAGGTCGACACCGACGGCAGCAACCTCCCCCCGGGAAAGCGCCGCGAGCTTCGCCGGGTCGCCCAAGAGGGCGTGCTGGCCCAGTCCACCTTCGTGAAGTCCAACCTGCGCCTGGTCGTGTCCATCGCCAAGAAGTACCAGGCATCGGGCCTACCCCTGCTCGACCTCATCCAAGAGGGCAACCTGGGCCTCATGCACGCGGTCGAGAAGTTCGACTGGCGCAAGGGCTTCAAGTTCTCCACCTACGCCACCTGGTGGATCCGCCAGGCCATCACCCGCGGCATCGCCAACACCGGTCGCA
>JBPCJQ010000093.1:0-18379 GCA_051005135.1 Acidimicrobiales bacterium
GCGAGGAACTGGTGATCGTGGCCCGCACCGGGCGGGGCCTGGTCGAGATCGCCCGCCACGAGCTGTCGGTGCCCGGCACCCCCCGCATCGTCGACGCCCACTACCCCGACCACCCGGCGCACAACGGCCCCGTCGTCCGTCCCCTGCGGCCCCGCGACGAGGCCGAGGTCGGGTTCTTGGCCCTGTGAATCGGCCGCCCTGGCCCGGGCCAAGGTCGACGCTTCGGTGTCGAAGGTGGTGGCGCGGATCTGTCCGGCGGAGCTGGTCGTGATCGATGACATGGGCATGCTCTCGGCCGGCCAGGAGGCGGCCGAGGCCTTCTACCGGGTGGTGGACGCCGCCTATGAGCGGCGCAGCGTGGCCGTGACCTCCAACCTCCACCCCGCCGGCTTCGACACGATCATGCCCAAGACCCTGGCCATCGCCGCGGTCGATCGCCTTCTCCATCACGCGTATCTCGTCGTCACCGAGGGCGGCTCGCTTCGCCTCGCCGACGCCATGGCCGGCAGAGGCGTCCTGCCGCTCGGCGAACCGGAGCCCACGACGTGAACGTGCTATGGCGTCTCGCCGTCGCCGTTTTCGCCGCCACGGTCCCGATCGGAGTGTGCTCCGCTGACGCCGGCCTCGTGGTCACGGCCGCGCCGGGAACCCCGTCGGCGTTCGACAACCGTCGCCGCGCAGGATCGAGCCCGGTGCCGGGGACCTCCGCTGGTGACGCGCGTTGTCCCTCAGCCTGCCCGCGGGGAATTCTGTTGTCCGCCGGTCGGGAGAACTGCTGTCCATCCACCGGGAGATCTTGCTGACCCTTGACACTTGGTCGGCGTGATCTCGTAGGCGTGCCAGGGCGGCGGCCCGGCGCTCGGGGCGCTGTACGGCGCCGTTAGCGCGGTGCCGTCGTCGTTAACCCGCGCCGGCCAGCCCTGGTCGGAGTACACGCGGGCGATGCGCTCGAGCCCTGGTCTGATCGGTCACGATCCGGGCGGCACCTTCGACGACGAGGTCGAACCGGTGCGTCGACACGGTAAGCACACAGCAGGGATCACGGGCCAGGTTCCGCGACTTGCGGGTGCCGAGGCCGGAGATGACGCACAGGACGCCGTCGATCGGGAGTGTGCCGACGGCCGCGACGTGCGGGGTGCCGTCAGCGTTCGTGGTCGCCAACCAATACGTGAAACGGTTCGGACCGCCGGTGTCAGGTGCCTGCGAGACCACTTCGAACAGCTCGCTGGCCACCGCTTCCCATGCGATGGGAGGCGTCCCCTAACGGTCGAGGTTGCGTACGTTCATCGGCTCCATGCGGGTCCAGACGTTGGCAGACGCCGGAACTGATCGCTCGAGCTCGAGGACAGACCGCTGCGCTCGTCCCTGAAGTTCCGCACGAGGTCGGCAGCCGTGCGTCGACCAGCCGGCGCTTGAAGCATGGTCTGGCTACGTGTGCAGCGTGAGCCCGGGAGCGTCTTCAAAGACGCGGTCGGCGGTGAGGAGCGGTGCGCCGATGTGGACTGCCGCGGCGGGCGATCTGGGTCTCGAAGCGCTGGCGGCGACGCCGGCTGATCGAGGCACTGAAGACGCCGGTGTCGACAACGATTATCACAAATCGAGGGCGGTCGCGAACGCCTCGTCCTCGTCCTCGTCCACGGACAGCTCCTCAATCAGGAGCGTGTCGATGGACGTCAGAACGGGTGCCGCGGCCAGCTGATCCTCGGTCAGGTCACTCGGCAACATCGCGGTGCCGTGGGGAGCCTGATCTTGATGGTCGGCGGCGTCGCTCACTCCGACCATCGTACGCCGTGAGCCGGTGTCAGCCGCCGGCGACGAAGGCGACGACCACGGAGGCGGCGTGGCGGTCGAAGTTCTGGCGCCGCCGGTCGTAGATCGTCGTCGTGATTGGTCACACACGCCTCGTTGACCCGCAGACCGTTGAGGCCGAGCAGCACGACGAGCGCGGCGTGGTCGTACTGCTATGCGGTGAACAGGAAGACTCCGGGTTTGGAGCGGTCTAGGCCACGAGCGTTCGACGGGTGCACCTGGGGTCGGCGGACGTACTGCGCCCGGTTCGACGCGGCCAGACCACGCTCTTCTATCCAGCTCTGTACAGCTCGATGTGCGGACGGGTCGCCGCCAGCACACCGAGGTTGTTACCGGCGGCCCACTGGAACTGGAAGAAGCCGCGCAAGCCGAGGTTGCCACCGCGGTGCGGTCGCTTGTGGCGTTCGACTCGATCGTCTGCGTGGAGCCGGCGCTACTCCTACGGGTGATCGAGGTGCCCGCTCCAACGCGGTGTTCCTAGGCCCGCCGGGAACGGGCAAGAGCCACCTCTCCATCGCCTTGGGCATTCGGGCCTGCCTGGCCGGCCACCGTGTCGCCTTCGCCACCGCCGCCCAGGGCCAGCGTGTAGGGGGCGATCGACCAGCTCCTCGATCTTGTCCAGGTAGAAACCGGCGATGCGCTCCTTGGTGGGCCGTTCGTCGACGCTGGCGTCGCCGGCGCGTTTGGCCACCCATGGGCATTATCTCGTGGCCGCCGACACCTGTTCCGAGGCGTCTTGACCGGCTGCGCCTTTTATGGCTACATGTGGCCATGAAGCAGGTCAAGATTGCCCAGCTCAAGGACCAACTGTCCAAGCACCTTCGTGACGTCGAACAGGGCGGGGAGGTCGAAGTGATGGACCGCAACCGGCCTATCGCTCGGCTTGTCCCGGTACCCCCGGATGACGGGTCCGTTCGCATAGTGGCGGCTCGTCTCCCGTTCACCAACATTCGCGACCGTCGCTACCCCCCGGCCAACTGGCCCTGTCGCTCTTTGGAGCTGCTCCTGGAGGAACGGGGGTCTCGCTGAACTGCTACGTCGACTCCTCCGTCGTGCTTCGAGTGGTCCTCGACGAGCCCTGCCAGCTCACGAGTTGGCGGAGCATCACCAGGCCGATCTCGAGCGACATCCTGAGGGTGGAGGCGCTGAGAACCATCGATCGGGCGCGGATCCGGTTTGGGCTCGCCGACGACGTGGTGGCGGAACGACGGAGGCTGGTGTTCGAAGTGGTCGAAACGTTCGACCTCGTGCCCGTAAACCCTTCGATCCTGGAGCGAGCCGCTGGACCGTTCCCGACGCTGCTCGGCGCGCTGGACTCACTTCACCTGGCGTCCGCCCTGGTGGTTCGAGCCCAGGTGCCCGACCTGTTGGTCGCCACCCACGACAACGAGCTGGGCCGCGCCGCCCGCGCCGTCGGGTTCGAAGTGAGGGGTGACGAGCAAGGCTAACTACCGTCAGTCGCGCGGCACCAGCTCGTAGACGGGGTTGAGGATGGCCAGGCGCCCGTCGTGGGCGCCGACTACCCCGGAGACCGTCAGGTGGCTACCGGGGCGGATGCCCGCCACCTGGCGTCGCCCGAGGAAGACCACCGCCACGCCCCCCGTGGGGTCGACGAGGCTGCACTCGAGGGTGGGCACCCCGCCCCATGGCTGGATGCGCACAGATCGGACGCGGCCCGCCACGGTGACCTCTTGGCGCCAGGAGATGTCGGCGATGGGGGTGGTTGCAGGTTGGTGGGCAGGCGGGGGCGGAGCGGCCTCTTCTTCCTGGCGACGGTGGGCGAGCAGCCTCATTGCCGGCCCCGTCCAGTCAGGTGGTAGGGCACGAAGGTCACGTTGGCGTGGGGCAGGCGCGACACGGTGCGGGCGATGGCGTCGCTGGTGCGGTCGTGAAGCAGCTTGTGCCAGGCCCGGCGATGCTCGAGGCGGGGGATGAGCACGGTGACCTCGGTGTTGCCGTCGGCCGAGGCCTCCGCCACCACCTCGAGCACCGACCGGGTGATGCGCCGGTCCGGGCAATCGACGAGCTCGAGGGGGAAGCGCGACAGGCCCAGGCGGCGCCAGTCGGCCGCCAGGTGTTCGGCGTGGTGCTCGTCGTAGGCAACGTGCACGGCCCGCAGGTCGTCGGGGGTCAGGGAACGGGCGTACTGCATGGCCCGGGCGGCACTGCGGTCGAGGTTGTTCACCAGCACCAGCACCACATGGCGGCGCAGGATGGGGGCTTCGGCTGCGTCCCGGGCGTCCTCCTCCAGCTCCTCGGTCTCCGCCTCGTACTGGCGGTTGAGGCGCACGAGCAGAGCCACCATCACGGGGACGAGCACCACGATCACCCACGCCCCGAGGATGGCCCCCGCGGGCTTGAACTTGGTGATGGCGATGACCACGTCGACCACGAGCGAGAGGAAGGCGCCCGTGGCGTTGATGAACAGGCCCCGCCGCCAGCCCGGCTCGCGCTGGGTGAGGTGGTGCTTGGCCATGCCCGCCTGCGACAGGGTGAACGAGGTGAACACGCCGATGGCATACAGCGGTATGAGCCTGTCGACCTTGGCCTGGGTGATCACGATCAGGAAGATCGACGCCGCCGCCAACGACAAGATGCCGTTGGAGAAGACCAGCCGGTGCCCCCGCTTGGTGAGCTGACGGGGCATGAAGTTGTCACCGGCGTGGAACGAGGCCAACCGGGGGAAGTCGGCGAAGCTGGTGTTGGCGGCCAGCACCAGGATGAGCATGGTGCCGGCCTGGAGGCAGTAGTAGGCCACGTTGCCCACCGCACCGCCTCCGAACACGATCTTGGCGATCTGGGAGATGACGGTGGGCGTGCCCTTCTCGTAAGGCGCCACGTGCATCTTGGCGGCCAGGAGGGAAAGCCCGAAGAACATGGCGCCCAGGGTGGAGCCCATGATGACGAGGGTCGTGCGGGCGTTCTTCCACTCGGGCACCCGGAAGGCTGGCACTCCGTTGGAGATGGCCTCCACGCCGGTCACCGCCGCCCCGCCCGAAGCGAAGGCACGCAGAACCACGAAGAGGGTGGCTCCCTGCAGCCAGCCGTTGCCGGGCCGGCCGATCGGGAGCAGCCCGGGCCGGTTCAGGGACTGCACCGGCAGGTGCCCGAAGAACATGCGGGCGAGGCCCACCGTGAGCAAGGCCACCATGGTCCCGATGAAGAAGTAGGTGGGTACGGCGAACACCCGGCCCGACTCCTTCACCCCACGCAGGTTCCCGTAGGCGATGAGCACGACGAAGGCCACGGAAACGGGAACCGCGAGGCTGCCCAGCCCCGGGAAAGCCGACGTGAGGGCAGCCGTCCCCGCCGCCACCGACACCGACACGGTGAGCACGTAGTCGGTTAGCAGCGACACCCCGGCGACCTGGGCGGGCAACAGGCCGAAGTTGTCCCGGGTGACGATGTAGGCCCCGCCGGCAGTGGGGTAGGCCTTGATCGTCTGGCGGTACGAGAGGATGAGGAAGGCGAGCACCACCAGAAGGACGACCGTGATGGGCATTACCAGGCTGAAGGCGGCGACCCCCACGAACTGCACCAGGTGGCGCAAGATCTCCTCGGTGCCGTAGGCCACCGACGAGAGGTTGTCGGAGGCGAAGACGGCCAGGGCGGTGGGCTTACCCAGGCGTTCGTGAGCCAGCTCCTCGGTGGCCAGCGGCGGGCCCAGCAGCTTGTTCTTGGCCCGGTCCCCCAGGCTCTCGGGCAGTTCCTCGGTGGGCGCAGGTGGGATGGGCCGCGGAGGGCTGAACTGGCTGAGACCTGTTCTGGGGGCGGGCACTCCTCCAGCACACCCGCCTCCCGCGTAAAGAAGCCATCAAGGCCGTTACCTACCCCTCAAGATCGCGCAAGGATTCGCAGTGTGAAGCTCGCCCAGCGGTCGCCGGGGCTCGGGGTAGCGGCCGGTATCGCCATGGTCGGCGCGGTGACGGCCATGCTCGTGCCCCTGCGGGGCGGCGTCAGCCGGGCCACTCCGGCGCTGGTGCTGGTGCTGGCGGTGGTGGCTGCCGGGATGGTCGGGGGTGGCCGGGCCGCCCTAGTGGTGGCCGTGGCCGCGGCCGCCGTCTTCAATCTGGCGTTCGTCCCCCCGGTGTGGACTCTAAAGGTGAACGCGGGCGAGGACTGGGTGGCCTTGGCCGTCTTCCTGGCCGTGGCGCTGGCCGTCGGCCTGCTCATAGCTGCCGAGGCCGACCGTCGGCGGGCGGCCGAGCACCGGGAGGCCGAGTTGCGTCGCCTCTATGCCGAGATCTCCGAGATGGCCGCCGAACGTGGCCGTCTGGCCGAGGAGGCGGCCCGCGTGGAGGTGCTGGAGGAGGTCGACGAGGCCCGCGCCGCCCTCCTGCGCTCCGTCTCCCACGACCTCCGCACGCCGCTGGCGACCATCCGCGCCGTGGCTGGCGACCTACGCGACGGCACCGTCTACGACGCTGCCACCCGAACCGAGCTGCTCGCCATGGTGTGCGACGAGGCCGAGCGCCTCGACCGCCTGGTCGGCAACCTGCTGTCGCTGTCGCGCATCGAGACGGGAGCGCTGCGTCCCGAGCGTCAGGCCGTTCCCTTCGACGAGCTGGTCGCCGATCGGGTGGACCGTCTGGGTCGCATGTTCCGCCAGGTGCGCATCGACGTCAGCCTGCCTGGGGACCGGCCACTGGTGCACGGCGACTACAGCCAGATCGACCAGCTGCTGACCAACCTGCTGGAGAACGCCGCCCGCCACGCCCCCCAGGGCTCGACGGTGCGGTTGGACGGGCGCCGCTGCAACGGGATGCTCGAGGTGCGCCTGAGCGACGAGGGCATAGGCGTGCCCGAGTGGGAACGGGATCGAATCTTCGAGCCATTTCACCAGGGTCGGGGTCGGGGGCAGGGCCAGAGCGGGGTCGGGCTGGCCATCTGTCGAGCCATCGTGGAAGCCCACGGTGGGCGCATCTCGATCGAACGCACCCCCGGCGGCGGCGCCACCTTCGTGTTCACGCTGCCGGTGATGGACATGTCTCGGTGACCACCACCGTGCTCGTGATCGACGACGAGCCCGCCATCTTGAGGGTGGCGCGGGCAGGCCTCGAGGCACGCGGCTACCGAGTGCGCACCGCCACCACTGGGCAGGGAGCCATCGACACGACCGCGCTGGAGTCGCCCGATGTGGTCGTGCTCGACCTGGGCCTACCCGACCTCGACGGGGTCGTGGTGTGCCGGCGCATCCGGGAGTGGTCCGACGTCCCCATCGTGGTGCTCTCGGCCGACGGCTCGGATTCCCGCAAGGTGGAGGCCCTCGACGAGGGTGCCGACGACTACGTGACCAAGCCGTTCTCCATGGCCGAGCTGCAGGCCCGGTTGCGCGTTGCCCTCCGCCACCGGCGGGTAGAAACCGGGGCACCAGTCGACGAGTCGGTGCTGGAGGTGGGCGACCTCCGGGTCGACGTGGCCCGGCACCTGGTGACCGTGGCGGGCCGGCGCGTCGAGCTCACCCCCAAGGAATTCGCCTTCCTCGCCCTGCTCGCCCGCTGGCCCGGGCGGGTGCTCACCCATGGCTCCATCCTGGGCCAGGTATGGGGTCCCGGCTACGAGACCGAGACGCAGTACCTGCGGGTGTACGCCAGCCAGTTGCGTAAGAAGCTCGACGACGACCCCGCTCGGGCCCTGCCTCCCGCTCAGGGGGCCGCTCGGGCCCGGCCTCCCGCTCAGGGGGCCGCTCGGGCCCGGCTGCTGACCGAACCGGGCGTGGGCTACCGCCTGGTCGACCCCTCGGCCGAGGAGGGGGCTCCCTCATAGGTCTCGTCCCGATCGTCGGGATGGATGACGTGGTAGGGCACGGAGGTGACGACGGTGCCCTCGCGGAACAGCAGCTTGGCTTTCAGCACCAGGGCGCTCTGGTTGTGCAGCAGCTGCTCGTACCACTTGCCCACCACAAACTCGGGGATCACCACGGTGATGATGTCGTTGTCCCACCGGTCGTCGAGCTCGTCGATGTAGCGCTCGACCGGGCCGACGAGCTCGCGGTAGGGCGACGGGATGATCTCCAGGGGAACGTCGATGCCCATGTCCTTCCACTGCTTCTCGAGGGACATGCGCGCGTCGTCCTCGAACGAGACGTACACGGCCACCAGGTGCTGGGGACGCAGGGAGCGGGCGTAGGACAGCGCCTTCAGCACGCCCCGGTGAACCCTGCCCACCAGCACGACCACGGTGTGGTTGATGGACTCGGGGCGCACTGGTGCGGCGTCCACCGAGAGCACCTCGGAGATGCGGTCGTAGTGGCGCTTGATGCCCATGAACAGAGCGATGATGGCCGGCACCACGATGATCGGCACCCACGCGCCGCGGGTGAACTTGGTGGACGCCACGATGAGCAGCACTATGAAGGTGGAGACAGAGCCGACGGCGTTGATGGCGATGCCTCGCTGCCAACCCGGCTCCTTGATCCGCCGGTGGTGGACGACCATGCCTGCCTGGCTCAGGGTGAAGGCGGTGAACACGCCCACCGCGTACAGGGGGATCAGGGCGTTGGTGAGGCCCCCGAAAGCTACGAGCAGCAGCGAGGCGAGTACGGCCAGGATGATTATGCCGTTGGAGAACACCAGGCGATCGCCCCTGCTGGAGAGCTGGCGGGGCAGGTAGCCGTCGGCGGCGATGATCGACGACAGGCGGGGGAAATCGGCGTAGGCGGTGTTGGCGGCCAGGGTCAGGATGGCTGCGGTGGAGAACTGCAGGACAACGTAGATGGGGCCGCCCCCGTAGACCGCCCGCCCCATCTCGGAGATCACCGTTTCGGCGTGGCTGGGATAGGGCTGCAGGTGATGGGCCAGCACCGAGATCCCGAAGAACAGGGTGCCGAGGATGAGGCCCATCCAGGTGATGGTGGTGGCGGCGTTCTTCGACTCCGGCTTGCGGAAGGCGGGCACGCCGTTGGAGATGGCTTCCACCCCGGTGAGGGCCACCGCACCGGACGAGAACCCCCGCAGGAGCAGGACCAGGCCCAGCGACCCCCCCATGCGCGCCACCCCCTCGGCCTTGCCGGGGTCGAAGGGGATGGGTGCGACGTGGCCGAAGTAGACTCGCGCCAGCCCGTAGCCGACCAGGCCCATCAGGCTGAAGATGTAGATGTAGGTGGGGACGGCGAACACCGAGCCCGACTCCTTGATGCCCCGCAGGTTGGCCACCGTGATCACCAGGATCAGGAGAAGGCCGATCAGCACCCGCTGGCTCTCCAGCCCCCGGAAAGCGGGCAGGGAGATGATGGCGGCCACCCCCGCCGAGATCGCCACCGATACGGTGAGCACGTAGTCGACGAGCAGCGAGGCGCCGGCCACCAGCGACGGGTACTCACCCAGGTTTTCCCGGCTGACGATGTAGGAACCGCCGCCGCTCGGGTAGGCGAAGATCGTCTGGCGGTACGACGCCACCACGATCGTGAGCAGGACGGCAACTACCAGGGAGATGGGCACGAGCTTGGACAGCCCGAGGGCCAGGCTCGATCCGCCCAGGGCCACCACGAAGAGGATTTCCTCGGTGGCGTAGGCAGTTGACGAGATTGCGTCGGAGGAGAAGGTGGCGAGGGCGATGATCTTGCGGAGACGCTGGTTCTCCTGCTGGTCGCTGGGGATGGGCCTGCCCACCAGCACCCGCTTGAACAGCGACGACATGGCGGGCAACGCTAGTGCGGCCCGACATGGTGGTCGGAGTTGTGCTGGGGGCCGCCGGCGTGTTGCATAGGCGCTCGTGCACGTGGTGGTAGTGGGTTGCGGACGGGTGGGTTCCGAGTTGGCGACGGCGCTGGAAGCCGGCGGTCATGACGTCTCCGTCATCGACAAGAACCGCTATGCCTTCCGCCGCCTTCCCGAGAGCTTCGGGGGCAAGGCCATCCTGGGCTTCGGCTTCGACCGCAACCACCTGGAGGAGGCGGGGGTGAAGAATGCCGACGCCCTGGCCGCCGTCACCAACGGCGACAACACCAACATCTTGACGGCGCGCGTCGCTCGGGAGACCTACGAGATCCGCGACGTGGTGGCCCGCATCTACGACCCCCGCCGGGCGGCGATCTACCAGCGCCTCGGCATCCCTACCGTCGCCACCGTGTCGTGGACCACCGACCAGGTGCTGCGCCGCCTGCTCCCGGCTCGCTCGGTCACCGAATGGAGCGACCCCACCGGCGCCATCAGCGTGGTCGAGCGCCCCCTTCCCGACCTGTGGGCCGGCCGCCGGCTGAAGCAGCTGTTCGAGGCCGAGCGCTTCCGCCTCGTCGGCATCACCCGGGGGGGCGACGCCCGCGTCGTCGGCATCGAGGCGGTAGGTCAGGAGGGCGACATCCTGCACCTGGTGGTGAACCGAGACGCCGTTGACGAGATGGAGGCGCTATTGGAGGCGGGCAGCCAGTGAAGGTGGCCATCGCCGGCGGCGGCAACGTGGGCCAGTACATCGCCTTCGACCTGAGCGAGGGCGGCCACGACGTCCTCATCATCGAACAGGACCCCGACCTAGTGGCCAAGCTGCGCCCGCGCGTCAACGTGCGCTGGTTCATCGGCGACGCCTGCGAGCCCGATATCCTGCGGGCAGCAGGCTTGGACTCGGTCGACGTCGTCGTGGCCGCCACCGGCGACGACGAGGACAACCTGGTGGTCTCCCTGCTGGCCAAGCAGGAGTTCGCGGTGCCCCGGGTGGTAGCTCGAGTCAACCATCCCGACAACCAGTGGCTGTTCAACGAGGCCTGGGGGGTCGACGTGTCGGTGTCGACGCCCCACCTGCTCACCGCCCTGGTGGAAGAGGCGGTGCAGGTGGGCACCCTGGTGCGGCTCCTGCAGTTCCAGGACGCCAACCTGGTAGAGGTCACTCTGGCCGACGACTCGCCCGCAGTGGGTGTGTCAATCAGCGAGCTGGGCGTGCCCCGCGACGCCACCGTCGTGGCGGTCATCCGGGAACGCCACGTGGTGGTGCCCCGAGGCGAGACCACCATGCGGGCCAGCGACGAGGTCCTCCTGCTCGTGAGCCCCGAGTCGGTGGAGGCGGTGAAGTCGCTACTGGTGGGTTGAGGGGTCAGTCAGTCGACAAAGCGCGCCGGCACGCGGGGCTACAGCAGCTCGTAGCGGGGATTGTAGAGGTAGAGGCGGTTGTCGCCCGAGCCCGGGCTGGCCCGCCCGGACACGACCAGGCGGCGCCCGGGCGCGATCCCGGCGATCTGGCGACGGCCCGTCCACACCGCTACCAGGCAGCCACTGCCATCTTTGATGGCGGCCTCCAGCGATGGCGAGCCGGCACGGGGCACTATGCGCAGCGAGCAGATCTCGCCCACCACGGTGACCTCCTGGCGGGCCCGGGCGTCGCCGATCTTAACCATGTCCGGGCGCAGGCCCTCGCAGAAGTCGCGCAGCTGCTCGAGATCGAACTCCGACGGGGACTTGCGCAGGCTGCGCAGACGGCTCTTGAGGGTCATGGCGGCCTTTAGTCGCCGATGTCGGCGGCCGCGTGCAGCATGACCAGGTGCACGGCAGTGCCTCGGCCCGAGGAGTCGATGTCGACCTCGTCGACCAGGGCACGGATCAGGGGGATTCCGAGGCCCCGCTCGAACTTGAGACGGTCGGGGTCGGTGACGGGGGGGTGGTCGGGCAGGCGAGCCGGGTCGAAGCCGGGGCCCTGGTCTTCGATGCTGACCTCCAGGCCCCGGTCGTCGGCCCAGCACCGCACGCGTACCCGCTCCGAGGTGGACGTGGCGTCGTGAGCCTCGATGGCGTTCGTGCACGCCTCGGAGACAGCGATCTTCAAGTCGTCGACCCGCTCGTCGGCCAGCTGGCTGCCGGTGGCGGCCAGGGCGGAGACGACCAGGCGGGCCAGGGCCACGAACTCGGCGCGCGCCGGGATCTCCAGGGCGACGACCTCTTCGGGCATCGGACCCTCAGGAGTCCGCGGTGGCTTCGTCGACCGACGGGTAGATGTCGAAGACCTTGGTGAGCCCGGTGATCTCGAACACCTTGAGGATGCGGCTCTGGGTGCAGACGAGCACCAGGTTGCCGTCGTGGCTGCGCAGGCGCTTGAGGCCCCCGACGAGCACACCCAGCCCGGTGGAATCGAGGAAGTCAACACCCTCGAGGTCCACGACGATCTGGTGCTTGCCCTCGGTGACGAGCTCGATGAGCCGCTCACGGAACTTGGGAGCGGTGTACACGTCGACCTCGCCATGGACGCTGAGCACCGCGTACTTGCCCCGTTCGCTGACGTCGAGGCCGAGTTCCATCCCTGCTCCTTTGCTCGTTGCACCCAAGCTACCAACTCCTCCCTCGCTACCCGGGAGTCAGTGCTCCACGCGCATGGTGGCGCTGGCCTGGAGGGTGACGTCACCCACCGCCGCGCCCACGAGAGGTACGTCGGTGGGTGCCCGGTAACGGACGTTGACGCGAACGCGGCTGCCGGCGGCTCCCCGGCCGGAGACGTCGACCTGGAGGCGGTTGGCTTCCAGGCCCGAGCCGGCCACCGCGGCCTGCCTGGGTGCCCCCGCCGCCGCCTCCACCGCTGCCTCCCGGGCCGCCTCCCGGGCGGCGTGCACAACCAGCACCTCGTCGCGCACGAGCAGGCCCACCTGGACGATGGCGAGCAGGACAGCGGCGACAAGGGGCAGGACGAGGGCCAGCTCGACCGCCGCCTGGCCCTCGACCCCACGGCCCCAACGATCGCCAGTAGCCGTCACTTCACCTTGCCGGTGATGGCGTTGATGACGGCGTCGAACAGCTTGCCGATCAGATCGCTCTTGGTGGCCCAGGCCACGATCAACAGGGCGATGGCTGCCGCCCCCAGCAGGACGAGGGCGTACTCGGCCGAGGTTTGTCCTCGCTCGTCGCGCCGGATGGGCTTGGAGGCCAACGCCAGGATGGCAGTTCGCATGTGGACGTAGATAGTGAGCATGAGGCTCCTTGAAGATTGAGGTACGCGCTGGAAAGGGGGAGGTCAGATGCGCAGCGACCGCACGGCGCTGGCGATCAGGGGGCCCACGGTGAGCAGGCCGAAGGCAGGCAGCGTGCAGGCGACCAGGGGGAAGAGAAGCTTCACCGGCACCTTGCGGGCCGCTTCCTCGGCCCGCCGGCGACGATCGCGCCGGACCTCGTCGGCCAGGCGCTCGAGGCCGGCCACGAGGGGGGCGCCGTAGCGCTCGGAGGACACCAGGGCACCGACCAGGGGGCGAACCGCCTCCCCCGCCCGGGCAGGCAGGTCGTCGAGAGCATCGGCCAGCCGCCTCCCGAGAGCCACCTCCTCGAGCACCCGGTGCAGCTCGCCGGCCAGCGGGCCCGAGCCGCGGCGGGCCACGTGGGCGACGGCCATCCCGACGGTGAGCCCGGAGCCCACGGCCAGGGCGAGGAGGTCGACGACGTCGGGGAGGTCGGCGACCAGCGCCGCTCGCCGGCGCCGCTCGGCCCGACCTGCCTGTACCCCGGGAAAGGCCCAGGCCACCACCCCGACCACAGGTGCCACGGGCGGGACCACCCCCAGCACCACAGCGGTGGCCAGCAGCGCTGTGCCCAGTCGCCGGGCAGTGTGGGGATCGGGCGTGCGGTGGGCCCGCCGCAGCACCCACGCCCCCAAACTCTCGACGAGGTCTCTGCACGCCGCCCCTGTCCCGCCGCCGGCCGTGTCATCTGCGGCTTCGCCGCCCCGGACGGGGCCCCAACAATCCCCGTTCGCCACGGAGGCGGCCCGTCCTCCTCCGAGCGGCGGGGCCCCTGCCCCTCCGCCGGCCGTGTTGCCGTCATCTGCGGCTTCGCGCCGAGGAGCCGTGAGGGCCCGCACCCGGGCAGGCGCCGGGCGCAGGCGAAGGCCAGCGGCCACGACCACACCGGCCCAGGCGGCCGGCAGCATCGCCGCCCATACCCGGCTCATGCCGCCACCCGTGACAACCGGCTCATCCACAGCCACCCCAGGCCGTCGAGGGCGGCGCCCGCGGCAAGTAGGACCAGGCCGGCCATGGTGTGGAACAAGAAGGCGCCGGTTCGGGGATCGGTAGCGGCGGCGAAGGCGCCGAACCCGAGGGGGGCCACGCTCATTACCACCGCCGAAATCCGGGCCTGGGCGGAGAGGGCCTTCACCTCGGCGATCACGCCCAGGCGGTCTCGGAGGGTGGTGGCCACACCGTCGACCGCCTTGGCCTGGGCGCCGCCCGTCTCGGCCCCCAGGCAAAGGGCGGCAACCGCCAGGCGCACGCCGGGCAGTTGACGCCGCTCGGCCAGGCCCTCGAGCGCCTGCACGAGGGGTGCTCCGCGAGCCGCCTGGGCGGCCACGGTGGCCAGCTCCGAGCCCAGGCTCCCCGGGGTGCGCCCCGCCGCCTCCTCCACCGCTTGGCGCAGCGACGCCCCTGATCGCATGGCCCGGGCTACGGCTTCGAGGGCTGCTGGCAGGTCGGACTCGACACGGGCGTCGCCCGCGCCTCGACGGCTGCGGAGCACCAGGATCGGGGCCGCCAGCGCCGCTGCGGCTGCCAACCCGGCCAGGACAGGACCGGCCATCACCAGGGCCAAACCGCAGACGACGGGGACGGACGCGCACCACGCCGTGAACGCAGTGTCGGCGTCGAAATCGAAACCGGCGGCAGCCAGCGCGGGGGCCAGCCGGCGGGGCGCAGCCAGGTGCGGTCGGTGCTCCTGGCGGCTTGCACCCGGCAACCGGCGGGCCACATCTTTGCGACAGCCTGCGTGAACTGCCTGGCGCAGCGCCCCACCCGAGGCCAGTATCAACAGGGCGGTGGCGATCGCCGGGCTCATGGCGCTACCGCCAACCAGCCGGCACTGGGTGGACGACAGCCAGGGGCTCGGGACGGCCGCACTGGTAGGGCGACTACGCCTGACCCGTCGGCCAACAGGCGGGTGCGACCTGTCGCCGTCACGGGAGAGCCCGTCGGGTGCTCCACTACCTCTGCCACCTCGACGACGCGGCGGGAGCCGCCGGCGGCTCGCGACACCTGCACGACCAGGTCGAGGGCGGACTCGAGCTGGGTGCGCACGGCATCGAGGGGCAGGTCGACGTCGCCCATCAGCACCATGGTCTCGAGGCGGCGCAGGGCGTCGGTGGGGCTGTTGGCGTGGCAGGTGGAGAGGGAGCCCTCGTGCCCGGTGTTCATGGCCTGGAGCATGTCGAGGGTCTCGGGCCCCCGGACCTCGCCTACCAGGATGCGGTCGGGGCGCATGCGCAGGGCGTTGCGCACCAGGTCGCGTACCCGGACAGCGCCGGCGCCCTCGGCGTTGGCGGGGCGGGCTTCCAGGCGCACCACGTGGTCACCAGGCAGTCGCAGCTCGGCGGCATCCTCCACTGTCACCACCCGTTCCTCGGCGGGGATGTGGCCACCAAGGGCGTTGAGCAGGGTGGTCTTGCCTGCCCCCGTGCCGCCCGACACCAGAATGTTTAGACGGGCCTCTACCGCCCACGACAGCAGCGCCACTACCGAGGGCGTTGCGAACGCCTCGAGGGGGACATGGCGGGCGCCGAAGCGGCGGATGGTGAGGCATGGCCCGTCGATGGCGAGCGGCGGCACCACCGCGTTGACGCGGGAGCCGTCGGGCAGGCGGGCATCGACCAGGGGCGACGACCGGTCGACCCGCAGGCCGAGCGGGCCCACGACCTTCTCGATGAGATGCTCGATGGCTCCGGCGTCGAGGGCCAGGGGGATGCGCTCGAGGCGGCCCGACCGCTCCACCCATACCCGTCCGGGCCCGTTGACCATCACCTCGGTGACGGCAGGGTCGCCCAGCAGGGGCTCGAGTGGCCCGAGCCCCTGGACCTCGGCCAGCACCTCGTCGACTACCACGGCACGCTGGGCCGCGCCCAGCAAGGGGGCCTCCTCGCCGACCAAGGCGGCCAGGCGCTCGGCCAGCACCGGACCCGCCCCCTCGGCCAGCAGGCGGGCATGCACCCGCGATCGGGCCGACGCAGTGCCAGCGCTCATGCTGCCAGCCGCAGAGAGCGTTCGAGGGCACGCGGCACCCGGGTGGCGAGCAGGCCAGCGTCGACGGCGCGAGCCACGGCCGGGTCGTAGCTGATCTCGGCCCGAACGGGTACCCCGAGGACCTCCTCGACGTCGCGCCGCCCCAGCGAGCGGCCGCTCTCGGTCACCAACACCACTCCGCTGGGGCGGATGGGGGCAGCCATGGCCCGGCGTAGGGCTAGATAACAGGGGCGCAGCACGAGCAGCGACAGGGTGGCCCCGGCCGCGACGGCAAGCGCAGCGCCGTCGTCGGCCCGACCACAGTCGGCCACCACCGGCCGGCGGTCGGCCGCCAGGGCAGTGGCTAGGGCCTCCCCCCGACCGCTAGCCGCGGCCTCGAGACCCGCCGACCCAATGCCCGCCGACCCAATGCCCGCCGACCCAATGCCGACGTCGCCGAGGGGCACGAGCCTGATCCCACCGCCCGCCTCGACCTCCAGGCGGCTGAGAGCGTCGCGCGGCACTTCGGGCCCGGCGGCCAGCCACTCGGACACGCCCGGCCCGGCAGGTTCGGGGACGCCGAGGACAGCAGGGACGTCGCCGGCCAGGTCGACGAGCAGGACGGGGCCACCCTTGCCGGTGGCGCGATCACCGAGTACCAGGTTCGAGCCGCCAGGGCCAGCCAATACCAGGGCCAAGGCGCTGGAGACGACGGTAGTACCGCTGCCGCCCTTGGGCGACCAGCAGGCGATGAGCACGAAACCCTCCCGGGGCGCGCGAAATCGAGCCAAGGGGGAAGGGGTACGGCAGGCAGCGGGTCAGGGCGCCGTCCGGGGCGGCGAAGCCGCAGGCAACGCCGTCAGGCTAGGTGACTACCAGCCCTCAGGCAAGGGCTACATGGAGATTTCCGCGGGCGGGGCCCTAGGCCCCGCGAACCTTCTTGGCGGCCACTACTCCAAGGGCGACCAGGACGGCGATGATGAGAAGCTTCTTCATGAGCTCACCCTAACCTGTTTCAACTGGCGGAGGTGGACGGGAATCGAACCCGCCGGACGGGGATCACCCGTCCCAGCCGCTTTGAAGGCGGTGGGGCCCACCAGGCGCCCGGACACCTCCGCCGACAGCTTAGCGGGCGGGCGACTAGACGGCCAGGAGGTCGCGGGCGCCGGTGTCGCTACTCGGGTGGCGGAGCTTGGACATGGCCCGTGCTTCGATCTGGCGGATGCGCTCGCGGGTGAGGTTGAAGTGCTCGCCTACCTCCTCCAGCGTGCGGGGCTCGCCCCGGTCGAGACCGAAGCGCAAGCGCAGGATCTCCCGCTCCCGCTCGTCGAGGGGGCCCAGCAGCTTGGCGATCTCCTCGGGTAGCAGGGCCGTGGCCGCCACCTCGAACGGCGACTCGGCGGAGCGGTCCTCGACGACGTCGCCCAGCTCGGCGTCGCCGTCTTCGCGCAGCGGCTCGGACAGCGACAGGGGTTCGGCTGCGAACCGCAAGGCCTCAGTGACCTTCTCCTCGGGCATCTCCACCTCGGCCGCCAGCTCGGAGAGGGTGGCGGGGCGGCCCAGCTTGAGCTCGAGGCGGGCCCGGGCCTTCTGCAGCCGGGCCAGGGTGTCGCCGGCGTGCACCGGCAGGCGGATGGTGCGGCCGGTGTTGGCGATGCCGCGGGTGATGGCCTGGCGGATCCACCAGGTGGCGTAGGTGGAGAACTTGAAGCCCTTGCGGTGGTCGAACTTCTCGACGGCGTGCATGAGGCCGAGGTTCCCCTCCTGCACGAGGTCGAGCAGGGGGACGCCCGACGCCTGGTACTTCTTGGCGATCGAGACGACGAGGCGCAGGTTGGCCTCGACGAAGCGCAGTTCCGCAGCTTCGCCTTCCTGCACGAGCTTTCGCAGTTGCCGCTTGCGGGCCGGCGTGGGGCTGGTCTTGGCCAGCTCCTCGGCCGCGTCGAGGCCGACGAGGCGCGCCTCTGCGAGGGTTGCTTCGTCATCCTTCGACAGCAGCGTGTGCTGGCCGATGTCACTGAGATAGAGCCGGACGAGGTCTTCTTCCGGGGCTGCTTGGACGCGATTCGCCACGATACGGATCCTCCGAGGTGCCCACTGAGCGAAGTGGGAAGGGCCATGGTACGCCCTTCTGCCGGCTACGGCATCTTTGTTGCTCTAACCGGGGTCCGGACAGGACGAAACCACCCGATTCCGTCCTTCCGCCTTGGCCTGGTAGAGGGCGGCGTCGGCCGATTCGAGGACCTCTCGCCCCGTGGACGGACGGGCGGGATCGTACCCGGCGATGCCGACGCTGAGAGTGATGACCCTCTCCTGGCTTGCGGGATGGGGTAGCGCCAGGTCGGAGATGCTGCGTCGGAGCCGCTCGGCGCCGGCAAAGGCCCCGTCTGGGTGCTCCTCCGAGAGGACGATGAGGAACTCCTCACCGCCGTAGCGGTAGACGCTGTCACTTCGCCGGGCCACGAGGGCCAACGTCGACCCGATGCTGCGAAGGGCATCGTCGCCGGCCAGATGCCCCTGGCTGTCGTTGTACGACTTGAAGTGGTCGACGTCGCACATGGCGAGGGAGTACCGGCGGCCGTGGCGGGCGCAGGTGGCGTGCAGCTGGGCGAGATCGGCCTCGAGCGACTGGCGGTTGCGGAGCCCGGTCAGCGGATCGATGGACGCCAGTCGGGTCAACTC
>JBPCJQ010000094.1:0-5109 GCA_051005135.1 Acidimicrobiales bacterium
ACGGGAGACGTCGGTCGTCGGGCCTCCTTCGCTTACCACCCTCCCCCCCCTCCCTCTCCTCCCCCCCCCTCCCCCCCCCCCGCGACCAGGCCAGCTGGGCCTACACGAGATGGTTGGCGGCGGGCACCCGCGGCGGGCTCCGAGGGGGACGGGTAGAATCTTCGATGCGTTGACCGCTCGTTCGCAGGTCTACGTCCTCCCTGATCGGCCCGAAGTACGGGCGGGAGCCTGCCCGAAAGAAGCGAGACCACCTCATGTCCGACCAAGCCCCTACCGACGCGGCTCCCTCCGATGTCGTGACCCCGGTTGCCACCGAAGTTGCCGACGCTCCTGCGCCTGCTGACACCTCCAACGGCGCGCCTGTCGAGGGCGAGCACGTGTTCCGCCAGGTCACCCTCGACGACCTCCCCGAGGGCACGACCTTCGAGGACGCCATCGCCGGCACCATCGTCAACTTCGACGACGGCGACATCGTCACCGGCGAGGTGGTGAAGGTGGACCAGGACGAGGTCCTGCTCGACATCGGCTACAAGTCCGAGGGCGTGATCCCTTCGCGAGAACTGTCCATCCGCCACGACGTCGATCCCGGCCAGATCGTCAGCCTGGGTGACCGCATCGAGGCCCTCGTCCTCACCAAGGAGGACAAGGAAGGGCGGCTGATCCTGTCCAAGAAGCGTGCCCAGTACGAGCGGGCCTGGGGCACGATCGAGCAGATCAAAGAGACCGGAGGGGTGGTCTCCGGGCCGGTCATAGAGGTGGTCAAGGGCGGCCTGATCCTCGACATCGGCCTGCGGGGCTTCCTGCCTGCCTCTCTGGTGGAGCTGCGCCGGGTGCGCGACCTGATGCCCTACGTCGGGCGCAGCCTCGAGGCCAAGATCATCGAGCTCGACAAGCATCGCAACAACGTGGTGTTGTCCCGCCGAGCATGGCTGGAGGAGACCCAGAAGGAGCAGCGCGAGGAGTTCCTCGACAACCTCAAGCCGGGCGAGAAGCGCAGGGGCACGGTGTCGTCGGTCGTCAACTTCGGCGCCTTCGTCGACCTCGGAGGGATGGACGGCCTGGTCCACGTTTCCGAGCTGTCGTGGAAGCATGTAGCCCACCCGTCCGAGGTGGTTGCCGTGGGTGACGAGATCGACGTGGAGGTGCTCGAGGTCGACCTCGACCGCGAGCGCATCAGCCTGTCGCTCAAGGCTACCCAGCAAGACCCGTGGCAGGAGTTCGCCAACAACCACCGGGTGGGCGAGCTGGTCTACGGTCGGGTCACCAAGCTGGTTCCTTTCGGAGCCTTCCTCCAGGTGGGTGACGGCATCGAGGGTCTGGTCCACATCTCGGAGATGGCCGCTCACCACGTCGACCTCCCCGAGCAGGTGGTCACCGCGGGCGAGGAGCTGTGGGTCAAGATCATCGATCTCGACCTGCAACGCCGCCGCATCAGCTTGTCGATCAAGCAGGCGGCCGAAGGCGGCATCGTCTCCGCCGAGTACCAGGAGGCGTTCGGCGAGCATGCCTACGACGACGCCGGCAACTACATCGGCGAGTACCAGGCAGGGGAGTTCACCCCCGAGACCGAGGCCCAGGCGGCATGGGCCGACTTCGCCCCCGAGCTGCCGGCCAACGCCGATGCGAAGCCCGCGGCCAGCGGTGATGACGAGCCCGACGCCGACACTGGCGAGGTGCCGTCAACAGGGCCCGAGCGGCCCTCTGAGCCGTCAACAGGGCCCGAGCGGCCCTCTGAGCGGGGAACAGGGCCCGAGGAGGGGTCAGTCGCGGGATAGCGATCGGGTGCGCGGGCGGCACCCGGACATCCCGTGGGCGCCATGTCCAGGCTGACTCGCGCCGTTCGTGAGTCCCAGACAGAGCGGTTGTTCGGTGCTGTCCTCGTCTTGTTCGCCTTCCGCCTCGGCGTGCGCCCCATCGGCGACAACTCGATGTTCACCCACCTTCGCACTGGCGTCGACGCCGTGGCCGGGCTCGGGATCCCCCGCACCGACCCCTACTCCTTCACCGCGGCCGACCACCGCTGGGTCGCGCAGAGCTGGTTGCCGGAGTGGACTTACGGCTGGCTCCATGGCCTCGGTGGCTACCGGCTGGTGGTACTCGAACAGGCCCTGATCGCCAGCCTGCTGGCGATGCTGCTGATCCGTCTGGCCCGGGCCGGTTCCCCAGCGAGAACGGTCGTCGCCGCCGGCGTGGTGATCGGCATGAGCGCCCCCTACTGGGCTCCCCGCCCGCTGCTTTTCGGCCTGGTGTGCATGGCCCTGCTCGTTTCAGTCGTCGAGCACCGCCGCAGCCCCTGGTTGCTCGTCCCGTTGGTGTGGCTGTGGGTCCAGTGCCATGGGTCGTTCCCTCTCGGCCTGGCCTGGCTGGTGGCTCTGGCCGTGGGGCAGTGGCTCGACTGGAAGGCGCGGCCCCATGACACCGTCCGCTACATCGGAGGGTTCGTCGCCGGGCTGGCGGTATCGGTGCTGAACCCGCTCGGCGCGCGCCTGCTCGCCTTTCCCCTCACCGTGGGCGAGAAGCGATCGGTGTTCGCCAGCATCGTCGAGTGGCGGTCACCCGACTTCCAAGGGACGGCCGGTAGGTTGGCTCTTGTCAGCCTGGTCGTCGCCCTGGCCCTGCTCGTGCGCGCCAGGGTGGCCTGGCGCGACCTGGTGCCGGTGGTCACCTTCGTGGCTATCAGCCTGGTGGCGGCGCGCAACCTGCCCATGGCCGCGGTGGTGATCGCACCGGTGGTCGGACGAGCTCTGCGGCGAGGCGACGGGGCCGACCGGCCGACCCGATCCGCGTTTCTCGGCCCCCCGCCACGGGCACGGGCCAACCGGGCGGTGCTGGCCACCATCGTCGTGCTGTTCATCTTGTTCGGGGCGTCGATCTGGGACAAGCCGCCACTGAGCGTGCGGCTGTACCCCGAGAAGGCGGTGTCGTTCCTCGATGCCAACGGCTACCTGGGCCCGTCCCATCATGTGGCCGAGCAGGACTTCGTGGGCAACTACCTGACTCTCCGTTACGGGAGGCGGGCCAAGGTGTTCATCGACGACCGCTACGATATGTACCCGGTACAGGTGTCGACCGACTACCGCCGCTTGGTGGCGGGCCGGCCCGAATCCCTCGGCGTGCTCGACCACTACGACGTCGACACGGTTCTATGGGACCGCACCCTCCCCCTGGCCACCATCCTGGCGCTCAACGGCCGGTGGCGTCAGGTGTTCGACGACGATGATTGGGTCGTGTACGTGCGCCTGTGAATGTCCGCTGCATCTAGATGCGGCAAGCCCCTATTGATGTTGGTGGCGATCTCGTCCACTGTGAGGGCATGTCCCGGTGTGCTCTGGTGTGGGCGCACGGCCTGGCCAGCTCGCGTGCCCACGAGGACGAGCTCGGGCTCTTCGACTGGTCGGTGCCCGAGGAGGTGGCCCGGGTCGTCCGCTACGACGCTCGGGGGCATGGCCAGACCGCGGCCATGCAGTACTACGACCGGGCCTTCCGTTGGCCGTGCATGGTCGACGACATGCTGCGCGCCGGCGGCACCGGGCCGTTCGTGGCGGGTGGTGCCGACATGGGTAGCGCCGTCGCTCTATGGACCGCGCTGCGGGCGCCCAAGCGGGTGCAGGCACTGGTGTTGGTTGTCCCCCCGAGGGCATGGGAGGAGCGGGCCCCCGACGTCGAGAACTGCGAAGAGGCGGCCCAGGTGGTGGAACGCCATGGCCTGCCCGCGTGGGCCGACGACTTCCGCCGCCGGCCCCAGCCCCGGATCTTTGCCCAAGAGCTGCCCAGTGAGCGCGATGTCACCGCTCGGCACCTGTTGACCATGGACACCAAGGCCGTTCCTGCCATCCTGCGGGGGGCGGCCGCATCAGACCTGCCCACCCGTGAGGAGGTGCACGCCATCGTGGTGCCCACCCTCGTCCTGGCGTGGGCCGACGACCCTGCCCACCCAGTATCGGTGGCGGAGTCGCTGGCCCATCTCCTCGTGCTCAGCGAGCTGCACGTGGCCTCCGACCTGCCCGGCATCCGGTCGTGGTCGGGCCTGGTTCGCGACTTCCTCGCCGGGTTGTGCTGCTGGGAGTGACGGCTGCTGGGAGTGACGGCAGGGGGTATATGCCCCGTCTTGGCTAGCGTGGGGCATCCTCCGCCACGTCGTGCTCTTCTCCTGGAAGCCGGACGCGTCCGACGTGGCCGTGAGGGCGTTCTCCGAGGGACTGGCGCACTGCCCGCTCGCATCCCCGACATCCGCAGCTACCGGTTCGGCCCCGACCTCCGCCTGGGCGGTGGCAACGAGGACTTTGCGCTGGTGGCCGACTTCGACGATGCCGACGCCTACCGCCGCTACGCCGAGCACCCCGCCCACCGTCATCTACTGGCTGAGCGGCTGTGGCCGATCCTCGCCGGCCGCCATTCCGTGCAGTACGAGGCGTAGGCCACCACAGGTGGTGGTCGTCGGCCTCACCGGCGCCATCGGGTCGGGAAAATCGTCGGTCGCCGCCCTGCTGGCCGAACGCGGCGCGGTCGTAGTGGATTCCGACGATCTGGCCCGCGAGGTGGTGGAGCCCGGTCAGGCGGCCCACGCCGCGGTGATCGAACGCTTCGGTCCCGGGGTGGTTGTCGGCGATGGCCAAATTGACCGCCAGACCCTGGCCGACATGGCCTTTGCTGATCCCGCCGCTCGGTCCGACCTCGAGGCGATCGTCCACCCCGCCGTGGCGGCCGCCTGGGCCCGGCGCCTGGCGGCGCTGGTCGGGAGCGCCGAGGTGGTGATCGCGGTGGTGCCCCTTCTCGTGGAGGTGGGATGGGAGGGCGCCGACGTGGTGGTCGCAGTCGACTGCCCCGAGGACATGGCCCTGCGCCGGCTGGTAAAGGGCAGGGGTATGAGCGAGGCCGATGCGCGCCGCCGCATGGCGGCCCAGGCGACCCGTGCCGAACGCCTGGCTGCCGCCGACCGCGTGATTGTCAACGACGGCACCTGGGAGGATCTTCGGGCCCAGGTCGAATTGGCGTGGGAGTGGATCCAGACCCTCCCCCCCCGTTCTGGTTGGGGTTTGGGTCGCCGAGGGGAGGGGAGACCGGAGCCAAACAGCGGGGGGGTGTTGCTGGGGGGGCTGGGCCGTCCCG